>CALENB010000220.1 GCA_937910235.1 uncultured Myxococcales bacterium | reverse complement strand
GTCGATTCGGCCGGCGCTTACCGCCGCTGCGGCCGCGCGCTCGGCGGTCTCAGCGGCGAGCGCGACGTCTCCACCGGCGAGCTGCGCCTCGGCGAGCAACGCGGTGGCGCGCGCGCTCCCAGCAAAGTCGTGGGCCGCGAGCCGGGTGGCCTCGGCCTCAGCTGCCGAGCGCTCCGCGGCGATCGCGTTGCCTGCGCGCAGGGACAGCACCGCGAACGCCTCCAAGCGGGCGGCGTGCACGGCCGGCTGCGCGGCGATGGACGGCGGCGGAGCCTGATTTTGTAGGGCGAAAGCCTCCGGCCAGGCCTCGTTGTCAGCCAGCGCGAGCACGCGCTCGGTGTCGACAAGCGCGGCGAGCCGCAGCATGCCGGCCGCACGTGCCGCGTCCGCCGCGAGGATGAGCCCTTCGGCGGCGCTGCGCGGATCGCCCTGGCGTCGCGCGACCACAGCGTCGAGGCGCAGCGCGTCGACGTAGAGCCCCGGCGCGCCCTGCTGCTGCGCTACTTCGGCGACAGCGCCAAGCAGCAGACGGGCAGCGGACCATCGCCCCGCCCGAATCGCCTGGCGGGCGCGCACCAAGGCGACGGAGGCCTCGACGACGCGCGTCTCGGCCCTCGCCTCAGTCCGCAAGCCGCGAGTGCCTGTGTCGAGCACCTCGCCGGCGAGCGCCTCGTCGAGATCGGTCTGGGCGCGGTGTTCGGCGGCGGCGAGCATCGCCTCGGCTTGATCGGGGCGCGCCATCGACAGCTCGAGCAAGGCCAGCGCCGCGAGCGCCCGCGCGCCGAGCATCGGGTTGCCGACGTTGTCCGCGAGCGCGTGGCAGCGTGTCCACCACCGCGCCGCAGCCTCCGGATTTCCGCCCTGCCAGGCGAGATCTCCTAGCAGCAGGGCGGCAGCGGCTTGGCCACCGCGGTCCCCCGCCCGCTGAAAATGGAACACGCCGCGCAGCCCGTGATGATCCGCCGACGTCAGATCACCAGCGTCTTGACTCAAACCGGCGCGTTCGAGGTGCAGCCACGCGACGTCGGCCGACAGCGTGGTGGTCGCCGGCGTCTGCAGACGCGCCTGGCTCAAGGTCGCGTCGAGCAGCTGCACGGCCTGCGCCGCGTCACCGCGGCCGCGCAACAGGCGGGCCAGCGCCAACACGCTCATATCGCGGTCGTTGAGCGCCGGACCTCCGGCGCCGGGGGCTGACGGCGGCACGATCATGACGCGGCGCCCGCCCCGACCAGACGCAACAGATTCTCCGGTGGTCGACCCAGCTCGGCGCGACCGGCAAACAGACCGATAGGGCGCTGCAGCATGCGCGGGTTCGCCGCCATGGCGTCGAGCAGCACGTCGTCCGACTCAGCGCCGGAGAAGCCGTACTTGTTCGCGTCGCGCTTGCGCAGCACGTCTTGAACCGACATGGCCAACCCAGCGAGCGCGGCCTCAATCTCAACGCGGCTCAACGGCGCCTCGGTGTATTCGCGGTACGTGAACGGGATGTTGTGTTCCTTCAGCAAGGCGACCGCCTTGCGACAAGCGCTTCAAGTTCGGGTGCAGATCAGCGTCATCATCAGAGAAACCTCCAGCAGATCAGGGTGGGCGACGGACCCACGTACGCAAGCGGCCAGGCGCAGCTTGCCACGCCGAGCTTCGGACACAGCGGCAGCGCACACGGCCGCACGCCGCGGGTCGGCGGCAGCGTACGACCTCATCCCCAGATTGTCATACTGGAGAGGACGCATCGCCATCGTATCCCAGGTCGATCCGGCAGCTGCCGAATCTTGAGGTAACACCTTGGGACTCGGGCGGGGTTGAACTCCTTGGTCACCCACCTCAGGAGTCCTCATGTCACACATCTCACCGCGCCCAGCGGGCATCGTCGCCCACGCGGCTACTCGCATCCTGCCGATCTTCGTGCTCGTCTGCGGCGCCCTCCTCAGTCCAGCCGCGACGGCGACCGCCACCCCGAGCCAACCCGTCGCCGCGACGACACGGGCCGCGTTGGATCGCAGCTGGTCGGTCGGCGCGTATGGCACCTCCTGGCATGGCGCTTACGGCGGCTATGGCACCGGCGCTGTGCTGCGCTGGGAGGTGTGGCCACGCTGGCTCGGCGTGGAGGTGTTTGCCAACCGGGCCACGGTCGACTGGCCAGATGGGGCGCGGGCTGACGACGTCGGCGGCTTCGCGCTGACGACGCCATTTCGTCTGCATTCGCGGCTCGCGCTGCGCCTAGGCGCCGGGTTCTGTGCGATGATCAGCCGCATCGAACCGACGTTTTGGGGGGGTCCGCGCAACGACGCGGTGCTGCTGGGCGCCCACGCCGACGCGGGCATGCACTGGGCTGCGTCGGCATGGGTGACGCTTTTTGTGCAAGCGCGTGGCTTCCTCTACGAAGGCCCGGACCGGCGGCTTCGCACGCAGACCGCCCAGGGCCAACTCCGGTTCCAGCCGGGGCTTCAGGCAGACGCGGGGCTGAGCTTTCATTTCGGCGGGTGAGCTGTGCGGGATCACGACGATCAGCCTGCGACGCGGACCGGCTAGGGCCCCAGCCGCACGTACCAGAGCTGCGACGTGATGTCGCCAAACGCGGCCGCGAACCCAAGGCGCACAGAGCCCTGCCCGATGTAGCCCGTCTCCAGCCGGGCGGCGATCTCCACGCCGCCCGACACGGCCCAACCGCCGCGGGTCAGCTGATAGCGCAGCCGTGCTTCCGGCCCGGACCAGATCCGCGCGCCGTCCACAAACACGCTGACCCACGTGCGACCCAGAAAGACCGGCAGCAGGTCGAGGCCAGCGCCTACCGCAGGCAATGGCAAGTTCAGCGCCGCGGAGCCCCAGGCCAGCGCGGGACCGGCGAAACGCGGCCCGGGGACGTCGACGAGGACGAGACCACGCACGACGCCAAAGTCACCAGCGGCGCCGGAGAACAGGAGCGACTGGGCGTCGCTCGCGGGCAGTCCGGAGAGCGCAAAGGGCGGCGCGCTGGGCTCGTAGGTGGCTGCCCAGGCGAGCTTGCCGCGCAGCTCCAACGCTCGGTGGCGTCCGAGCGACGCGGTCCAACGCGCCTGAACGTCGAGGTGGCTCTGGCGCAGTTCACTGCCGATCAGGGCGTCGTCGACAAAGAGCGTCACCCCAATGCCGTGGCGCCGCTCCTCGACCGCCGAATCTGGATACCGCTCGCTGCGATCGTAGGCGACCCCCACGCTCAGGCTGCTGGTGCGGCCCAAGAAGGGTCGGTAGGGCACGGGGCCAAACGGGTCTTCGGGCACGCTCTGGAGCAGCCACCGGGCGTGTGCATCGCTCGGACGCAGCAACGCGCCACGCCAGCCCCACGACAGCGTCCACCCGCCCCGCGCCAACGGGTAGCGCCACGCGCCACCGAGGTGCGTGACCCACTGCGAGATCGGGACACGAACGTAGGTGCCACCGCCCGATGCCCAGACGGCGCCGCGGGCCCAGGCCATCGTCAAGCTCCACAACGGCTCGTAGCGCGCCAGATTGAAGGTCGCGACGACCAGCGGCGACGCGAAGGCGAGGTCACTCTGGGCGAGCAAGTGCCAGCTCAGCGTCTCCAGCGGATCGCGGGCGTCAACTTCAAAGCCGAGCGTGGTGGCGTCCGGCGTGAGCGCAGACGCGCCGCCAGCGATCTGGACGATCGGCGACCAAGCGCGCGGCCAGGCCGGTTTGACGGCCTCGTAGGGGCCCTCGGTCAGGCGCAAGGGGCGCGGCTGAAATCGGAGCTGCGCGAGCGCCACCAGCGGCGCGCGCGGCGCGGCCATCGGCGGCCCGACGTCGGCGGCGGCGCAGCGCAGCACGTCGCGACCACGACCGCCGACCGCGAGCGCCGCGACTTCGCCGCGCGAGCTGAGCGCGGCGGAGACCACCCCCGTATCGGTCCAGCTGCTAAGCTGCCACGGCGCGCCCTCGGAGTTGACCCGCAGGGTCGCCGCGTCCCGAAAGGACCCGAGCTCGATCACCGCCGACAACACCGCATCGCCGCGCACACGTCGCCACGACAGATCATTGGCCCACCGCACCGCCGCCGGCCGCGGCGTGAACCCGACCACCTCGGCGACCCCGACCACGCCGCGCGGTGCCAACGGCGCTGGCGCCTGCTGAGCGACCCAGGAGCCGCCGAAGCGTTGCCGCCAGATCTGGCGCCGTCCGCCCGCGCCGGCGGTCCAGTAGAGGGTGCCCTGATCATCGAGCGTGGGCGTCCCGAGCACCACGTCGTGACCCGGCGCGCGGATCACGCGGATCGGACGCGGTGGCGCTTGGCCACGACGAACGGCTGCGAGGGTGGCGGGCAGATCGAGGCGTCTGATCTCGGTGAGCCCATCGGACGCCACGGCCACCCAGACCAGCCAGCGCCCTGACGGCGACAACGCGAGCTCGCGGGCGCGCATCCCGAAACCCAGCCGGATCGGCGAGCCCAAGCGCGCGACGCCAGCCGGCGACGTGACGAGCGGCGCGGCGAAGATCTCTCGACGTTGATAGAGGCGACCGACAGGCCGTGTGGCCACCCAGAGTAACCAGCGGCCATCGGGCGACGGGGTGACGTCATCGCAGTCCGCCTCGCAGCGCCACAACACGTCACGCCGCCCGGTCGCCATGTTCAAGCGCTCGATTCGGGCGAGCGCGTCGGCCGGCGCGCGGGCGTACACGACGTGCGCAGCGTCGGGGAGCCAGCGCAGACGCCCCCGCCACTCGCCATCGTGGGTCAGTCGGGTCACCGCCTTCGGCAGGGCGGTGGCCCGGGTCGCGTCGCCGTCACCGGCCGAGCTGCCGAGGGTGCTGACGGCGAGCGGCAGATCCGACGCCGCCCGCGGCGGGACCAGCCCGCGGCGGCGCAAACGGCGCTCAAGGGCGACCCGGCGCCGCAGCGCAGCGGTCGCATCGGACCACATGCGCAGCGCGGATCGGCCGTAGATCCGGCGATACAGCACGTTGATGCCATAGGGCACAGCGCGACGTCCGTAGCTGTGAATGAAGCGCTTGAGCTTCTTGTGACCATGCGCGCCGGCCTGATAGTCCAGCAACCAGCTGCCATACAGATACCAACCCGAGCTGCGCGGCCAGACGAGCGGTGGTCCGGTGAGCTGCGGGAGCTTCGGCCAGGTGCCATCGCGCAGCGCGCCGCGGAGCTGGGCCATGTAGGGCGCCGCCTCAGCGCGCCCGCCGCGACTGTGAGCGGGTGAGGCGCCGCGCACGGCTTTGTCGCGTCCCGGATAACGGGTCTCCGCGTAGACCGCCAAGCCTTCGACCCAGAAGCGGGGCAAGAACTGGTTGGGTAGCCACGTGCGGCCAAACACCCTGTTGATCACCGTGGACAGGCCGCCCGTGTCGCCCAGATGCAAAATGTGCGCGATCTCATGGAACACAAGCCCACGGAGCCAGTCGCCGTTGTCGGCGAGATCACTGCCTGGCGCCGGCGGCCACGCGCGGATTTGCACGTGATCAAAGGGGAAGGAGCCAGCGAAGCCATTGGCGCTGTCGGCGTAGTCGTCGATCGTCAGCTCGATGCGACGCGGCGGCCGATAGCCAAACAACGGCTGAAGCGTCTGGATCGCCTCCTCCGCGGTCTCAGCGACGCGGTGGGCAAAGACCCGCAGCCGCGCTGGGTAGTGCACGCGGGTGTGCGCCGTGACGAGGGTGCGGAACGTGAGGTCCCCGTCGTGCGCACGGGCCGGGCGCGCAGCCACCAGCTGCACGATGCACAGCGCGCCGACAACCAGGACGCGAGCTGGGCGACCCACGGGTCGGCGGGGGCGTCGAGGCTGGTCGCCCAGCCGGCTCTCAGGCCGGGCCAACCGACGTGCTGGCTTGCGCCGACGCAGCGGCAAACTGCGTCTCCAGGTGAGCCGGCATCTCGGCGTAGACGTCTTCAAACAGCGTGCGGAGCGCCGGCGGAGCGATGCCCTCGACCTCCGTGAGCAGCGTGCGCACCTCGGTGTCACACGCCTGCCGCCAGTCGGCCACGTCTGCTGCTGAGAGCACACCGCGCGATCCTAACCACGCCTCCAAGCGGGCGATCGGGTCCAGGTCGCGCCAACGTTCGGTCACGCTCTCGTCGCGGTAGCGGCTCGGATCGTCGGACGTGGTGTGCGCGCCAACCCGATACGTCACGGCTTCGATGAACACCGGCGGCTCGCCACGACGGGCCCGCGCGACGGCCTCCCGCATCACGCGGAGGACGGCGAGCGCGTCATTGCCGTCCACGCGCACGCCGACCAGGCCATAGCCGACAGCCTTGATCGCCAGGGTTTCAGCGGCACATTGCTTGCTTCCCGGGGTGCTGATCGCCCACTGGTTGTTCTGGCAGAACAGGATCAGCGGCAACCCACGGCCTCCCGGGCGCATGACGCCGGCGAAGTTCATCGCGACGTGAAAATCGCCCTCGCTGGTGGCGCCATCCCCAATCGCAGCAAAACAAATCGGTCGATCATCGGGCGAGGGGTGCTTCAAGGCCATCGCATACGCGGTGCCCACCGCCTGGGGAAACTGCGTCGTCATAACCGAAGAGAGCGTCACGTAACCATGCGCGCGCGAACCATAGTGGCACGGCATCTGGCGGCCCTTGGTGCAGGTATCTTCCGCGTTGCCAAAGCAGTGTGACAACCAGGTCCGCAGCGAGAAGCCACGATGCAGCGCCATGCCGCCCTCGCGCAACGCGGGGTGAATCCAATCTCTGATCTCCATCGCCTCCGCAGCCGCGATCACGCTGGCCTCTTGCCCTGTCGCGGCGCCGTAGAAGCCGATGCGTCCCTGTCGCTGCAGCGCCAGGAGCCGGTCGTCGACGACGCGAATCCGCACCATGCTGCGCCACATCCGGAGCGCCACCTCGTCCTCGACGCCTGCCTGGCCAGTCGCTTCGTCACCATCGACGGCCACCTCGCGGCCATGCTCATCCAGGACCCGAAACAGCCCACGCGCCTGGGCCAGATCAGCGGGATCGAATGACGGAAACGCGGTGCTGTAGCTTAGTTCGGCCATGACAACCTCTGGGTGCGGCGCGGTTCTACCACAGGCCGGCCCAGCGTGATGGACCAGCGTGATGGACCAGCGTGATGGACCAGCGCGACGGCCCCGCAACTCCAGCCTGCTAGCCGCCAACGCGTGGGCCGTGTCATGCTGCGATCTCCATAGGAGGACATCATGATGGACCTGTCGACGACTGCGCTCATGGCCGGTGGCATCGGCCTCGTTGTGAGCGCGATAGTAGCCCGTGACGTGTTTCAGAAAAAGCACGCGATCATCCACAACTACCCGATCATCGGCCATCTCCGCTACCTCCTCGAGCGGGTCGGGCCGGAGCTGCGGCAGTACATCGTCACCAACAACGACGAGGAGCTGCCCTTCTCGCGCGATCAGCGTCGGTGGATCTATGCGAGCTCGAAGCAGGAAAACAACCTGTTTGGGTTTGGCACGGACAACGAAGTCGAGCGCGTCGACAACTACCTGATCCTCAAGCAGGCCACCTTCCCCTATGCCGGCGCCAGCTTTCCGGGGCCGCTCTTCAACATACCGTGCGCCAAGATCGTCGGTGGGCCACGGGGCCGAACGCGCGCCTTTCGCCCGAACTCGATCGTCAACCTGTCGGCCATGAGCTTCGGTTCCCTGTCCGCGTCGGCCGTCGAAGCGCTCAATCGCGGCTCGGCCATCGCCGGTTCGCTGCACAACACGGGAGAAGGCGGCATCGCGTCGCACCACGACCACGGCGGCGGGCTCATCTGGCAGATCGGCACCGGGTATTTTGGCTGTCGTGACGCGCAGGGCAACTTCGACCTCGCCATGCTCAAGGAGCGCGTCGCGCGCTACGACGTGCGTATGCTGGAGATCAAGCTCAGCCAAGGCGCCAAACCGGGCAAGGGCGGCGTGCTGCCGGGCGCGAAGGTGACGCCGGAGATCGCGGCGATTCGGGGCGTTCCGGTCGGCCAGACCGTGCTCAGCCCGGCCGCCCACACCCAGTTTTCAGACGCGAACGGCTTGCTCGATTTCGTCGAGCTGCTGGCCGCCGAGACGGGCCTGCCGGTCGGTATCAAAACGGCAGTGGGGCAGCTCGAGTTCTTCGAAGAGCTGGCCGACCTCATGGTGAGCGGAGAGCGCGGCGTCGACTACATCCAGATCGATGGCGGAGAGGGCGGCACCGGCGCGGCGCCTCTGGTGTTCAGCGATCACGTGTCGCTGCCCTGGAAGCTCGCTTTCACGCGGGTTTATCGCATCTTTTGCGAGCGTGGCATTCAACAGAACGTCGTGTGGATCGGCTCCGGCAAGCTCGGCCTGCCGCCCGACGCGATGCTCGCCCTCGCGCTCGGGTGCGACATGCTCGCCGTGGCACGCGAGGCGATGCTCTCGATCGGCTGCATTCAGGCGCAGAAGTGCCACACCGGGCACTGTCCAGCGGGCGTCGCGACCCAGAACCCTTGGCTGATGCGCGGTCTGGATCCGACCCACAAAGCGAACCGCTACGCGAACTACATCGCTATGTTTCGCTACGAGCTGCTGTCGCTGAGCCACGCGCTCGGCGAGGCGCATCCGGGGTTGGTCGGTCTCGACAAGTTCGAGATCCTCGATGGCCAGTTCGGCTCGCGCCTGGCCCGCGACGTCTTCGCGTACGAACCCGGCTGGGGAGCCGTCTCGCCGGAGCAGCGTGAGGCTGTCCTAGCCGCACGCGCAGTCTCAGAGGTCGCGGTCCACTGACGTCAGCGCCAGGGCGATGGCCCCTGCTTTCCGGCCTGCCAGCCGCCGTCTGCAGCCGCCACCGGCACGGCGTTGGGCGGGCACTGCGTCTTGGCGCACAGGACGTGGGACCCCAGCGAAGTCACCCGAACGCCGGTGAGCCCCCACACCGTGTGGGTCACCGCAAACGTGGCGGGCATCGTCGCCGGTCCGCCCGCCAAAGCGCTCGCCAGGGGCGTCGAGTAGAGGGCTTGGACGTAGCCTGGATGCAGCCGGAATCGCAGCTCGACCCGCTTCTGACCGATGGCGGCGGCGGCCTGCGCCCCGGCCTCGCCGACGATGTGCCAGCTCACGGTCTTGGTCGCTTCATCTTCCCACGACACGAAGCTCAGCCGCAGGAGCAGGCTGATCGCGAGCGCTGCCGACGATAACCACAGCGCGGTGCGGCGCAGCGCCGGCGTCGGGTGTCGTCGTGCGTTGAGCGCCACCGCCGTGAGCGCGAGCCCGACCCCAGCCACCACCACAAACGACCAGCCCCATAGCGCGCTGCTGAGGGTGACGGCGACACCCAGCGCGATGGGCAGACGCGAGTCGTCTCGAAGGCGCACGTTCTGGTGGCGTTGGGCAAATGCCATGGTGACCTCGCGAACAAAGCAGTGGTGGAACCATCGGCCCTTGCACGAGGCTTGGCAACCACTTCAGCCGCGCGTCGCTTCGCTTTCCAAACGACGGTCGACCGGGCACCTTGGATCGCCCAGTTTTTTCTCGGCACCACCCGCTGTGGAGTCTACCGTGTCCGCTATGCCCGCCGCGCCTGCCGCTCGCCAACTCGACCGCGCACGATCGCCGTTGGCCGTGGTTGGATGGGCGCTGGCGGCCGGATCTTACGGGGCCCTGGCGGCGTGGGGGCTCCAAGACACCGCGCCGGCGCTGTGGGCCGACCGCGCCCTCGTGCTCGCCGGATTGGGCGCCCTGCCCGCGCCAGTGGCGCTCCTCAGCGGCCTGACCACGCCGACCCACGCGGTGACCCGACGTTTTCTCGGCCAGACCGGCGCCTCCATCTTCAGCGACGCCGTGCGGTCGGCCTGGCTGCTCGTCGCGACGCTGCTGGCTGTCCCAGCTGGTTTTCTGCTCGCCAGCTTCAGCCTGGGCCTCGACGCGGTCGCGGCGCAGCGCGGCGCCGCCGTGCTCAGCAGCGGCGTCCTCGGCGCCGCGATCGCGTCGATGACGTTGCTCGCCGCCGCCATGGCGACGATCGCCGCAGGTACGCAGGGTGCCTGGCGGGCGGCTGCCGGCGTCGGTTTTGGCCCGCCGGAGGTCGCGCCGCTGCTCTATGCACCAGCGCTCGCCTTTCTGGCTGGGCTGATCCCTGCAGCGCTGCTGACGGCGCTCTGGAACGCCGCGCCGCAGGTGTTGAGCGCGGAGCGCGCCTGGGCTGCGACGGCGATCGTCCTGGTCGGCAGCGCGCTGTCAGCGCGGCGCCGCTGCGCGCGGCTCGCGCCCCAGGTGCACCGTGCGTTGTTGGTCATCGAGCAGGCCCACGCCACGCCGTTTGCCCTGGCCGAAGAGGCGCCACAGCCGCCCAGGTGGCTGGCCGCGCAGGAGACCAGCGTGCAGTTTCTGGGCCGCGCCTGGGTCCGACGTTACCCGGCGTCGCTCTTTGTCAGCGTGTTGATCGCGCTCGCCGCTACCTTGGCGGTCGGCCCGAAAACCGCACCAGAATCCGTGGTGATCCTCTGCTTCGCGGCGACGTTGTACGCCGGCACCCGCGGCCTCGGGCTGCTGCTGGCAGGCCCAGAGCTCAGCGCTGCAGCGGCGTGGCTGGGTGGTCGGTCCGATACGCTGCGAGCGGCCGAACGATCGCTCGCGTTGCGGTTGACGACGCCCGCGATCACGGCGATCGCAGCGGGCTGGACCTCCGGCGCGTGGGGCGGCGCGGCGGCGGGGCTGCTCGGGGGCGCGGTGACCGCCGCCCTGCTGGTGCGCCTTGGCCATCGCGCGGTGGCCGTGTGGGCCGGTCGACTTGGGCTGGCCGCAGCGATGCTGCTCGTCGCTGGGCTAGGCTGAGCGTTGCACTGCGCGACACGCCGCCCCGGTGTGGTGCCGCCGCGGCGATTGTTGCGCGGCGCGACGCATGGCACGCTCCCGCCCCTATGAACGCCCCACTCGCCGCACGACAGGTGCACAAATCTTGGCTCGATCAACCTATCCTGCGCGGGATCGACCTCGATCTGGCGCCGGGCACGATCACGGTGCTGCTCGGCGCCAACGGCGCCGGAAAAAGCACGCTGATTCGCATCCTCTCCGGCGAGCTCATCGCCGATCGCGGCGCGGTCAAGGTCGACGGCCACACGCTCGGTGAGCAGGACGACAAGGCGCGGGCCAAGCTCGCGCACGTCGCGCAATCGCCGCCGCTTGCGCCGTTCCTGTCGGCGCTGGAGCACGCGGAAGCGATGATCGGCTGGCGCGGCCTCGACCCGGACACGACGCTGGCGCGACTGCGCACCCACGCGGAGGCCCTGCAGATCGGTCGGGCCCTGGCGCGGCCAACCCGCGTGTTGTCGGGCGGGATGCGGCAGAAGGCAGCGTTGTGTCTGGGGCTCGCGGCGCAGACCCAAGTGCTGCTGCTCGACGAGCCCTACACGGGCCTCGACATCCGCTCCGCGCTCGCGTTGCGGCAGCTGCTTCAGGCTCGTCGGGACGAGGGCTGCGCCATCCTAGTCGCCAGCCATCTCGCCGAGTCCGCCCTCGCGATCGCCGACCGCGCTGTGGTGCTGAGCCGCGGCCAGCTCGCGTTGGATCTGGACGCAGCCGCGCTCGCCGCCTTTAACGATGACGCGCGCGCTTTTGAGCGAGCCGTGTTGGCCGCCATGGATCGCGGCGACGCCGCCGGCGGCGAATAAACGGACAACCGTGGAGATCAAGATGAGCGCGAACGACCGCCGCTACGTTGGCGACCGTCTGGTTGTCAGCGGAGCCCGGCAGCACAATCTCAAGGGTGTAAACCTCGACATTCCGAAGGGAAAGCTCGTCGTCTTCTGTGGGGTCAGCGGGTCGGGGAAGTCCTCGCTCGCGTTCGACACCCTGTACGCAGAAGGCCAACGCCGCTACGTCGAGAGCCTGTCGGCCTATGCGCGGCAGTTCCTCGGCCAGATGGACAAGCCGCTCTACGATCACATCCGCGGTCTCTCACCTACGATCGCGATCGATCAGAAGACCACCGGCAGCAACCCGCGCTCGACGGTCGGGACGATCACCGAGATCTACGACTACCTCCGAGTGCTGTACGCCCGCGCCGGCCAGCAGCACTGTCACACCTGTGGCGCCGCGGTGGGCACCCAAGATCCCGCCCAGATCGTCGCCGATCTCAACAGTCTCCCAGAGGGCACGCGGCTGCTGGTGCTCTCTCCCTTGGAGCGGGGTCGCAAGGGCACCTTCACCGACACCTTCTCAGACGCGATGAAACGGGGCTATTTGCGCGCGCGGGTCGATGGCGAGGTCGTGCGCCTGACGGCTGAGCTGGCGCTCGACAAGAACCGCAAGCACGACGTCGATCTCGTCATCGATCGCGTCGTGATCCGGCAGGCCGACACGCTGCGGCTCACAGACAGCGTCGAGACCGCGCTCAAGGAGGGCAAGGGCCAGTGTGCGGCCGCGGTGATGCTCGGCGCGGACCAACGCGCGGACGATTTCGCCTTTGTCGAGAAGTCCTACTCCGAGGCGCTGTACTGCGACACCTGCAACGTGAGCTATCCGCCGCTGACGCCGCAGCGCTTCTCGTTCAACACCCCGCTCGGCGCGTGCCAGACGTGCAATGGCCTCGGCATCGCGCTGAAGGCCGACCCCGAGCGCGTGGTGCCGGACGGCAGCTTGACCGTGCGAGAGGGCGCCATCGCGCCGTGGGCCAAGCAGGTCGAGAACAACTCGTGGACCCGGCGCCTGCTGGAGGCGTTGGAGCGCGACTACAAGGTCGATCTCGACACGCCGTGGGACGCGCTAACGCCCCGCGATCGCAAGCTCCTGATGTATGGCGCGGCGAAGAAGGTGAACGTCAAACTTGACGGCAAGAACGGCAAGGGTGAGTGGTCGATGCGGTTTGAGGGCGCGCTCACGCAGATCGAGCGACGGTGGAAGGAGACGGCGAGCGCGCAGATGCGCGAGCACTACCGGGCGTTTTTTGTCGAGCAGATCTGTCCTGAGTGTGACGGCATGCGGATCTGCAAGGCGAGCGCGGCGGTGCGACTCAATGGCGTGATCTTGCCGAAGCTGTCGCAGATGCCGGTGTCGGAGTTGAACGCGTGGTTCAGCGCGCTTGAGCTCGTCGGAAACACCGCAACGATCGCCTCGGAGCTCGTCAAAGAGATCCGCGCGCGGCTCGGTTTCCTGTCGGATGTGGGCCTCGACTACCTCAGCTTGGGCCGCAACGGTCAGACCCTGTCCGGTGGCGAATCACAGCGGATCCGACTGGCCTCGCAGGTCGGCTGCGAGCTCACCGGCGTGCTCTACATTCTCGACGAACCGTCCATCGGCCTCCATCCCCGTGATACGCGCCGCTTGCTTCGGACGCTCGAACACCTGCGCGCGATCGGGAACTCGGTGATCGTCGTCGAGCATGATGAGGAGACGATCCGCGCCGCAGATCACATCGTCGATTTTGGCCCTGGCGCTGGCATTCGGGGCGGAGAGGTGGTCGCAGAGGGGACGGTTGCCCAGGTCATGGCGAGCCCACGCTCTCTGACAGGCGACTGGCTGGCAGGGCGACGGACCATGCCCAGCCGAGACACGCGCCGCCCCGCCACCAGCTGGGTCACCCTCACCGGCGCGAGCGCCAACAACCTCCGCGGCATCGACGTCGCCCTGCCGATGGGCTGCCTCACCGTGATCACGGGCGTCAGCGGCGCCGGCAAAAGCTCCCTGATCAACGGCACCCTGCTGCCCGCGCTCGCCAACGCGCTCAATCGCTCCGAGAAGAAGGTGGGCGAGCACAGCGCGATCACGGGGCTAGAGGCCATCGACAAGGTGATCGAGGTCGACCAACGCCCCATTGGCCGCACGCCCCGCTCGAACCCGGCGACGTACACCAAGCTCTGGGACAAGATCCGCACCGTCTACGCGAGCCTCCCCGACGCAAAAGTGGCGGGATATGGGGCTGGACGCTTCTCCTTCAACGTCAAAGGCGGCCGGTGCGAGCACTGCAAGGGCGACGGTGTCCTGAAGATCGAGATGCACTTCCTCGCCGACGTGTATGTGCCGTGCGATGTCTGTGAAGGGCGCCGCTTCAACGAGGCGACGCTGCAGGTGCGCTACAAAGGCCTGTCGATCTCCGAGTTGTTGGACACCAGCATCGACGAGGCGGCGGAGCTGTTTCGCAATCATCCACAGATCGGCCGCGTCTTGACGACCTTGCAGCGCGTCGGTCTCGGCTACCTGCATTTGGGTCAGCCCGCGCCGACGCTCTCAGGTGGCGAAGCGCAACGGGTGAAGCTGGCCAAAGAGCTGTCACGCGCCAAACGTGGCCACACGCTGTACGTGCTGGATGAGCCGACGACTGGGCTGCATTTTGAGGATGTGCGCAAGCTGCTGGTGGTGCTGCAAGACCTCGTGGAGCTGGGCAACTCGGTGCTGGTGGTCGAGCACAACCTGGACCTGATCTGCATCGCCGACCACGTCATCGATCTGGGCCCAGAGGGCGGGGACGCTGGTGGCGCGATTGTGGCGGTCGGGACGCCAGAGGACATCATGGCTTGTCCGCAGAGCTACACAGGGCAGGCGCTGCTGGCGCGGGGATGAAGGCGGCTCACAACGAACAACGGCCGATCGCGCGAGCGACCGGCCGTTGTGAATCGGTAGACCGGCGAGACAGCGAATGAGCCGCCCACCTAGTCACGCAGGGGGCTAGCCCTTCTTCTTGGCGCGGATCTTGGCGCGACGCTTGGCTTTGACAGCCTTGAGCTTCGCAGCCTTGGCGACGGCCTTGGCCTGGTTCACTTCCCAGTTCTTGGTCTGGCGGTGCAGGTCGACGAGGCGCCACGGGCTGTAGCCCTCCAGCTTGCCGCGGAAGCCTTCGTCCGGCGTGCCCTTGGGAAAGCGCAGCGCGATGATCGACTCGACGAGGCCGTCCTTGCTGCCAAAACTCGCGACCATGCGCTTGGTGGCGCGGTGGTGATTGATCAAGCGATCGTTGCTCACCTGCATCAGCGCGCTGCGGAGCTCAGGCGTGCTGTCGCCCATGAGGCCGGTGATCTCGTCGACCAGCGCGCGCTTGCCACCAAAAGCGGCGGAGACGCGCTGCTTGGGTGTGGGTGGATTGACCTGCTTGGTCCCTTTTTTGCTGTTGGCCATGGGGCCCTCCTTGATGCCCGCGTCGGGAGACGGTGGGGCGTTGACGTAGCGCCAGCGCGTACTGTGTGCGCGCCGGACGTGCGATGGCCGAATGGGTTCAGCCGTGGTGTCCCACTAAACGTGGGCCGCGCGGATACCTCAGCGGCCAGACAAAGGCAAGGATAACGGACCGACAGCCGCGCTCTGGGGCGTCCCTAGCCCTGCGGCGTCTTGGGCTTGTACCCGCCGCGTTCGTCGCCGGTCTTGACGCCATCGGGCCCGGCCAAGCGCTCTGGCCGCTCGTGTGCGGTCGGCGGGAGCTCCAGGGGCATCTCGGCGTCCTTGCGACCCTGCGCTTTGAGCTGCGCGATGTCGTTGCGTAGCGCTGCGACGCGCGCTCGAGCGGCGATCCCCTCCGGCTTGGCGGGCCAACGGCGCGCGATCTCGCGGCGCAGCTCCATCTCGCGACGACGCCATGTCACCGACCGATAAGCGTCCGCCAGCGGCACGTAGTCCGCCAGCGTGTGCCCGCGCACCGGAAATCGACGCAGCAGCTCGTGACTGCGGAAGATGATCCCCATGGGCTTGCTGCGCTCGCGGTAAAAGCGCACGACGTACCGATGTTGTGCCATCTGCAGCGCAATGCAGCGATCCCGCATCTTCAGCACGCTCGGGATGAAGTCGGCCGTGGGATAGCGCCGAACGAAG
Source organism: uncultured Myxococcales bacterium (assembly GCA_937910235.1). Taxonomy (GTDB): domain Bacteria; phylum Myxococcota_A; class UBA9042; order UBA9042; family UBA9042; genus UBA9042. The sequence goes on along the minus strand of CALENB010000220.1, from coordinate 19,694 downwards.
GCCTCCAGATAGTAGCGGGCCCGCTCGACCGAGCTCAGGTCCATCTCGAAGATCGGCGGTAGCAACCAGAAGTCGGTTGGCACCAGCTGGTAGTAGCTCTGCGCAATGCGAAACCGCGCGTACGGCACGTTCTCCGATCCGTCGTGCCGGCGAACGTAGCCCTGATAGACCTGGACCGCCTCTTCATACTTGGACTGCGCGTAGAGCGAATCGGCGAAGCGCAGCCGCGCCACGGTGGTGGCGGACAGGTACGCGGGCATCTTCAGGACGCCGGTGAACACCTGCTGCGCCTCGAGGAAGTTGGACGACGCCATGCTCTTGAGCCCATCGACATACGCCGCCGCGGCTTGGGCCTTGGGCGTGACCTTGGCGACGGCAGCGCCACCGCAGCCAACGAAGGACGCGACCAGGGCGAGGCACGCGAGGCGAGGCAACAACGGGGTCCGATGGGTGGGCACGGGCGCTCCAACAGCTTCAAAAAAAGGGACCCGATGACTGCGGCAGCGACGGTCTGGGCGGCGCAGAGCGTGCGGCCGTCTGTCGACGAGCGCAAGTGCGCGATTGGCGCTGCGACGCCGGGCGTACGGGACGTGGTGCTGCCAGCTGCGGCGTTCGTCGGTCGCTACGGCGCCTCGATCACAGCCTGCCCGTGGCGAACAGGGCGGCAGCTACAGCGCCGATCAGCACGACCACCACAGCGATGACGATGAGCGGAGACCGAGAGTTCTCCTTCTCAAGGGCGATCTTCTGGGGCATCGGGCGGGCGCCGGTCGCACGGTGTGATCGCGTCGAAGCAGCCCCGGAACCAGCGGTCGGCGCCGTCTCTGCGGCGGGCGCGGCTGGGAATCGGTCCGAGCTGTGGCTGTCGGGCCGCGTGAGGTCATCGACAGGTTTGGCGCGCGTTGGACTCGCCGCGCCACCGCTGGCGCCGGCCACGCTCGCCGACTCCGCCGCGTCGTGTCCGAAGTCCGCGATGGCGTCATCCTCGTCGGTCGACGCGTCGTCCTGCGTGTCGGTCTCGTCTCCAAAACTCAAGGACGGCGCGAGACGCAAGCTGGCTTGTGCCATGGCGACCGCGTCAAGCTCGGCGATGTCGTCCATCGCCGACCGCATCGAGCCGTGTCGCACATGAATCGGCGCGCCGCCGGCGATGTCCCAGGATTGGCGCCCGGTCAGACCATCGCGCGCGGCGTCCAGAAATGGCGCGAAAGGGCGCCAGGTCTCGCTGTCGATGGAGATCTGCATCGCGTTGGGGTCTTTCGTGCCGACCCAGCCCACGAGACCATCCAAACTGTGAAAATTGTACGTCAACCCAGGCGGCGCCTTCAGCTTCCATTCGGTGGGCTCGGGTTCTACGGCCTGCGACGGCGCCTGTGGCGCCGTGTTCTGTGCGCTCACGTGCAAGGCTTGACCGATCTCGGCGGCCTCGAACTCGCCTGTGTCCTGGTCGAACGGGTCGAGGTCGAACAAGCCGTTCTGCTCGGCCAACGGATCGTGCACAGCGTTGGCGTTTTCCGTCTTCCCGTCGACCGTGACGCCTGCGTCTGTCCCCGCATTCACCGCCGCAAAACCGGCCTCTATCGCGTCGAGGTCCGCTTCGGGATCAGTCAGATCAGACACGCTCGAGCCATCGGCAAAACCAAGCTCGGCGTCACCCACCGTCACGGCTGTGAAGGGCGCGCTTGCCCCGCGTTTGACGACGGCCGGACCGACCACGCCGCCGTGTGTGGCGTTGTCGAGCGTCGCGGCGAAGACAGCGAACAGCTCATCATCGCTTGGCCGCACCGCTGAATCGGACTGCGGGGAGCCGTGGGCCGCCGTCTGGCGCGAGGCTGCGGATGGCACAATCGCGGGCGATGTCTCCTCAAAGACCGCCGCCGGCAGCTCGGGCGAGGTTATCTCCGCCGGCGTCTGCGGTGCCGGCGTCGCCGGTGCCGCCGTCACGCTGACCATCGCACGCTCGTCGGCGTTCGGTTCGTCGCTCGTGAAGCCGCCCGACGCGGCACCCAAGCCGCTGGCCGTGGCGGCGTTGACCGCGTCGACGATCGATCGACCGCCCAGCTGGATATGGCCGCAGTGTGGACACCTGATGCGCGCGACCGCGCCGGGCTCGCCGCTGTCGGCGTCGATCGAGACGCCGGGCGCGCCGCTATTGAACGAGCCCCAGCAGCTGCCGCAGACGTAGTCGGTAACATCGGTGATGGGACGGGCGTCTGACACCGAATCTCCTCAAGCGGACAACAATCCAGACGTGAATGAGCCCAGGAATTCGGGGCGCAGTTGGCAGGTTCCACTTCTTCGACTGCGTGGGTGACGGGTCCCTTTCTCGGTCGAGAATCCGTTTGGCCAAAGCGGTCACAACCTCCCACCATCGAGCGACGAGGAGCGTAGCAGCGCGACGCAAACTCGGTCAATCGACCGGCGCTACGTATCGAGCAGGCCCCAAACAGCATCGTACACGCGCGGTCGCAGCGCCTTGATCGGGGCGTGCGCGGCGCGAGAGGGGTGGACGCGGTTGGAGAGCAGGACTACGGCGGCGCCACGAGTGGGATCGATCCACACGCTCGTACCGGTGAACCCCAGGTGACCGAACGCGCGGTCGCTGACCCTAGCGCCAGCGCTGGATTGCCCGGATGACGGGGTGTCGAAGCCGAGCCGCCAGGTCGTGCTACCCGGTCCAGGGGCGCCAGTGCCCGTCGAAGTGACCCACGCCCGCGCGAGCGAAGCTGGCAGACGGGCGCCTAGCGCCGTCTGTTCGCCAGCCACAGCCTGCAGCCAAGCGCGTGCCCAAGTCAGCACGTCGTCGAGGGAGGCAAACAACCCGGCATGCCCAGCGACGCCATCGAGACCTGCGCAGTTATCGTCATGGACCACCCCTTGCAGAGGTCGACCATCGGGGCACCTCGGCGGCCAAATCTCCGTGGCGACGACCGCGCGGTCGGGCGGATCGAGCGGCGCCGACGCGCGCCGGCTGATGCGTCGGAACTGTGCCTGCAGCCCCAACGGCGCGGCGACACGGCGCGCAAAGAGCACGTCGAGGGGCGCGCCAAAGTGCACTTCCAACGCGCGGCCGAGGGCGATGAACCCAAGATCGCTATACACGGCGCAGTCGTCAGTCGGCGGCTGGGCGGTGCGGCTGAGCGGATGCCGCAACACCGCGGTCAACATCGCGTCAGGTCGCGCGTCCAGGGCCAATTTCCGGGTCTCCGCATAGAAGTCGTGCCAGGCGATCGCGCCAGAGGTGTGCCCGAGCAGCGACCGGAGCGTGCGGTCACCGAGGGCGGCGCCGACCGCCGCGGGCAACACCGAATCGAGGCGCTGCTCGAGCGACAAGCGCCCTTCGGCGACGGCGCCGGCGAGCAGCGTGGAGGTGACCATGGGTTTGGTCAGGGAGGCGACATCAAACAGCGTGCTCGCCGTGACGGCCCGGGCCGTCGACGACGCGTTCCCACCCCGCGGTGAGGCCGGCTCCTCCGAGAAACGCAGGGTCGCGCCCGCGATGCACATCGCACGTCCACCGCCAGTGGTGACAACACCGAGGCCCATCGCGGAGCCGACGCCCGCGTCGATGGCGTCGCGTATGAGCGGCAGCAGCCGGCTTTCGAGCTTGGATTGCAGGCCGTCCGAGGTGTCGCGAAGCGCACCGGCAGCGCGGCGATCGGACGCGGTGGGATGGCTCACGCGGCGCCGCCGTGCCGACGATCTCCGGCGACTGCTGTGCGGTGCAGCCACGCGTGGACGTTCTCAAGTGGCGCCAGAAGCCCGTCTTCGGCGGCGAGCAGGTAGCGCAGGCCGAGGGCGACGGGCCAACACGCCGACCCATGCCCGACGGGCAGACCGCCGAGACACGGCACATCGAGCCGGCGCGCCCACCAAGCCAGGCACGCCTCGGCGGCGTCGGGCGGGGTACACTGCTCAAACGATCCCAGCGCGAGACCCCGAAGTCCATGCAGCGCGCCACTGCGCGCGAGCTGCGCCATCATCCGGTCGATCCGATAGGCCGGCTCGCCGATCTCCTCGACCAGCAGCACCGCGCCGTCGAGTCGGGGTTGCTCCGGCGTGCCACAGCAAGACGCCAACAGAGCCAGATTCCCGGCCACCAGGGTGCCTTCGACCCGCCCCGCGACATGAACGCGCGCTGGCGACGCTCGCAGCACGGGAAGGGTCGTCGGGTCAGCGAGCCAAGCGCGGAGGGCGGTCGCTGATGCAGCATCCAGACGCGTCAATTGCGTGATCACGGGACCATGGATCGCCACGCCGGGCCGGTCGTCGTGCAGACGCGCCAACAGAAGCGCGGTGGCGTCGCTCAGCCCCACGAGCGGCACGGCGCGACGCACTTGCGCGAACCGACTGGGCCGGGCCGTCGTCGAGCCGTGGCCGGGGGCGCGGCGGCGCGGTTCATCGTCCACCCTGCCCACCGTTGCGCCGCCGGGCAGCGCGCCGCCGGCAAGCGCGCCGCCAGACACGGACGGGCCCGGCATCGTCTCGTCGCGCGCGCCTTCAACCCGCGCTGCCCAAGCCCCGACGGCGTCGAGCGCCGACAAGGTCCGTTGCGCGCCGCTGCCACCGCGGGCACACCACACCGCATCGACGTCTTCTACGGCGAAGGCGCCCCCCAACTCTTGTGCGCGTCCAAGGTCTGGACCAGCGAGAAAGGGCAGCGGTCCGGGCGGCGGCGCGGCTGGCACCAGCAAGGTCACGCCTTCGGCGCGCAGCCAATCCAGCCCCGCATCGAAGGCCGCCTGATTCGGGATGGGAGAGCTGGGGAGGATGACGCGCACGCGGCGAATCGGGCCGTTGATCATGCACCAAGAGTGCCGAGGCCATCAGTCAGGAGCAACCCCTCGCGCCAAGCGCCACCCTTCCCTGAATCTGGGATCCCGTGATAGATTCTGCGCCGCTTTTCAGGCCGACCGTTTTCACTCGATTTTGTGTGGATCGTCCGCTCCAGGAGGCTGCCCGCATGAGCTCCGCCGCGCACACCCTTCCGACCGTCTCGACCCTCCAGAGCGCACCGACCGTCTCGACCGAGCTGCTTCAGGTCATGGCGCCAGACGGCTCAGTCGTCGACGCGGCGTTCATCGCGACGATCCCGGAGGCCGACCTCATCAGGCTCTACGAAGCCATGTTGGCGCAGCGTGTGTACGACGACCGCATGATCAAGATGCAGCGTCAGGGCCGCCTCGGCTTCTACCTCGCGTGCACCGGCGAAGAAGCCTGCTCCTACGGCCCGGCCTACGCCCTGGAAGCCCGCGACTGGTTCTACCCGGCGTACCGTGAGCCCGGGATCGCGTTGTGGCGCGGCATGCCCTTTCAGGCCTGGGTCGACAACATGGTCGGCAACTGCGACGACCCCGCAAAGGGCCGCCAGATGCCCGTGCACTGGACCGCGCGCGCTCAGAACATCGTCTCGATCTCCTCCCCGGTCGGCACCCAGATCCCGCAGTGCACCGGCAGCGCCTACGCCGCCAAGCTCATGGGTCACGACGCCGTCTCGATCTGCTTCTTCGGCGAGGGCACCTCCAGCGAGGGCGACTTCCACGTCGGCCTGAACTTCGCCGGCGTCTGGAAATCACCTGCGATCTTCTTCTGCCGCAACAACGGATACGCCATCTCGACCCCGTTTGAGAAGACAACGGCGGCGGCGCACATCGTGCTGCGCGCCCATGGATACGGCATCCGCGGCGTGTTGGTCGACGGCAATGACGTGCTCGCGGTCATCAAGGCGGTCCGCGACGCCGCGGACTGGGCGCGCGCCGGCAACGGTCCAACCCTCATCGAGGCCAAGACGTACCGCATCGCCGCGCACAGCACCTCGGACGATCCAAGCAGCTATCGCAGCCGCGAAGAAGAGGCGCTCTGGGCTGAGTTATGCCCGCTCAAACGCCTCCGCGCCTACTTGGAGACGAAGGGATTGTGGGACGAGACCAAGGAGCAGGCCTGCGTCGACACCTCCAGCGCACGCATCATCGCGGCGCTCACGATCGCCGAGTCGAAACCGCACCCGGCCCTCGACACGGTCTTCGACGACGTCTTCGCGGAGCGTCCTGCCCACCTCGACGCGCAGCTCAACGCGATGACCGCCCACGTGGCCTCCGGTGAGTCAGACTATCGCGCAGGCTAGGCGCCCAGACGCCCATCGATCCGGCGTTTTCGCTGCACCACCACCGCTCACCCTGCCCGACACCTCGGGCGCAGATGAAAGGACAAACCGATGGCGACGATGAATATCATCCAGGCGGTCAACAACGCCCTGCACCTCGCCATGGCAGCCGACGACAACGTCGTGGTGCTCGGCGAGGACGTCGGTAAGTTTGGCGGCGTCTTTCGCGCGACGGTTGGGCTGCAAGCGGCGTTCGGCGAGGATCGTGTCATCGATACGCCGCTGGCCGAGTCAGGGATCATCGGCGCCGCGATTGGCATGGCGCTGTACGGCGTGACGGCCGTGGCGGAGATCCAGTTCTCGGACTTCATCTTCCCAGCCTACGATCAGATCGTGAACGAGCTGGCAAAGTTCCGGTACCGTTCGGGTGGAGAGTACCCGTGCCCCGTGGTGATTCGCACCCCGGTGGGCGGCGGTATTCGGGGCGGCCACTACCACAGCCAATCTCCCGAATCGCTCTTTGTGCACCACGCCGGTCTCGTCGTCGTCGCGCCGAGTAACCCGTATGACGCCAAGGGCCTGCTGCTCAGCGCGCTCGAGAGCCCCGACCCCGTGATGGTGCTGGAGCCCAAGCGCGTCTATCGGGGTCCCGATCACGGTAAGAACTGGGGCTCCCATCCCAAAGGCCAAGTGCCGGAGGGCCACTACACCGTCCCGATCGGCAAGGCCGCGATTGCGCGCGAGCTGACGGGCGACGGCACGGCCGTGACGATCCTGACGTATGGGGCGATGGTGCACACCTGCGAGAAGGCTGCCGCGCTGGCGCAACAGGAAGGCATCGACGTCGAGCTCGTCGATCTGCGTTCGCTGATGCCCTACGATCTCGAGGCGATCGTCGCCAGCGCGAAGAAGACGGGACGTGTCGTGGTGGCCAACGAGGCGCCGCGCATGTGTGGGTATGCCGCGGAGATCACGAGCTTGGTGATGGAGCACTGCTTCGACTGGCTAGAGGCGCCGGTGACACGGGTGACGGGCTACGACACGCCCTTCCCGTACACCTTGGAGTTCGCGTACCTGCCCGACGCAGGCCGGGTGCTTACAGCGTTGAGGACCGTAGCCACCTACGGATAGGGTGCACGACCTGTTCGGAACACGCGGCGTCACAGCCGACTGGGAGAGACGACATGGCGTTCGAGTTCAAGCTGCCGGACATCGGCGAAGGCGTTGTTGAAGGCGAGCTAGTCAAGTGGCTCGTCGCGGAAGGCGACGCTGTCGAGGAAGACACGCCGCTTTTCGAGGTGCTGACCGACAAGGTCTCCGCGGTGATCCCGTCGCCGCGGAAGGGCGTCGTCGCTAAGTGCTACTTCGAAGAGGGCGATATTGTGCCGGTTGGCGCCGTCGTGCTCGCCATCACCGCCGCCGGGGACGCCGACGCCGCGCCGAGCGCACCGACCGCCGCTGAGAAACCAGCGCCCACGCCGAGCGCACCCACCGCGACCACGGTGCCGATCGCTCCGACCGCGGCGACACCGATCGCCACGCCGCAAGTCGTCGCGGCGCTGCCTGCGCCGGCGACCCGGACCGCCGATGAGCGCATCCGCGCGACCCCTGCGACGCGCAAGCTCGCCCGGACGCTCGGAGTCGATATCGGTCGGATCGCCGGCACCGGCGACCATGGCCGAGTGACACGCGAGGACGTGCAGAACTGGGCCACCCAGGTCGCCCAAGCCTCGGAAGCACCCGCCGAAAACGCCGCAAAACCAGCGTCAGCGCCGCGCGCGATCGTCGTCAGCGCGGACGACGAGGTCCGCAAGATCATCGGGCTGCGTCGCCGCATCAGCGACAACATGCGCGCGAGCAAGGCCAAGAGCGCTCACTTCACCTACGTCGACGAGGTCGATTTCACTGAGATCAGCAAGCTCAAGCGCGCCCTGCGCGAAGCGGGCCTGCGCACGACGTACCTGCCCTTCGTGATGAAGGCCGTCGTCACCGCGCTGAAAGACCCCGAGTTCGAGATGCTGAACGCGTGGACCGACTATGACGCGGGCACCATCACGCTCAAGCGCAGCTACCACCTCGGCATCGCCGCGGCCACGGACGCCGGGCTGCTGGTGCCGGTGGTGTTCGATGTCGACAAGAAGTCGATGCGCACGCTGGTGGACGAGCTCGGCGAGGTCGGTGAGGGCGCACGCACCAGCGCGCTGCCAGTCTCACGGCTCAGCGGCTCCACGTTCACGATCACCAGCCTGGGCAAGCTCGGCGGCATGTTCGCGACCCCGATCATCAACGCTCCGGAGACCGCGATCCTCGGCTTGCACAAGATCGAGAAGCGCCCGGTGGTCGTCAACGACCAGATCGTGATTCGTGAGCGCATGTACATGAGCTGCAGTTTTGACCATCGCATGATCGACGGCCATATCGGCGCTGCCTTTGTGCAACAGGTGAAGACCCTGCTCGAGAGCCCTGGCCTGCTGATGGCCGAGCTCGCCTAGCGTGGCCTCAGCGTGGATTGGCACCGGCCGCGAAGGCGCTTAAGCGCGTCTTTCGCGGCCGGTCGATCTTTTGGCTGGGCGCGTGAATAATCAACGAGCCGTATCGTTCAACGATGTGGGCTGGGAGTACGCGTGACGGACGAGCTCGAGAGAAAGCAGGTAGACGCCAAGTTGGTGACAGCCTCGCTCGGGGGAGACCGTGACGCGTTTGGTCAGCTCATTGATCGCTATAAGCGTGTGGTATTCAGCATTTGTCTGTCCCATACGCGAAACGAGGCGGACGCGATGGACTTGGTGCAGGACACGTTTCTGAAGGCCTGGACGAAGCTGGACACGTTTCAGCCCGACAGCAACTTCAAGGCTTGGGTCTGTCGTATCGCGGCGAACGGCAGCATCGACAAGCTGAGACGGCGCAAAACAAGGCGCGCAGGTGAGTTGGATGATCGTATCGGCGCTGGCGACCTGTCCGAAGGCAAAGTGCCGTCGATCGGCACGTTTGGTCGACAGTCGCCGCTGAAAGAAACCGAGCTGAACCGGATGGGCAAAGCCCTCGACGCAGCGCTGGCGACCTTGTCGGAGACCCACCGGCAGTGTGTGCTGCTCTGTGATGTGCACGGCTACTCTTACCAGGAGATCGCCGACGAGATGGGCATCCCGAAGGGCACTGTGATGAGCCGGCTGTTCTACGCCCGCAAGAAACTCCAGGCCGAGCTGGAGCCCTACCGGGAGGAGGCGCGTCGTGCGTGAGCGGCCAACCAGCGGCGGGCGATCAGGTGGCGAGTGGCCGAGCAGCTTGCGACGATCCGCGTCGCACAACAGGAGGCAGCGATGGCACTGACCGAAGAACAAGAGATGCTGTTGATGGCCTACGCCGATGGTGAGTTGACCGGCGACAGCTTGGCGCAGGCCGAGGCGCTGGTGGCGGTGCAAGCCACGGCCAAGGTCGCTGTGCATGATCTGCGCCTCGCGGCGTTGGCGCTGCGGAGCCACGTCTTGGGTGACGAGCAGACCGTCAGCGCAGATTTGAGCCGTGTTCGTGGCCGCGTCCTGACGAAGATCCCAGCGCCGGCCCGCGCCGCTGCAGCGGAGCCACGAACCACGCTGCTGGGCCGGCTCTTCGGCTGGACCCGCCACTTCGACGCGGGGCAAATTGGGGTCGCCGGGGGCGTCGCCATGGCGGCGCTGCTCTTTGCTGTGGTGCTCACGCAAGGCCGCACGGACGCGACACAGGCGCTCGTTGATCAAGCCGGCGCGAACGGGGCGCTCCCGACGGCCGCCGGCCACGCCGAGACGGCCGTCGCCAAAGCGGTGCTACGCTCAGAGAGAGAGCCGAGCGTGATCATTGAAGACATGGAGCTCGACGGTGGTACGGTGCTGATCGAGGGGGCCGAGGAGCCCGGCGAGACGATGATCATCTGGCACATGCAGCCGGACGGGGGGGAAGCCGGATGAGCCAATCGACCCAGATTGCTGGGACCGGCGGTAGCGCCGAACGCGCAACACGTAGCCACGGCTCAGTCGTGCGGCGGGTTGGCCTGTTGGCCGGCCTGCTGGCGCTTTTGATGGCGGGCCCAGCCAGCGCGACGCCGCCGACAGCTGCGGCCGTTCGACCCAAAGCCGCCGCAGCGCCGTCCAAACGCGCGCGGAGCGTGGCAGCACCAGCGACGCCGTCCGCAGTGTTTCTTGTGCGCGTGATCGAAGCCTCCAAAGGCGCGACCGCGCGTATGGATCCGCGTTTGTCGGCCATGCAGCGTGAATTCAGGCCATTCCTCGGCCAGTACAACCAATTTGCGCTCATCCGAGACCAGACATTGCGGTTGAATCTCAACCAGGCGGGCGGCGTCGCGCTGCCCACCGGCAAACGCTTCGGGTTGACGATGCTGGGCTTCACCGCCGGCAAGGTCCGACGCATTCGCTACGAGGTGCAGATGCCGCGCACGCGGATGAAGCGGTCGGTCGCGCCGGGGGCGCGGACGTTGGACGTCATCCGGAACGGCGCGAAGCTCACGATCATCTCCACCACTGTCCGCTGAGCGCAGCGCCCGCGGCCCGTCTCTCTCGACACGCCACTTGGGCGCATGCTATTCGGGGAGACGCCCGACCGTGGAGTCCGTCTCGATGCCAGAACAGCCTGTCGTCCGCCAGCGCGCCGCTCCTGCTGCGCCGTCATCTGCGTGCCCGCCGCGCTCGCTGCGGGCTGGCCGGTTGCTTGGCGTCCTGTCGCGCCCGTTCCGGTTACATCGGGCGCTCCTAGGCCTCGCCGTCACCGCGATGAGCCTCGCGCCGCAGACCTATGCTCACGCTGACGTCCCGACCCCGTCTGGGGCACCCGCGGCGACGACCCCACCTGTCGCGCCGGCGCCCACCACACAGGCGCTGACGCCCAAAATGCAGGCCGACACGTTCGAAGCCGCTGGCCGCAAGGCCTACGCCGCTGGCCAGTACCAGCAGGCCCACGACGCGTTCGCGCGTGCGTTCAGCCATGTCCCGAAGCCCGGCTACCTCTACAACATGGGCCGATGTATGGAGAAGCTCGCCAAATACGGCGACGCGGTTCGATTGCTGCAGCGCTACCTGGACCAGTTTCGCCGCCAGAACGCGGGAACGAGCCCGGCCAACGTAGCGGATGTCACCAACTTGGTGCGCACGCTTCGCCAACGCGCCTTCGAGTCGCTGCCCGAGGTGGTGATCGGCACCAATCCGAGCGGCGCGACGGTCGCGGTGCTCCCGGGCGGCAAGATCCTTGGCTCCACGCCCTTGGTCACCCACCTCAGCCCCGGCACCTACAAGCTCAAGATGGTGCTGGCGAGGCACACGTCGCTTGAAGCAGACCTCGTCGTGCCAGAGACGGGCAAGGTGCGTGCGGTGTTTTCACTGAAGCCGATCGTCAAGCTCGCGGCGCTGAGCTTCTGGTGCAATGTCCGAGGCGCAAAGATCGCTGTGAACGGCAAGATCGTGGCGATTACGCCGTTTTCCGGGACGATTCAGGTGCCGCCGGGTCGCCATCAGGTGAGCATCCAGAAGGCGGGCTACGGCCCGATCGAGGAGATCGTGAGTGTGCCCGAGGCGCAGGAACTGCATATCAACTACGTGCTGGAGCTGGTGGAGAGCACCTCATCATGGCGAGCGATCGTGGGGTGGCCGTTGTTGGTGGGCGGCCTCGCGGGCATCGGCGGTGGCATCTGGTCGCGCGGTCAGGCAGAGCTACAGTACGCCGGATCGCCCAAGTTCAAGGTCTTTGAGGGCTACCAGAACCTCGGCTACGGCGCGGGCGGCGCGTCGGTGGCGGCGGGACTTGGGCTCATCATCTGGGACGGCATCCGGTCTGGCATCCCAAAGGCGGATCGCGTCGTGGGCGTCGCCCGTGTCAAAGGGAAGACCCTGCGCCCCATGGGTGAACACGCCAGTGAGGGTCCATGATGCTGCGTTTCCAACGGACCAATGCAGGCGCGCGGCCGCTGCTCGTCGTCGTGAGCCTGATGGCGTTGCTTGGCTGCGCTGAAGGTCGACCCGCGCCGGCGGTGACGCAGATGGCCTCCATCACGAGCGGACTGACCTTTCAGTTCGGCATGGGACGCGAGGGCTGCAACGTTCCGACCGACGAGACGTGCACGAGCAAGCCGAACGAGACGTTCAACCTCGGCTACCCGAGCCTGAAGGTGCAGCTGGCGGCGTTCAAGTTCGACGTGCACGAGGTCACGATCGAGCAGTATCGGTACTGCGTGGAGATGGAGATCTGCTCTGAGCCCGCCGGCGATAATACGTCTGGCATCCCGAATTACTGGGCAAAACTGGCGGCGGGCGGCGGCACGGTGCCCAACCCGACGTATGCCAACTTCCCTGTCGTGCAGGTGAGCTGGCTGCAGGCGCAGGAGTACTGCGCGTTTGTCGGCAAACGGCTGCCAACGGAGTACGAGTGGGAGCGCGTCGCGGGCGGCGCGGCGTTGACGAGCGCGACCAAGCGGGTCTACCCGTTCGGGGATCTGGGCCCCCAGGACCACCCGGGCAAGTGCAGCGACAAGAACATCAACCTCTACGCCTGCACCCAGCTCGACCGACCGAAGGCTGTCACCAGCAGCAGCGGCGATGTAGTGACGGAGGGCGGCGTGGCGGTGTTCGATCTGTTCGGCAACGCGTACGAATGGACCGCCAGCGACGGACTCGGGCAGGTCACGTGCGATCCGGTCCAACCCTACAGCTGCCAAGCGTGCGTGGCGTGTCTGAACTCAGGCAAGGCGCGCGCCAACTGCAAACCGGAGTGTGGTTCGTGCGCCTGTGGTGACGGTGATGTGTCCAGCAAGCCGAACTGCTACCTGCCCTGCGAATCGCCGATCTGCGCGGTGTACAAGAACGAGTCGCTCCCGATCGCCAAGGCGGCGCTGCCAGGCCCCTACGAGAGCGCGCAACGCATTGTGCGTGGTGGCAGCTTCTTCCAGAACTCTGGCACGAAGACGGTGGCGCCGTGCGAAGGTCGGTCGGACGAGCGTGGCTTCACGTGGCGCGCCACCGATCCACACGAAGGCATTGGCTTTCGTTGTGCCAAGAGCCTGTAAAACCAGCCTCGCAGGGCTTCCCGCTACATCAAGTCGCCCACCAACCCTGTGCTGGGCTTCGTCGGCTTCTTGGGCTTGTCCGGCGTCGGAGCGAGCTTCGGAGCCGTCTTCGTTGCGGGCGTTGGCTTCTTGCTGATCGTGCGACGGCGACCGGTGCCCGTTGGCTTCTTTGCGACGGCGGGCGGCGCGATCGGAGCCGCTGCGCCCGCATCCGCTGCGACCTCTCGCGGCAACACGATCTTGACGGTCGTGGTCTCCTCAAACGTCAGCCGGAGATCTTGGGACTGGTAGCCGTCGCGCTCGAGACGCACGGCCAGTTGCGTCCCGCGCGGTCGCTCCAAGGCGAGCGGGCTGGTCCCGAGCAGGGTGCCGGGCGAGCCCGCACGCAGCACGTTCGCGCCAGGGGGCACGGTCGTGATCTGGACCCGAACGGCCGTCGGTCCCGCGTCAATCTCCGTGATCGCGGCGCCGTGCCCTACCGCTGCGCCCCCCGCTGCGGCAGCGCCAGCGGCCCGGTTTTGCGGGTGTTCAGCGGTGCCCGCTGCAGCCTGGGCGCCCGACCCAGGGGCGTCCGAACCCTGAAACCAGACCAACCCACCGGCGAAGCTCCCGGCAGCCACGAGGAGCGCGGCCATGACCACGCGTCGGCGTGTGGCGGGCGCTGGCGCATCGGTCTCAGTACGTGGCCCCTCGGTGTGCACGGTGTCCGAGGAGAGGCCTGCCATGGGCACGTGAACCGTCTCCGGGGCGCTCAACGCCACGCCGAGCGCCTGGGCCTGAGACAGATCCACGGGTCGGTCGAACGCCTCAGGCAGGCGGCCGGCCAAGTCCGCGCAGATGTGGGCCAGCTCACCGGCCGACTGCACGCGGTCGCCGGGTGCCTTCTCGAGCAGCGTCAGGATCAGCTCTTCGACCTCCAAGGGGATCGCCACGTCCGGGCACGCCGCGCTCGGGGCTTGCGGCAAGTCGTTGACGTGGGCGATCAGCAGCGTCAGCGGCGTGTCGCTACGAAACGGCACGTGACCGACGACCAGCTCGTAGAGGATCACGCCGAGCGCATACACGTCGGACCGGGCATCGACCGGGCGCGCGGACGCCTGCTCCGGGCTCATGTAGCGCGGCGTGCCGAAGATCGATCCGGCCTGCGTCAGCGTGCCCTTGCCGTCGCCGGTGCCATCTCGGAGCTTCGCGACCCCAAAATCCAGCACTTTCACGAAATCGTCGTGGTCCCCGACACGTGTCAGGAAGATGTTCTCAGGCTTGAGATCGCGGTGAATGATGCCTTTGCCGTGCGCTTCTGCGAGCGACGCGGCGACCTGCTCGATAATCCGCAGAGCTTTGCGCACGGGCAGACGGCGCTCGCGGGCGTGACGCGCGAACAGCGTCTCGCCCTCGAGCAGCTCCATCGCGATGTAGAGGTTGCCTTGATCGGTCTTGCCGAAGTCGAAAATCTGGATGGTGTTTGGATGCTTCAACCGAGAGACGGCGAGCGCCTCGATCGTGAAGCGACGGATGAGGGTCTCGTTGCTCGTCAGCTCTTGCAGCAGCACCTTGATGGCGACGGACCGATCGATTCCGCGCTGCTGTGCCCGATAGACCGCTCCCATACCACCAGCGCCCAGCTTGCTCACCACCTCAAATCGCCCGCCGATCAGCGCGCCAATGAGTGGATCCGCTGTGGCGGCGGGGGCGTCACGGTCCAGGTGCGCGCGGATCTTCGCGCCGAGGGCGGCGCGCTCGTCGACGCGCGCAGGGTCGATGTCGTTGGTTCGCCCTGGATGCCGCTCCATCTCGGTCGCGTCTGGGTCGTCGCTCACCGGAGCGCCGCTCGGCCCAATGTGGTTGATTGTCTCGTCGTGCTCGGTGACGACATCGCCGCTGTGCAGCGCGACGAACGTCGCCCCGCCGACCGTGTCCGGACCCTCGTCGCTGGCCACCGTCACCTGGTGCCGCGGGCTGAGCTCTCCCTGACCGTCGGCGGCAGCGGCGGCCAACGGGTCGGATCCGTCGCTGTTGATGAGTCCGAGCAGATCACCAAAGTCGGCGGTCTCCACGGTCGACTCCGCGGCACGCGCGGCGTCGGCGGCGGAGAGCAACGAGGTGGGCTGACCATCTTTGGCTCGGCCGGTCATCGCGCACCCGCGGGACGCGCGCTGCGACGCCGATCGACGACCGCCATGACGCGCCCGATCACCTCAAACGCCACTGTGTGCGCATCGGGCGTGCCATCGATGATCTGGACCTCACCGAGCCCCGCCGTCTCCGCCGTGAACACCTTCAGGTACCGCTCGCGCACCTTCGTCAGCGTCTCGGCCACCTCAAATCGCTCTATCGGCTTACCGCGAGCGATGATGCGAGAGAGAGAGACCTCCACCGGAACGTCGATCAGCAGCGACAGATCCGGCGTGATGATCGGCTGATTCAAGCTGCGCACCCAGTCCGCGTCGAAATCGCCAGCGCCGTCGATGACCTGAAACGTCAGCGACGAGCCGAGATAGCGATCGCAGACCACCGTGTCACCACGCGCAAGGGCGACGCCGATCTCGTTGCGGCAGTGATCGAGGCGATCCGCGGCGAAGAGCAGCGCCACCTGCCGGGCGCTCAGGCGATTCTTCGTCTCATGGCGCAGCGCGCGCCGCACAAGCTGGCCGATCTCGCCATCGGAGGGCTCGTGGGTTCGGTGCACGGCGCGACCCGATCGACGCAGCGCCGCGCACAGGCGATCGCCCTGCGTGGTCGTGCCTGCGCCGTCGATACCCTCGATCACGATGAATAAGGGGCTTTCACGCATCGAGTTCGCCTCCAGCGTCACCGACACGGCAACTCGATGGGTACCGTACCGCCCGGGCACGACAACGCAAATGCCTCGTCTTCGATGTCTTCGTTCAGGGTGACGTCGCGGAGCGTCAGCGACATGTCGATCTTCCGCTCCGGCAGCTTGAGTCGCATGATGGCCGGCGGCGCTGCGGGGCCGAGTTTTTCGAGCGCCCCGTAGGCGATCGAGGCCACACGTTTGCCGTCCTTGCGCACCACGGATGCGAGGATTCGGTAGGTCTGGGGCATCACCCACAGCTCTTGCTGCCAGTGGCCATCGACGCTCACGCGCAACACGCGATAGGCGCCGCGGTCCGCATCCCAGGTCAGTTTCTGGCTCTGTGCGTCGATGAGCGGCGGCCGCCCGAGCACCGCCTCAACGAGCTGCCGCGGTGGCAACGCGATCGGAACGAGGCGCCCCAGGTTCTTCGGACAAGCCTCCCCGACGTAGCACTTCGCGGCGCCGCGTTCGTAGCTCGTGAAACGCTTGCCGTCCGTGCTGAGCACGGCGACGAGGTCCAGGGTCGGGGTCAACGCTTTGAATTGCGCGCGATTCGGGCGCTCGACGAGCAACACGACGTCGGCCTTGCTGGCGGTGCCGTCCACGAACGCTTCGAGTCGACTCATGCCCTGGACGCTGGTGGGCAGCGGCCGCGCGAGCGCTTTGGCTAACACGGCTTCGGCCGTCTGTGGGCCCTTGGCGGGCAGCTTCGCCGCGCCGGCGCACCCGATGGTCAGCGCCATCCCCAGAGAGATCGGCACCAAATAGCCCATGAACAGGGGCCGATTGCGAGGGTGGGTCGGGATGATCATGCGGGCGCCTCTGTGATCAGCGCCGCATGGAGAGCGCCGACGGCATGGGTGGCCGAGCCGGGCTCGACCAAGGCGGAACGCATCAGGCCCTGGCTAATTCGTGGCGCAAACGGGGCGATCTGCGACAGCGCCGCGTCAAATCGGCCTGCGAGCGACGGGTCGCGCCCGACCCCGGTCCCGACCACGCTGACGAGGGTACCCTGGGCGAGCATCGCCTCGGGGCTCAGCAGCTCGCTCAGGTCGGCGCAGAGCGTCGCGAACGCACCATCCACCGCGTCGGCCACATCTCGTGCGATGAGCAGCAGCGCGTCGCCTGCCGGCATCGTTGTGTCGACCAGGGGCGCTACGCCGGCCGAACCCAGGCGAGCGAGCGCCAAGCTGCGCAGCGCAGCCGGGTAGCGCCAGAGCCACGCGTCGGGCCGCGCGGCGACACCCACGACGCCGGTGTGGGCCTCAGGCGGGTCGACGCGCACCAGCGTCTCGCCGGGTCGGCCGTCGGCGGCGCGCACAAAAAGCGCGACGTTGTTGAGGCGCGCCCAGGCGACTGCGTCCTCAGCCAAGACCTTGGCGCCGGCGCGCGCCAACTCCAACATCTCGTCGTGCGAGAGCGCGCTGAGCCGCTTCGCGCCCAGGATCACGCGTGGATCAGCGGTGTAGACGCCGTCGACGTCCGAGTAGATCTCGCAGACCTCGGCGCCGATCGCGGCTGCCAACGCCACCGCGGTGGTGTCGCTGCCGCCGCGGCCCAGCGTCGTGACCTCGCGTCGATAGCTCACACCTTGAAAACCGGCGACGATCACGACGTGACCTGCGTCCAACGCGTCCTCGACCCGGTACGGCCGGACTTCTACGATCCGCGCCGCGCCGGGGCGGTCGTTGGTGATGATCCCGCACTGGCTGCCGGTGAGCGACGTCGCCGGCACCCCCAGGTCTCGCACCGCCATGGCGAGCAGCGCCATGGAGATCCGCTCTCCGGCCGTCAGCAGCATGTCGAGCTCGCGACGATCCGGATGTGGACTGACTTGGTGGGCCAACGCCATGAGCTCGTCGGTGGTCTTTCCCATCGCCGAGACGACGACCACCACCCCATGCCCAGCTTCGTGGGCCCGCGCCACATGCGCCGCCACAGCCCGCACGCTCGCCGTGTCCCGGAGGGAGGAACCGCCGAACTTCTTCACCACCCGCATCACAACCTCAACGTGTCAGCACAGTCAGCACAGTCAGCACAGTCAGCACAGTCAGCACAGTCAGCACAGTCAGCACGGACAGTCAGTACAGATCGTCTGGCTGGGGCGCGCGCCCTGTCGCCGTCGATTCCACCCGCCTGCGCGATATCAGCAGCCACTGCGCGTCACGATACCGCCAGTGTTGCTGGACGAGATGATTGCGGATGATCGGATCGGCGCCGATGGAGAACGAGAGCTGCACGAGCACCTCGGCGACCTCGTTGTTCTCCTTCAACCGAACGTTGCGAATCGAGACCTCGTGGATCTGCATGCGCGCCATCGCCTGGCGCTTTCGCACCACAAACTCGGCCCGTTTGGCGGCTGGGATGAAGGTGGACGCCTTCTGCACGTGTCCCCAGCGGACCGCGATATTGTACTCGTGCACCGCGTCCCGCAGGTCCGTGCGACGGGTCCGCACACCAGTACAAGACACCGCGCTGCCGACGACGATCATCAGCATCGACGCCGCGACGACGACACGACTGGGTAGGGGTCTACATCTCACCCGGAGACCTTCGCGAGCATCGCGTCGAGCTCGCCGGTGCGGTCTAGCGCGGCGACGTCCATGAACCCGCCGACGAAGTTGTCGCCAACGAAGATCTGCGGGACGGTTCGCCAGTTGGTCCGTGCCTCAAGGGCCTCGCGGGCATCGTGCTTGCCGTCGAGGTAGATCTCTTCATAGGCTACGCCCTTGCGGTCAAAGAACCGGGCAGCCATGACACAGTACGGGCACACACGTGTCCGGTAGATGACGACGGGGCTGCTGGAATGTGTGGTCAGGTCTGTCATGGCGATGATCTCCAATCCGCAGGCCAGCGTCGCGGCAGAATCGCCGCAGCGCGGGTCGATGGCAAGTACGGTGGCGTCTGGCTGTTTACAAGGTAGGACGACGATGACCGCTGAAGCGCTACCGGAGCCGACGATGGCGCAGCGACGCGGGCTTCGCGCTGTTGCGCTGGATATCGGCCGTGTGCGCATCGGCGTCGCCGTGCTCGATGTCGACACCGGCATGGCGCTCGCCGACTCGGTGCTCGTACGCAAAGGCACACGTACGGACATCGCGCGCCTGCAAGCCCAGTTTGATCGGCTGAAAGGGGCGCTGTGGGTGGTGGGCCTACCACCCGAGGCCCCCGATCCACGCGACTGTTCCGCGCGCCTGGCCAGGAACTTCGCCATCGCGCTGCAAGCGGCGCAGACAGCGCCGGTGTGGCTCGTCGACGAAGCCAACACGTCGCGCGAAGCCAAGGCCCACCTCGGGTTGTTGGGCGTGCGAGGTCGCAGGTTGAAGACGGTGGTGGACAAACACGCGGCGGCGCGGATTTTGGATCGTTGGGTGCTGGGCGAACCTGCACTGCAACCCTAGGATGGCGCGACAGACTGGCTGCGCGCTATCCTGAACACGATGAACTTCGGAGGATCCCATGAGCGCGGGCACCCTGCAGGACAAACACCGAGCGAAGATGCTGCACGAGCTCGGCAAGAGCGGCGCGCTGCAAGGCGGGGCCAAGGCGCAGGCGCAGGGCATCGGCTACCGGGGCGGCAAGCAGGCCGTCAACCCGAACGCCACTCGCCCGAACATGGTCAACGCGCCGGACACCTTCGCCAAGTGGGCGCAGGCCGCGCTGGGCACCGTCCTCGGCGTCTCGGTGAAGATCGACGGCAATATGGGGCCGCATACGCGAGACTTGATCCG
>CALENB010000219.1 GCA_937910235.1 uncultured Myxococcales bacterium | reverse complement strand
TCGCGAGACTGCCTGGTCTACCGTCATGGACGAAACGATGATCGAGGCCCACGGGGACGGCCGCTAGGTGCCGACGTCGATCAGCGTCACCAGCGGTCCATCCGCCTCTGCGTCCCACGTGCTCAGGTCGATGACCCCGCGCAGCGCCCACGTCTCCTCGCCCTCGTCGTCACACAACGTCTGCGCGACCCGCCACCGCCGGGGCCCGTCGTCGATCAGCGTGGTCTTGTCCGCCAGCCGCGCGTAGCCGTCGAAGCGCAGCGCGCCGAGCTCTTCGGTCATGGCCGTGATCACGGCCTGCAAGCGCCCCGCGTCCCAGCTTGTGCCCTCGCGCAGCAGCTCCGCGGCGTCCTCCCACGCTTGCCGCGACAACGCGCGCACAACGGTGTGCAGCTCGGCTCGAATCCGCGCCATGAACGCGCGCCGATCGCGACTCGGATCCACCGGCGCATGGTGCACGGGCACGACGGGACCAGCATCTTCGCCTTCCTTGAGCGCCTCCCAGGCCTGCACCAGCGAGCTGTCGACCCGCGCCAGCGTCGCCCGAAGCCAGCCCTGCACCTCGAAGATCGCGTCCGTCTTGGCGCTCTCGGGCACGCTCTGCACGAGCGTCCGGTAGACTTGGCTCAGATAGCGCAGCAGCTGGCCTTCGATCGTCTCTAGCCCGAGGTCTCGGACGTAATCGTTGAAGGGCAGCCATTCGGAGACCATCTCGCAGGCGACGCCTTTCGGCCTGATGATCTCTGCGTCCACCCACGGATGACCTTCGGCCCACGTGTTGAACCGACCGTAGATCCACTCCGCGTTGGGCTTGGGAAAGGTGACGGTCTCCAGCTTCTCCATCCGCTCCTCATACGGCACGCCCTCCGCCTTGAGGGCGCCAATCAACCGCCCACGCTCGCGGCGCACCTGCGCCATGAGGATGGGGCGAGGGTTCTCCAGGGTGGACTCGATGAGGCTCAGGACGTTCAGCGCATGCTCTTCCGCGGCGCCCGCCACGTCTGGATCGCCGGGATTGAGGTCTTCCAGCGCCTCGACCAGGAACAGACTCAGCGCGCGATGCAGCTGGAAGTTGGCCTGCAGCTCGTCGTGCAGCACCACCTCCGGCGCCAACATCACGTCCCCATCGGCATCGACCTCGGCCGGCAACACCTCCACGATCCCAGCGCGCCGCAGCGACCGAAACACCGCCGCTGCGTGCCGCCGCAGGTCGCGCTTCTCGTGGGCCGTCCCGTGGCTGCGGTCAATCAGGTCCACCACCGCACCGTAACCACCATGGCGACCAGGATCTGGGCGCCGCAGCAGCGCGACGATCATGCCAATCGTGACCTGAAACACAGGTGTCAGCGGCTCCGGCGTGCCATCGCGCAGCAGCTCAAAGGTCAGCGCTGTCCAATGTTTGTAGCCACGCTCCGGCGGCTGCTTCTTGGCGTAGTTCTTCTTGCCCAGCCGCACCATCTTCGCGGCGAGACGCCGATTCTCGATGACGTGGGCGGGCTCCAGACCGACGACGTACCCCACATCATCGAACCCCTTGCGCCCTGCCCGCCCGGCGATCTGCAGAAACTCCCGCACCCGCAGATGCCGCACCTCCAGGCCGTCAAACTTGCAGAGCTTCTCGAACATGACGGTGCGAATCGGCACGTTGATGCCGACCCCGAGCGTGTCCGTGCCGCTGATGAGCGCGAGCAACCCTTCGGCAGCGAGCCGCTCGACCAGCAGGCGATAGCGCGGCAGGAGCCCGGCGTGGTGCAGCCCGATCCCGTGACGCACGAGCCGCGAGAGGGTCTTGCCAAACGGCGAGTCGAAGCGAAAGCCGCCAATCGCCTCAGAGATCCGCAGTTTCGCGGTCTTGTCGAGCACGTTCACGCTCATCAGGTTGCCGGCCTGCGCGGTCGCCTCGCGTTGGCTAAACTGCACCAGATAGATGGGTCCGCGCCCCCGACCGATCAGCTCCTCGATGACGCTCTGCAGCGCCTCATCCCGATACTCAAACTCCAGCGGCACCGGCCGCTCGGCGCCGCGCACCACGGAGACCTCGCGCCCCGTGCGCTCCTCCAGGTCTCGCTCGATGGCGCGGGTGTCGCCCAGCGTCGCCGACAACAGCACGAAGCGCGCGTCCGCGAGCAGCAGCAGCGGAATCTGCCAGGCCATGCCACGGTCACGGTCGGCATAGTAGTGAAACTCGTCCATGATCACGGTGTGCTGGTCGAGATCGCTGCCCTGCGCCAACGCCATCTGCGCGAGCACCTCGGCCGTGCAGCAGAGAATCGGCGCGTCAGCGTTGATCGACGCGTCCCCCGTGAGCATCCCGACCTGCTCGGCGCCGAAATCTCGGCACAGCGCGAAGAACTTTTCGCTGACGAGGGCTTTGATGGGCGAGGTGTAGACGCTGCGCTCCCCGGCGGCGAGGGCGAGCGCATGGGCGCACGTCGCGACCAGGCTTTTGCCGGAGCCGGTCGGCGTGGCGAGGATGAGGTGATTTCCCGCTGCGAGCTCGAGAAATGCGGCCTCCTGATGATCGTAGGGCGAGACGTCGCGATCGACCAGCACGTCGAGAAACCGGTCGAGCGCAGCGTCAGCGTCGAGGATCCCGACCGCGGTGTCGGGGCCCATGGCGAACGGCCCGACGGCGGGTAACCCCTCAACTGCGACGCTCCGTGCAGCGTCCAGCGCGGCCTCGGGTTCGGCCGCGTGGGTGGGCAAAATCCTTAAATCGACGGTCATGGGTCCTCCGGAGAGTGGCTTCCTAACACAGTCGCGCGTGTTGCCGACGGTGGCTTGGCGCGGGGCGGTGACATTCGGGCGACACACGCGCCCCGATCCAGCACGCGCGTGCTAGAACGCCCGCAGCTACCGCACACCGGAGTCTTCATGTCGCAACCCACCACAGCCGCCTTGTTTCGCCCCATCACCATCGGGCCGCTCCAGCTCGCCAATCGCGTGGTGATGGCGCCGATGACCCGCAGTCGCTCGCCGGGCGGCGTTCCGGATGACGATGTGGCGACGTACTACCGACGACGCGCGGCCGGTGGCGTAGGCCTGATCATCACCGAAGGCACCACGATCGCGCACCCAGGCGCCAGCGGATATCCAGCTGTGCCGCGATTCCATGGCGATGACGCCCTCGCCGGCTGGCGCAAGGTCGTGGAGGCGGTGCACGGCGTCGGCGGGCGCATCATGCCGCAACTCTGGCACGTGGGCAGCGTGCGGCAGCTGGGGATGGAGCCGGACGGCACGGTGCCGGGCTACGGTCCGTCCGCCGTGGTCAACCCCGGCGTAAAAAGAGCGGCCGTTTCCGCCGCGGCGCCCCCCGCAGCCCCGCCCGAAGCGCTGACCGAGTCCGATATCGCCGACTTGATCGCCGCCTTCGCCAGCGCGGCCCGTGACGCACAGCGCATCGGGTTTGACGGCGTCGAGCTGCATGGCGCGCACGGCTACCTCATCGACCAGTTCTTCTGGTCTGCGACGAACCTGCGCACCGACAAGTGGGGCGGCGATCTCGCGCATCGCGCCCGTTTCGCGACAGAGATCGTGCGGGCGGTGCGGGCCGCCGTTGGTCCCGAATTCCCGGTTATCATGCGCTTCTCGCAGTGGAAGATGGGCGACTACCGACACCAGGTCGCGACCACGCCCGAGGCGCTGGCGGTTTGGCTCACGCCGCTGGCGGACGCGGGCGTCTCGATCTTTCACGCCAGCCAGCGCCGCTTCTGGGAGCCCGAATTTCCGGGATCTCCGCTCAATCTGGCCGGGTGGACCCGCAAGCTGCTCGGGCTGCCGTGCATCACCGTCGGCGCCGCGGGCCTCTCAAGCGACTTCATCAGCAGCTTCGGCGGCGCGGAGGCGGAGGCTGCCTCGCTCGACGAGCTGCTGACTCGACTGGGCCGCGACGAGTTCGATCTGGTCGCAGTGGGTCGCGCGCTGCTGGCTGACCCCGAGTGGGCCAACAAGGTGCGAGACGGCCGGCAGACGGAGATCGAGCTCTTCACGCGGGCACATTTGCGCGCCTACCCGTAGCGTTCCTCCATGTCACGGATCGCCGCGCCTCACGTCGGCCGGGTCACTGAGGACCGATAGCGGGCCTCGATCATCGTTTCGTCCATGACGGTAGACCAGGCAGTCTCGCGAAC
>CALENB010000218.1 GCA_937910235.1 uncultured Myxococcales bacterium | reverse complement strand
CTCCAACTTCGGCCCGCTTGTGAACATCGCGGCGCCCACAGAGATCTACACGACCTACGCGGGACCGGGCCACTTCGACTACGTCGCGGGGACCTCGTCGAGCACGCCGCTCGTTGGCGCGATGGCCGCTTTTGTCCGATGGATTCGGCCTGATCTGCATGCCGCCACCGTCGTGGCGTTGGTGTCGGGGACGGGCGTCGATGTGCGGACACGGAGTGATTGGCACCGCGGCGACACGCCCCTGCCCCGCGTCGACTGGATGCGGCTGCTCACCAGCGCGCCTATTCAGGAGGTGCTCGCGCCCGACGTCAGGCCGCTGTTGCTCATCGCCGATCGCGACAACAGCGGCGGATCGCTCCACGTGTACGCCATCGATCCACAGACGGGCAAACCGGTCGGCGCCAAGAAGCAAGTCGGTCTCGGCGCGTGTGTGGGTCCGGTCGACGTCAAGATCGCGCCGGACGGATCGCGCGCGGCGGTGACGTGTAGCTCGAGCAACTCGGTGAGCGTGATCTCGCTTCATACGCTGCTGGTGATCGGCCACGTGCAGCTGCAAGGCGTCGTGGGCAGCCACAACCGCACCTGGATTGACCCAGCCGGGATTCTGCACGTCCCTGTCGTCGTCGGTGGGGGTGGCGGCGTCGCGCTCATCGATCTGTACGGACCCGAACTGATCGCGGAAGAGAAGGTGAATGACGACACGATCCCGTGGAGCATCGCGCCGATCGACCCCGACCAGTGGACTGGCGTGCTCATCAGCAGCAAGGGCGCAGACGCGGGGCGCCTCACGACGTACACGCCGGCGAGTCGACAGCGAAAACTCGTCGGCCCGTTCCCGCAGCAGACGTTCGCGCCGCACTATAAGGGCTCCTATCCGGCCGGTCTCGCCCTCTCTCCCGATGGCGACACGTTGACGGCGACGTTCAGCGGCACCCTGTCCGACCTAGAGCTTGTCGATATCGACGCGTCCGGCGCGACGCCGTCTATCACTCCGAACAAGAGCTTCTCCCTGAAGATGAACGGCACGGTGCTCGAGCGGCCGTACGATGTCGTATGGCTGCCAAACACTGGCATCACAGGTCCAGGGATGACCGGCAAGACCCTGTTTGTGACCTCGTGGGCCGACGATCGTCTGGCGATGCTCCACAACGTCGGCGGCGCCTATCCTGCGGCCTGGCAGACGATCGCGACGTTCAAGAACAAGACCAAGAGCAACCCCGAGCGCGTGTCGACCCTACAGTCGGGGCGAGCGGTGTTTGTGAGCGCATGGAATGGCAGCGTGGGTGTCGTGACGCTGCCGCTCAACCAGAGCGGCAGCGATCTGCCGTATGACAAGAAGATCGGCGGTTTTGTGCGACCGGTCGGTGTGACGGCGACGCCGCTCGTGAGCATCGCCCACCCCCGTGCCGGCGTGCGAATCGGGCGCCATGTATCGCCGACCTATCTCCTGCGCGACACGACGGCTGTGCAAGTGACGTGCAGGATCGAGCGACCCGACGGGACCGTCCTCAAGAGCGAGAGCCGCAGCCCGCTGCCCGGCGCCACCAACCTGACGCCGGGATTTGCGACGTGCGGCCCCTTCGATCTCGGCGGTGAAGGCTTGGTCTTCGTCGTCGTTGAAGTAGCTACGAAACACGACGATGGTACGACTCCGACCTATCTGAGCCGCCGCGCGACACGACGTCTCGAATGAGCTCTGCGCTGCGTTAGGGCTGACGCCCCGCCCGGGTCACCGCGATCACCACATCGGCGAGGCACGCTCGGCCCGGCGGCACCCGCATCCGCCGTAGCATCATCTTCAGACAGCTGCGCATCGGCTCCTTACCGCCTCGGAGCGCCCGCAACGCGCGCAGATCGACGCGACCATCGGCGATGAACATGAACCGGGCCCGCCACTGGCCCGGTTTTGCGCGCCAATTGGCGGTGACGCAGCTCATCAGGAACGCTTCTCCGCGCCGTAGGCGCCGCTCGGCCGCAGCACGTCGTGCGGCACGACAGGGCGAGCGGATGATCCGCAGTCGTTCAAGCTGCAGCGCGACTCGCTTGCGCTGCGCCTGGCCTGCCGCCTGCTGGGCGCCGGGCAGCTGCGCGGCGCCCCCAGGCCGAGTGGGTTGTGTCACGATTGGCCCCGCTTCGGCCGGCTGCGCCGCGGTGACGAGCGCGAGCGCGATGACGCAGAACCCAGCCCCAAACAACCCGCCTGTCACCATCTTCATCATGAGAAACCCAAGTGTGAATCAACCCGTCTCTGCCGCTACGAGCGCGGCGAGCAGGCTAACACGGGCGCGGGCTGGCGGGCCGTCAGAAGTGCATCCGCGCCTCACCGACTTCGGCGCGGCCCAGGCCGGCGTCGCGATTCGGTGACGTTTCGCAGGCCAAACGTAGCCATTTGGTGACGCCGTTTATACGAGCGCCGTGCACCCAACAATCAACGACTATAATCCTTTGTTTTTACGTGTGAAAATTATGTATGTTCGAACAGCAGCGATCGCACGTTTCTTCACAGTAAAACGGCGCAACTACCGTTAGATTGCCAGACGACGATGGGCGCGTGTCTCGCCTGCTCACCGGGGTCTGTGCATGAACAGTCAGCGCTCCACGACCGCCCGATTCGCCGATCGGTGCTCACCTCCTGGTTCCACCTTGCTCGCGCACCCACTATGGCCGTACGCGCTGCTCGCCTGCGCGATCGCCGCGGCGGGGTGCCAAGGTCGGCTTCCGTCCGCCAGTCGGTCGACTGCCGGCGGAGGTGCAACCGCTGCCGACGGCGCGCTGCTGACACAATCCACAGCGGGCGCCGGTGACAGCGTTCACGCCGGAAACCCGGCCGCTGACGCGGATCAGGCCGCGAGGCGCGTGGCCACCACGCCCCCTCTGGGGACTCCGGACGTGGACACGGGGCGCATTCGGCCGATCGCGAGCGGGGCCTACGACCTGGGCGCTCAAGTGGTCCCCAACGCGCCGGGCCACAAAGCCAAAGTGCGCGCCTTTGTGCGGTGGCCAGCCGACTTGAAGCCAGGAGAGAAGCTGCCCGTCGCCTTCCTGGTCCATGGCAATAACGGCGTCTGTCGCAGCCCGGCGGGCAACGACCGATGCGGGCGCAAGGAGGCCGCCTCTGGGGTCTGCGCCACCGGCGAGACAGCGACACCCAACGCGGAGGGACTGCTCTGGCTGGCCGACCGGCTCGCGCAGGCCGGTTGGATCGCGGTGAGCGTGGACGCCAACTCCGTGAACTGCAGCGGGCTGCCCATCGTGGTCCAAGGTCGCACACGCTTGCTCGTCGAACACCTGCGGTTTTGGCGGGTTTGGCAGACTGGCGGCCTGAAGCCCAAAGACCTCGTGGCGGTCCCATTCGCGGATTTGACGCGAGTCGCGCTGATCGGCCACTCCAATGGCGCGGAGGCCGCCGTGCGCGTGCCGGAGGCGCTCGCCACCTAC
The DNA here is from genome assembly GCA_937910235.1 of uncultured Myxococcales bacterium. Lineage (GTDB taxonomy): Bacteria > Myxococcota_A > UBA9042 > UBA9042 > UBA9042 > UBA9042. The sequence goes on along the minus strand of CALENB010000218.1, from coordinate 1,163 downwards.
GCTTGGGATCCACGGCTCCACACGGTGCAGGTGCGCGCGGTCGTGGCGGTGGCCAGCTCGGATTCCACTGAAGCGCGGATGTACGACGCCAGCTTGCTGCACGTGACTTCAGGATGTGACCGCCAGCTGCCTGAGAACGACGGCGTGCGGATCCTCGACCGCACGTTGGAGCGGCGTCGTTCTGCGGTGGTGCAGGTGATCTTCCCGACCGCCAGTCACAACGGCTTTCTGTCGACGTGGGGCACACAAGAAAACGAACGACCGGATTGGCAGATGTGTCCCGGGGTGCCACCACCTGCGCCTGCTGCTATGCGAGATGCGCTCGCGGCGCTCGTGCTGCCCTTTCTCGCCACCACGGCCCGCGCAGAGCCCCGCGCCCTCCCCGCTTGGCTGCTCGGAGACGCGCCGCCGCCAGGGGACATCGCCCGCATGATTCTCCCGACCCTGGACGTCCGCATCCACGGCGCGCCACGGCAATTCAGGTTGATCGAGCGCCACGGTGGACTACGAAACGCGGGCATCGGGCTTCTGGGTGGCGCGATTCGCGCCAACGCAATCGCAGGTGGCCCTTGTTTTGCTGATGACTGCACGGATGTGTCGCCGAACGTCGCGTGGAGCTCGTATGTGACGTGGAAAACCGCGGACGCGGTGCTGGCTCACACCATCCCAGAGCTCGATTTTTCGGCTTGGAAGACGATGGCGGTGCGGATCGGCTTGGCCTCTGGCGCGCCGAACACCCTCCCTGTAACCGTGGTCCTGCGGGACCGAGCCGGCCGCGCTGGCGGGGTGCCGGCGAATCAGGTTCGCACGGGTCAACCGCCACCGCGCCACCCTAAGGGCGACGACAAGACCTTCGTGCGACCCGACATGCAGATCTTCGTTCGGTTCCCGCTCGCCCAGTTTCAGCTCGCCGATCCCATGCTGGACCTGCGCCACATCGTCTCTGTCGAGTTTCATTTCGACACGCCGACGGCCGGCAAAGTCGGCGCGCTGGTGCTCGGCGATGTGGAGTTGACGCGCCCCTGAGCGACGAGCGACCACCGTGCATCCCTGCCCGCTCGTGCGTCACGGTCGACCGCGCACACACCAGCGGTGCGCCGCCGCGTTGCGCGGGGACCACGAGCCGACTATACGCAACGATGCGGGCGGGACGATGCGGGCGG
>CALENB010000217.1 GCA_937910235.1 uncultured Myxococcales bacterium | reverse complement strand
CACGGCCGTGCGCGTGATTCCGGTGCCCGGCGGCAAGGTGGGCGACCGCATCGAGATCGGCGACGTGAAGGGCGACGTCGTCGACATTGGCGTGCTCACCTTCAGCCTGCTTGAGATCGGTAACTGGGTCCGGGATGACCAGAGCACGGGCCGCATTCTGCACGTGCCGAACGGGATCGTGTTTCAGAAGACCGTCTCGAGTTACACCCACGGCTTCGCCTACATCTGGAACGAGCTGCACATCGTCGTGACCTTCGAGAGCGACTGGTCGCGTGCGCGCGATCTGTTGACTGAGATCGTGTGGCGGCAAAACGAGCTGACGCGTGTCGAGGCGGAACGCCAGATCGCGACCACCGCCCAGAAGTACATGATCCACTACAAGCACCTGACGCCGATCGTGTGGGTTGCGGTGGATCCGAATGGCGTCTGTCTCTCCGTGCGCTACCTGTGCCATGCCCGGCAGCGCCGCAGCACGGCCCACGAGATTTGGATGGAGGTGCTCCGCTCGTTCGCCCAACAGCAGCACATCGATTTTGCCTACCCAACCCAACGCCTCTACGCGAACGACCGCGAGGGCAAACTCGCCTTCCGCCCGCAGCCACGCCCAGACGAGGCCGCCGGGCCGGAAAAATCGGAGCTTTTATGAACTCAGCCACACGACTGAAGCTGTTTTGTGCCGTCTCACCAGGGCTCGAGGCGCTGCTGCAACAAGATCTGAGCGCGATCGCCGAGGCGAAGCACGTCCGCCTGGTGCTTGGTGGCTGTGAGGTGCAGGTCGATCCGGTCGGGGTGTGGGGCGTCGTGCTTCGCAGCCGGCTCACCGAGAGCGCCCGCGTGAGAATTGGGGCCTTCTCGGCGCGCACCTTCGACGAGCTGACGGCCGGCATGGCCAAGCTGCCCTGGGCCGCGTGGCTACCCAGATGCAGCACGCCGGAGGTTCGGGTGTCGTGCACGAAGTCGAAGCTGTGGCACTCCGGTGCGGTGCAGGAGCGCGTGCAGGCCCAGGTTCACGCGCGGCTCAGCGACGCGAAGCAGCCCAATTCATTCCATCCGCCGGCCGCCCGCGTCTACGTGCGTATTGACCACGACGCGGTGCGGGTGAGCGTTGACGCCAGCGGCGAGCTCCTGCACCGGCGCGGCGAGCGAACGGCGGTGGGCAGGGCGCCGATGCGTGAGACCCTGGCCGCGGCCGTCGTGCTCGCCGCCGCGCTGCCTGCAGGCGCGCACGTGTGGGACCCCTTCTGCGGATCGGGCACGATGCTGCTTGAAGCCGGCCGGATGGCAGGCGTTGGCGTGCGCCCTCGCGAGGGTGGTTACGCCTTCGAGTTGTGGCCAAACCACGCGCCCGACGCGTACGCCGCGTGGCTCGCCGCCGACGCCGCCGTGACCGACGCCGCCGTGACCGACGCTGCGCTGACCGAAGCCGCCGCCGCGATGCCGACGCTGTACGGCTGCGACCACGACGCAAAGGAGCTGGAGGGCGCTCGCCTCAACCTCGAGAACGCTGGCTTGTTGGCGCACACCACGCTGCGAGCCTGCGACTTCTCCGAGATGGCGGCCGAGGTGCCCGCGGGCGCCACCATTGTCAGCAATCTGCCCTACGGTCGCCGCGCCGACGTAGGCGACGTCTTTCGACGCTTCGGCCGCCTGCTCGCCAAGCGCAAGGACCTCGATGTGTGGCTGGTGCTGGGCCACGCCAGCCATGCCGACGCTCTGCGCATTCCGCCGAAAGCCGCGCTGAACCTCCGCAACGGCGGGCTGCGCGTCGGGCTCTACCATCGCCCAGCCGCTCGCGCCTGACCGTCAGCCCGCCTGACCGCCAGCCCCAAACACCCCGGCCCAAAACGACCCCGGCCCAAAACGACCCCGGCCCAAAACGACGAAGGGCGCGTCCGCTTGGACGCGCCCTTCGTGATTCTCTCGGCACCGCGCCCGAAGGCCGCCGCATACCTACCCGTTGCAGGGTGTCGTGGCGCTAGGCAGGAACACACAGCCCTTGTCTTTGTCACACGTGTCGTCGGTGCAGCCCTTGCCGTCGGTGCAGACCTTTGCGGTGCCGCCCTTCTCGCAGTTGCCGCTTTTGTCGCACGTGTCACCCACAGTGCAGGCGTCGCCGTCATCGCACGCGCCGCCTTCCTGGATCGAGTTGATGCAGGCGCCAGACGTCTTCTGGCAAAGGTCCAAGGTGCACGTGTTGGTATCGACGCAGCCACCCTGCGCGACTGGCAGCTTGGCCTTGTCGCCGCCCGGCATGCACGTGCCTTTGGCGCACATGTCGCCAACGGTGCAGGGCGCGCCGTCATCGCACGCGACCTGGTCGAGCTGCTCGTGCTTGCAACCGGTCTTGCTGTCACAGGTGTCTTTGGTGCACGTGTTGTTGTCGTCGCAGTCAACCGCGGCGCCGGTGCACGCGCCGTTGAAGCACTTGTCGCCGGTCGTGCACTTATCGCTGTCGTCGCAGGCGCCCGGCGCGGCGGCGTAGGTGCACCCATTGGCCGGGTGGCAGGT
>CALENB010000216.1 GCA_937910235.1 uncultured Myxococcales bacterium | reverse complement strand
ATCAAGCACCTCCGCGTGCTCGAGGATACCAGCCGGACCAGCAAGACGCCGGGCCGCACACAGCGAGTCAATCTGTTCAACGTCCCGCTCAAGGGTGGCCTCGTGCTGCGCTTCGCAGACCTGCCTGGCTACGGTCACGCGCGAGTCCCCGGTGCGATCCGCAAGGCCTTTGGGCCGATGATCGAAGGCTATTTGCTGGGGCGACGGTCGATCCGGGCGGTATGCGTTTTGGTGGACGCGCGCCGCGATCCGGACGAGGACGCGATCAACTTCATCCTGTGGTTACAGGAGAGCGACATCCGGGTGGAGTTGGTGATCACGAAGCTCGACAAGATCCCGAAGAACATCCAGATCAACGTGCTGGAGCGCATGCGCAAGGCCCACAACATGACGCGCCACCCTTGGGCGACCAGCACGCTCTCCGGCGACGGTGTCGACGAGCTGCGGGACCACCTCCGGGCACTGGCGCTCGGCCGCGCCGTCTCGTGAGCTCGACACGTTGAGCAAAGTGACGACGATTCGGCGCCTCGACGCCGGAGATCTAGTGGTTTGGCACGCTCTTCAGCGCGCCGAGATGCCCGATCCGTTCACTCAGGCTGGCCTCGCTGCCGAGTTCGACAACCGACTCTCCCGGCCGACCGGCTTGTTCGTGAACGGCGCGCTAGTCGCCGCGTTTCTCGGCTGGCTCGTCGTCGACGAACTTCAGATTCTGCAGGTGGCGACGGCCGCGACGCACCGCCGTCAGGGACACGGTCGCACGCTCCTAGCACACGTGTTGCGCCGCGCACGCGCCGGTGGCGCGACCGCCGCGACCCTTGAGGTCCGCGCCGGCAACCAAGCCGCCCTGGCGCTCTATCGTGCCCTCGGGTTCGTCGCGGACGGCCACCGCAAGGGGTTCTACCCGGATGGCGAGGACGCGGTGCTCATGCGCGCTCAGCTGCTAGCCGAGGTCTGATCGAACCGACGGACGCAGGCGCTTGCAGCGAGACGGACCTTACCGCCACCATGCCCGCCAACCGGTCGCATCCCCGCCACCCTGTTCGCCCCGAATGGAGCTCCCATGCCACCCCAGATTCGACGCGGGATCTACGCCATCTTGGACTTGGATCGCATCGCTCCCATCCTCGCCGAGACCGGTGTCAACGAGCGTGAAGCCCTGCTCGCCTACGCTCGTGCGGCCGCCGAGACCGGCGCGATGGCGCTGCAGCTGCGGGCCAAATCCAGCCCCGCTACGAGCCTGTTCCTAAGCCGCTTGTACGGCGATTTGGTCAAGGCGTGTGGCGAGCGGCTGCCCATCCTGATGAATGACCACCCCGCGGCCGCCCTGCCCTTCGTCACCTCAGACGGCGTTGGCGCGCACCTGGGGCAGTCCGACGCCTCGCCCGTCACCGCGCGGCATCAGCTGGGCGACGACGCGGTGATCGGGTTGTCGACACACACGCTGGCCCAAGTGATGGCCGCCGGAGCGCTGCCAGTCGACTACATCGGCTTCGGGCCAGTGCGCGCCACGCACACCAAGCCAGGGGCGGAGAAGCCCGTCGGGCTCGGTGGACTCGCAGCGGCCTGCGCCGCGGCGTCGGTGCCGGTGGTCGCCATCGGCGGGCTGACGCTTGGCGACATCGCCGCCGTGCGGGAGGCGGGGGCGCACGCGATGGCGGTCGTCACGGCGTGGCTTGGACCGGCGGACGATCCATGGAGCCCCGATCAGGCTAGCGTCGCCATGAGCATGCTGCGGGCGACGTGGCTGGCGTCCGCGCCGGCGCCGACCCCCGCCACGCCGAACGAGCCGGCGTCCGGCGAAGCCTCCGAATAGACCTCCCATCCAACGAGATCGCCCATGCCGCCCGACACTTGGACCATCAAGCGCATGCTGGACTGGTCAGCTACGTTCCTGCGCCGCTATGGATCGGAGAGCCCGCGCCTCGATGCGGAGCTGCTGCTGTGCGAGACGCTCGGATCGAGCCGCATGAACCTGTACGTGCAGTTCGACCGCCCGATCGACGCGGACGAGCTGCGCCACTACAAAGCCCTGATCAAGCGGCGCGCGGCGCACGAACCGGTGGCCTACATCCTTGGCAGCAAGGGTTTTCACGCCATCGACCTGGAGGTCGGCCCGGGGGTCTTGGTGCCGCGCCCGGAGACGGAGCACTTGGTCGACGTCGCGCTCGCGTTTCTGTCGGACGCGCGCAGCCCGGCCGGTCCGGTGGTCGACGTCGGCACAGGCAGCGGCGCGATCGCGTTGGCCGTGGCGACCGGCCTGGCGACGTCACAGCCACGCAAGATCTTCGCGACCGACCGCGACCCGATGGCAGCGCGTTTCGCCCGCAAAAACACGGCGCAGTTGAACCTGGGCGAACACGTGACTGTGCTCGAAGGCGACCTGGTCACGCCCGCGATGAGCTTTGGCCCCTTCGCTGCGCTGCTCTCCAATCCGCCGTACATTCGGAGCGACGTCATGCCGACGCTGACGCCCACCGTCCGCGACCATGAGCCGCACATTGCGCTCGACGGCGGGCCGGCCGGCCTCGATGTCCTGCGGAGGCTTGTCGACGCGAGCCGCGCAGCGCTGTTGCCAGCTGGGCTGTTCGCTGTGGAGTTGGGCAGCCGGACGCAAGGTGAGCAAGTCGCCGCGTGGCTGACGGAGTTGGGGTTCACCGAGGCGGCGTACACCGCGATCGGCCCCGGTCCCACCGGCATTGTGCAGGCCTACCGCGGCCCGTGACGGAGGCGACGACGCAGCCGCCCGCAGCCTTTGGGATCGCGCTAGGGTAGACCGACGCAGCGGCCAGCGACGCAAGTCGACCCGATCGGCGCCATCTTGCGAAGCGCCCGGCCGTGATTGATGTAGACGGCGCGCCGCGCGCAATCGCTGTCGACTTTGCAGGTGCAGAACGCGGCTCGCGCGTCGTCAAAACACAACCAGCCGGCAGCGCAAATCCGCGTCTCGGCGGTGCCGCACTTCTCACGACCCACGACGGTGTCTTCACACAGCGTGCCATTGCCGTAGTTGCTGACGGTGAGACACGCCGCAGGCGCCTGGGGGCCGTCTGCGTCCACCTTGGCCTTGTTGTCGCAACCGGCGGCCAGCAGCGTCAGCGCCAGGAGCACGATACCCGGCGTCAGCATCCCTACAGGCGCCTTACGTGACACGAGCGAGCGCAGCGCGCGAATGCTGCGCGGCTTCACGGCTGTCTCCCGCGGCGGTAGAGCTTGAACGCTGTCAGCACCAAGACCTCATCGGCGTCGTGGGCCGCGATGCTCAACACGTCACCGGACGGCGTGGGAAACCCACCAACCGTGCCGGGCGGCGGCGCGATGTTGACGACGGACCAAGCCTTGCCGTCCCAGCCGCGTACCTGCCCTTTCAAGCCGCCAATCCAGGTCGCGGCCGGGTTCAGGCCGGTGGCGGCCCGGAAGCCCAGCGACCATTTCACGTCGCCTGCGTCGACGAACGCTGAGCCGTCCCAGCGTGCCACAAACGCGCTGGTGGTGCCGCCAACCACCAGCGCGCTGCCGCTCTTCGAGTCGTCCGCCCCGTCCACCCAAAGCGCCCGCGGTGGGGTGGCGACGCCGACCCCCGTCCAAGTCTGGCCATCTACGCTGCGGACCACCGCCCCCGCCGAGGTCGCTCCCTTGCTGACCGCGACCCAAATCGACCCGGCCTTGGTCACACGAACATCGACAAAGTCGGCGTCGGCGCCGATAGCCTCGCCTCCGCTCGCGGTGACGGAGACCGCCGCCGGCGCCCAAATCGCCTTGTCACGGGTGTACGCCTGCCCGGCCTCACCCACCGCCCACAGCTTGCCGCCAGGGACCCCGTGCACGGCGAGAAATGTGACCGGGGGTGACGGCGGAATGGACCCAGCCACCTGCCAGCTCGTGCCGTCGTACGTGATCAACGTGCTCTCAGCGCCGGCGGCCACAATCGTACCGTCGGCATCGACCCAGACCGCGTTGAGATCGGGCTTGCCAATCGTGGTTGGCGAGATATCGGTGAACACGGCGCCGTCCAGTCGCAGCACGGTGGCTTTCTCGCCGACAATCACGTAGCTGCCGATCTTGCCCGGCACGCCGGCGGCAGCCCGCATCTTGGTCGTGGTGTCTGGCAGCAGCTCGGTCCACTTCAGCGTCAAGGCTGGCCCCGAGTCGACCTCGATGGCGTCGGCGCCCGCGTCAGCGCCCGTGTCGGCGCCGGCGTCGACCGCGGCGGCGTCCTTTTTGGTCGTCGGATCAGCGCCACAGCCCGCCTGGAGAAGCAACGCAAGCGCCGCCAAGCACAGCAACACTGGCCTGCAGACGGCCCGAAAGCGACGAACGAGATCAAGGGTGCGCATGGCAGAACTCCGGCAGGTTTCCGGCCGGCGTGGCCTGGGTTTGCGGCCGCAGGCTAGCGGAAGAGACGTGCGCGCGCGAATCCGCTGCGGCATTTTGCGACAGGCATTTGCTGGCAAATCGGCCGGGGTGCGTCAGCCCCACAGGTCACGACGCGATAGCCTCGGTCACTTGAGTGGGGGCCGGCGACGGGTATCCTACCCCTGCACGCGGTTTGCCGCGCGTGGCCAGTCTTTCGGCGCATCTCAGCGCCTCGTATTCGGCGCCGGTTCGCGGCGCCCAGGATCCGCCAACGTGGATCCGCCTCCCTGGAGCCGTCGTCATGCCGGAACTCAGCGCAAAACCGCAGCAGAAGAAGAAGGCCGAACCGCGGGATCTGGCCGATCCGCGTCTTCGCGAAAAACACGACAACGATCAGCATGGCTACACCAAGGCCGGCACCGACGAGCGCAACAAGCTGTTTTACTACGGCGTGAAGACGACC
>CALENB010000215.1 GCA_937910235.1 uncultured Myxococcales bacterium | reverse complement strand
TCAAGATCGAGATTGAGGGCGTCACCACGGGTGCGTTCCGCAATGTCGAGGGCCTCGACTCCGAGACCGAGATTGTGGAATACCAGGACGGTGATGACCTCATCCTGCGCAAGCGTCCGGGCCGTACCAAGTACAGCAACGTGACCCTCAAGCGTGGTTACATCAACAACACCGAGCTCTGGGAGTGGCGCAAGGCCGTCATCGAGGGCAAGGTTACCCGGAAGAGTGGCTCCATCATCCTCTGCGCCGACGACGGCACCGAGATCATGCGCTACAACTTCTTCGAAGCGTGGCCCACCAAGTGGAAGGGCTTCAGCCTCGACGGCAAGGGCACCGACGTCAACGTCGAAGAGATGGAGCTCGCGGTCGAAAAACTCGAGCGCGGCTAGGTTCTACTGACTCGCGAGAGTCGAACGACAGACCCGCTGTAGCTTCGTGCTGCAGCGGGTTTGTTGCGTCTGGGACGCGAGGATTGCGGGCGATCGCGTTCAGCCGGTGCATGGCTGCGCTATTGAACCGGGCGCGCTCGCTGCACCCACCAGCCGAAGGCAGCGACGCCTGCGTAGAGCGCCAGCGCGCTCGCCGCGAGTCCACCAAACGCCGGCGGCGTCGGGATGACAAACTCGGACAGCGTCTGGATGCCGAGCAGCGTCGCGCACAAGACCCACAGTCGGCGGGACTCTCGCTGTTGCACCGCAGGAGCGAGCCGAACCGTCGCGGCCAGCACGAAGGCACACTCAAGCGCCCACGCCCAGGGTGGGTGCAGCCACAACCCCAAACCCAGCGCCGGCTCTTGGCTGAATCCCACTGGCAAGTCGGGCGTGTGGACGAGCAGATCGGCCGCAAAGTGTGATGCGACGACGAGCCCCACCGGCAGGGCCGCACCGCGCCAAATCCGGCCTGCGAGCGCGCCGAGCACCACGGACCACACGATCGTCGCGGGCACCGAGTGGGTCCACACACCGGCGGTGACCACCAACTTTGGCGCCGTCTGCGCGAGGCGAGCGCCCTCGACACCCACAAGCCCGAGCAGCATGAACCCTACGTCCACAGCCTGCGCGGCCAGCAGGAGCACCCAAAAAGGCGCGCCGGCCTGGCCGCGGGACGCGCGATAGGCGAGCAGAGCAGGGGCGTAGTGGCCAACGAGCATGGGCACAAGGTCCCACGCCGCCGCTGCGCTCGTCTAGGCCATCACGGTCAGCTACCACGGCGCGCTCATCGAGCTTCGACAGACGGCGCGCGGCGACGCTCAGATGCGCCCGAATCGGCGCGGTGCCCATGAACCCGCGGATCAGACGGAGCTACCCGTCGTGCCCCTCGGGCGACCGAACGCAGGTCTCTCGTCCGACGCCACGCCACGACATCGGGCTGCCCACGCCGTCGGCGGTTCAGCGCCGCAAAACGGCGACAGCGCCGTCGTGATTGAGGACGAGGGGTTAGACATCGGCGACCTCATCGCGCAAATCGAACGGACGTAGCGTCAGCCGTGGTTCGCTGCGGCGACGTGGAACAGGGTAGCGCCGGCGCCGTAGGGTGATGCACCTGCGACGCTTTCCGCTACTTCAACCGCTTCAGCACAAAGGGATCTGGGGTCTGCGACAGCGCGAAACGCACAGCCTGCCCATTGAGCGCATACAACCCACCAGGGGTCGCGATCACATCCGTCACGCCTTCTTTCACGTCCGTCGCCGTCGCCGTCGCCGCGGTCCATTTGCCGGACGCAGGTTGCAGCCGAAACACCTTGGCGCTGAACGCGACGTGGACTGCGCCATCGGAGTACGCCATGCCGTCAGCGCCGGCGAGCAGGCTCTTGTCGTCTGAGAAGGCACCGGTAATCGTCACTTTCTTCACCGCGGCGCTGCTGAGGTCGACACGCACAAGACTGGGCGGGTCGTAGACCACGCTGAGCAGCGCCGATTCGTCGGGCAGGATGACCGCCGCGTTCTGGCCAGCGAATGTGCCTTTGAGCGCGGGATCGCTCGCGAACAGCGCCGCGCCAGTGTCGAAGTCGACCCGGTATACGTTGGGCTGCTCGCGGTCGACGACGTAGCCGACGCCGTCCTTGGTGACGGCCACGTCCGTGCACGTCGCGTCCTTGGCGGCCGCCGACAGCGCGTGATTGGCGATGCGCGTGCCCGTCTTCATGTCGAACACCCACACAAACCCTGCGCGGGGTCCGGGTTTCTTGTCGTCCATGGCGCACACCCACAGCCGGTTTCGCGTGAGGTCCACATCCATACCCAGTGTCCACCACGTGCCGAGCTCGGTCTCTTTGAACAATGCGATGTCCTGGCCAGTCTCGGCGTCCAATCGATGCACGGAGCCGTCCTTGAGGCTACCGAAGTAGAAGACCCCTGCGACCTTGTCGTATGCGCCGCCCTCCGGGAACTCCGCTTTTACAGCGTATTCGTCGAGGAACGTGAGCTGCTTGGCGGTGACCGTAGCCGCCGTGACGGGCGCGTTCTCGCTGCCACAACTGGCCGTCATCATGACGAGCAGCACCATGCCGAGCGCCACGGCACGCGCCGTGACTGGCCCCGCGCCCCGCGCTGAAGGGAGGCGGTCGTGGCGTGTGCGGCTCCGCGTCGTCTTGGACCTGAACCTGATCATGTTGCGTGCTCCGATAGGCTGAGTTTCGGTCGCGGCAGTCACGCCGCCAGTTCTTTGACTGCTACCTCTCTGCCTCCACTCCCGTGTCGCACACGGGCGCGCCGCTGTCAGCTACCTCCCCGATCGCCTGGCCCAGCGCGTCGCAGTCCACACGCGCTACCTGGCCATCACGTCGGCGTCTTGGCCAGGTAGCGCCGCACCGTCGCCGCCTCCGCGTCGTTCAACACGCCGTCACTCAACCGCCTCAACAGGGCTCGCCGAGCGCCCACCATCGGCGCCTGACGCCCGCCGGCGGCCTCATACAGGGCCGCGACCTCAGCGGCGCTCAGCGTGCGGAGCTGCCCTATCGCCAGCGTCCCTAGCGTCAGCGGACCAATCGCCTCGCGATGCAGGTGGACAAGCTTCAGCTGGACCTGGCTCGCCATGCGCCTGACCTGCCGATTGCGACCCTCCCGAATCTCCACCCACACCTCGCTCAAACGCGGGTGTTTTGTCCCCGCGCGTCCCGATCCGGGCACCACACCGCACCGCGCCGGCTGGGTCCTGGTCTGCCCTAGCACGACCCCTTCGCGCAGGTGGATCAGCCTTGGATCTGCATCCACAGGGTCGCCACGCACCGTCAGCACGTAGCGCTTCCACACGTGAAAATCCGGGTGCGTGAGCAGGTGACTCAAATCCCCGTCATCTGTCACGAGCAGCGCGCCCGTCGTCGGCTTGTCGAGACGTCCCACAACCCCCACCCGCCCCAGCCAGTCCTCTGGGAGCAGGCCGGCCACGCAACGCTTGCCCGTGGGGTCAGACAGCGTCGTCACCACGCCGCCTGGCTTGTTCAGCAGGGCGTAGAACGTTGGTGGCGACAAGCGTGCGCGCTGGCCATCTACCTCCATCACGTCGTCTTGAGGGTCGATGAGCTGGCGTAGATCCCCAGTACTCTCGCCGTTTAGCTGGAGGCTGCCACGCTGGGCGAGCGCTTCGATTTGCGCCTTCGAGCCCATCCGCGCATCGGCGAGGAACTTCGCGAGGCTTCGCGGTATCTCCAGATCCATCGTCCCCTCCAGGTGCAGGCGCTAGAACGTGCCGTCCCGCACTTCATCCGGAGACGATGGAGCGACGATCGTCTCCACATGTACAGGCGACACCGACTCGTTCTCTGGCAGCGCGGTCTGGCCCTTCTCGGCGGCCAGACCCACTACACTCTTCACCTTGTCGAGCCAACTGCGCCCCTTCTTCGCTGGCGCTCCGGACTCGTAGTCGAACCATGGCAGGCCTGCGCGGTTGTAATCCGCGGCCGTGGGCGGCGGCTGCGGCGGAGCGGCGCCGGTGACGCTTTGCCACACCATCGAGTTACAGAGGTGAACGAAACAACGGCTTGACTGCTGCGTGTCCCAAGCCCGAATTCCGAAGGGATCGTTGTAGATCTTCTGTTTCATCCGCCCGCCCGGCGCGAGCCCCATATCCGGTGCAGCGGAGATGGACATCGGCGCGCATGGCATGGGTGCGGCGCCAGACTGCGCCCGCATCGCCGTCGGTTCCTGTTTGGGAAAACGCCGCATGAACTCGTCACGCTTCATCGGGTAGGCGATGAGCTGCAACCCACCGTGTTCAGCTTGGCCGGTGAGCTGCTCCTCGACGGTGTAGCCTTGTCCCAACTGCATCCCAACAAACTGACGAATGACGCCGGGTCCCGCGTAGAAGCCGTCGAGCCAGGGCTGTCGCGGCAGCGCGAGGAAGTTCTGCGATCGCCCTCGGCCTTTGGCGTACAGCGTCTCCGACCAGGGTTCGCCGTCCACCGCGTTGATCTTGCCAGCCGCGACCTTCAGCGCAAACGGCCAGGCAGCGTTGTGGCCGGGCACCGTCAGCGCCCGGAAGTGCAGCCACATCGCCTCGGTCGCGTACATCGGCAACATCACGCCACCGCGCCGCAGCCAAGCCTCCGGCACGCGTTCCCGATGGTCGTCGACGTGGGCGATGGAGAAGCGTCCGAGGCCGGGGGGCAGCGGATAATCCTTGCCGTCGTCTGGGATCCGGAGCGTCCGCTGAAAATTCACCTCGAACCGGCAGTGTTCGTGAACCTCAGGGAAGGAAATGACCAGTGAATCTCTTTGTAGCTCAATCATCGTTGACTCCTTTGCAAGTTTCTGTCGCCCCGGCCTCGATCACCACTCCCCATCTCGAACCTCGCGCACCACGCGCAACACGGCATGGTCCGGCATCTCCGCGAGCTGACGCAGCAGCTCGCCGAAGAGCTCCGGCCGCTTCACGATGACCGCTCGCAGCTCCTGGGAGACCTTGCCAGCCAGGGCCAGCGTGACGTCCTCGTTTTCGCCCAAATCCCGCGACAAGGCCGTAATCGTGGCCTCTGAGGGCGGCGGTGTGTCGCCTGTCTCAATGCGACTGAGGTATCCGGGCTGAATGCCAACACGTGTCGCGACTTGCCGGAGCGAGAACCGCTTGTCTTCCGCGCGTCTCGCCAGTCTTGCTCGTCGGATGTGGAGGCCGAATGCGTTGTTCATTTGTTTAGTGTTTACTAAACATGTGACGGTGTCAAGTCCGGGCTCCGGGAGAGGTGCTGCCGCGGGGAGAGGTGCTGCGGGGAGAGGTGCCAGACGTTTATCGCCAGCCAGCGAGGTGCCAGACGTTTAGCGGCCGACGGGGAGAGGTGCCAGACGTTTATCGCGGCGCCAGCGAGGTGCCAGACGTTTATCCGTCGCGAGGTGCATGTGCCAGACGATTCCCGGCTGACGATTCCCGGCTGACGGTGGGGTCGTCCCCCACGCAATGCGAACAGAGCCAGCCGCACAGTGGCTCAAGGTCCAGCGGGCGGCGCACGGGCCACCACGAACCCCGCTGAAACGGCTGGGCAAACTACTTTTTGTGCCTTCAACCCGACGATCTCGGCGCGCTGCAGCGTTGTTCCTATGGGGCAGGCGACGTCACGCAGTCCCCCGTTGGAGAGTCGACATGCGCCCGCTTCGCTGCCCAATTCCAGGGTACATCTATGAAATTACTACGAGCACCATCAATGGCGAGTTCTTGCTTCGGCCGAGCGACGAGGTGAACCGCATCGTGCTCGGCGTCATCGGGCGCGCGCAGGACCTCACGGGAGTACGCATTCATGGCTTCGTTTTTCTGTCGACGCATTATCACTTGCTGATCTCGGTCCGAAATACACGGCAGAAAAGCGCGTTCATGCGGATGCTGAACGGCAACCTCTCGAAGAAACTCAACCACCACCACCAGCGCACAGGTACCATGTGGCATCGGCGTTTTCGGGCCATCGGCGTGGCGGCGGATCGCGAGACGCAGGAGTCGCGCATGCGGTACATCTTGGCGCATGGCGTCAAGGAGGGCCTAGTCGCGCGAACCACGGATTGGCCGGGTGCGAGCGCGTTGCCGTGGCTGCTGCGGGGCGACAAACTGGTGGGGATCTGGACGGACTTCACTGCACGCTACCACGCTCAGCGACGCGTCGATTACGTGCCGCTGCCGGGCGAGTTCGAGCGAGAATACGAGGTGCACATCACGGTGTTGCCGTGTTGGACGGACCTGGGTACCGCAACTTGGCGACGCGTTGTGGTCGGCATGACCGCCGATATCGAGGCCGACGGGGTGCGCGCGCGCGCCGGCGCCCCGGTGGCCGGCGTGGAGGTTGTGCTCGCGTTTGAACCCACACATCGTCGGCCGCGACGGCTGCGTCGTCGGTGCGCCCCCATAGTTCACGCAGTCGACTCGGAGGTGCGGCGCGAGCTCCGGCGCATGCTGCGCGCCATTCGTGACGCGTACGCCGAGGCATCCGCGCGGTTCCGTCGCGGCGAATGGCAGGTTGAGTTTCCTGCGGACACTTTCTGTCCACCGGTCGGGCTGATGGCTGCATGGGAGGACGCATTGGCCGCTTGCTGACGCTTGCGCTGGATGGTTTCGCGGATCTCGATGGGTTGCTGCTGATCGACGTCTTGCGCGACCAACTTCTCTAACTCGCGAGCCTAGCGCGCCGCTGGACTTCTACGCGTCCAGCCAGCCAGGCGACGACGAGGTAGAGTGGCAACTCGATGGCGAACCACTGGGGCCCCCTGATGGTCATCATGTTCACGATCCCGCCCACGAGCGCGAGCAAGCCGACGATCATCGCCAAGCGCATCGGATGTGACGTGCCCAGCCGCGCGGCGACCCAGCCGCCTACAAACGACTGGCCCAGGTGGGCCGCCAGCACGACGAGAAACGCGACCGTCGGCAACGTCGCGACGTAGGCGTTCATCTGCACTGGGTCGTTCATGTCCATGCCGGCCGGCATGGGGAATAGGACGTGTGCGTTGAGCATGATCAGCGCCATATTGACGCACATGCCTACGAACACACCCAGAAGGACCGCACCAACGTTCCGCAGCATCGTCAGACCTCGTGATGGCATGCCCTCGCCAAGTTTCACAAGATATTGAACCGACCGTAGGGGCAGGGCAAGCAAAGCGACCCGGCGTGGTCGGATTTCCCTTTGGGTGATGGCCGGGCAGCCGGAAAGCGTGCCGGTGTCGCGCATCCCGCGGGTTTGCAGGGCTGTGGCACGTCGACCTCGCACTTCGCCCGATCGAGCGCTTCCGACATCTTTCGTGACGCGGCTAGCCCGCTGCACCCCGACGTACGGCCGACGCTCGCCCTGCGTCGTCGTCGCGAATATGGGTCACCAGCCAGTCGCGGAGCAGGCCGAGCGTATCGCCATCCACCCTGACATCCCCAGCCGCCCGTCGACTTCGTAGCCCCTCGACAGTGTGCAGGAGGGCTTGGTGCCTCGCGATGTGCGGCCCGACGTCGTCGTCGTCGCCACGCCGCAACATCTCTTCCTCAAACGTGAAGTGCTCCTTCGTGTACACGATGAGCTCGTCGAGGATTCTGTCGACCACTGTCTCGCCTCGACCGGCGACCAGGGCGTCGAACATTTCGTTCACGTACGCCATCAAGCGCTGATGTTGTCGGTCGATCTCTGCCACACCGGTCTCGTAGATCGGGCTCCACTCGAAGATGCTCATGGTCACGTCCCACAGAAGTACGCGGACAACTTAGGCCTCGAACCGTTGGGCGCAACTGTTTTGTGAACCGGACGGGGTGCCCGGATTGACCCGACTGGCCTTCGGCGTTCATCCGCGGTGTCGCTCACCCTCGTGGGAAACGTCTGGCACCTCACGCCCGCCGGCAGCGAAATGTCTGGCACCTCACGCCGGCAGCGAAATGTCTGGCACCTCACGCGAAATGTCTGGCACCTCACGCGGCAGCTTGGCCGGTGTTGTCGGCTTCATGGGTTTCTCGCTGACGAGGGGCCGCGCGACAAGCCTAGGCGCCAACCAGCGGGCGAGCTCTGCGTGGCCGGCCGGGCTGAGGTGGATGTCTCCGGGCAACTCGTTGAGAAACAGACCACTCCACGTTGTCGTCGCCAACGCACGAAAGTGCGCACCGGCGTCATGGACCAGCACGCCGCGGTCCCGGGCCAAGCCGCGAACGTCGGCTGCAAACTTGAGCGACGCGGCTCCGCGTGTTGGATGTGTCAACGCGTCGCGGTCCGGCATGATGACCAGCACGAGCGTGACATGTGCGGCGCGACCTTCCTCGATCAGCTGCATGAGCGTGGCAACGTAGGCTGGCCAGCGCCGCTTCGGCGCGAGCGGAGAGCCGTGCACCGTGCGACCGAGCCACGTCCGCAGCCAGCCGGCGACGGACGAGTGCTGGGCCGCCGCGCGCACGGCGTACGGCGCGGGGCTGAGATGTTGCAGCATCCGCGTCGGGGTCGGCCCCTTCCTGGCCGACTCCGCTGTGCACTGGGCGGGCAGCATGGGTCGCGTTCTGTCCAAGAGCGGGACGGCCGGGCAGCAGCTCAGTGGGCGATCGAGCTCGTCAAGATCGTTGCCTGGAAAGACGTGATAGACCACCACATCCGGCCGAAGCAGCGGTTGCCATCGTCGAAAAGCGAGCAACGCCGCGTCCACGCTTGTCCCTGGCATGCCGACGGACACGTGGCCGGTGCCAGGCGTCGCGGCGTCGAGCCGACCGACGACCGTGTCGGTGGCGGGCACCGACATGCCATGGACCATGGAATCACCGAGATGGAGCACCTTGCGGCGACCAGGCCGCAGGCGATCGGCGGCGAGCTGCGCCACGGCGGCGCTGGCTTCTCCGTCGGCCAGGAGCAAGCGACACGCGTGATCCTCCCACTCCCACGTCCGAGAGGCTGCATTCGTGATGTGGGGGTTGGGTCGATGGAGAGGCGAATGTCCCAGCGGCGGCTGCCGTGGCGGCGCGGGTAGCAGCGCTCGCACCGCGACCTCGGTGGACACCAGACCAAGCGACAGACCGGCGGCCACCATACCGGCGGCCATGGTCCGCGGCGCCATGACACCGAGGCCTGCACCCAAGGTCAGGGCGCCGGCCCACGTCACCGCATCCCACAGGTCCAGCCAGGCCAGCGCGGCGTCACTGGCCAACAGCGCAGCGCCCGGCGTGACGACGCAGAGAACCAGAGTGGCGGCGTGCTTGCGCCGATCGAATCGATGTCGACAAGCGAGCCCAACGGCCCAGCCGGCGGTCGCGAGGAGGCCGTGAACCAGCAGCGCGAGCCATATCGAAGCCGGTGAGCGTGCCGGCGGTCGTCGGTCGTGCCCGTCGCCCCGTGCGTCGTGGGAGCCCGATTGACGCGGCGGATCGGAGATCGTCCGCCAGAACGCGTCCACAGGGTCAGCTCGAAGCGCCCGTCGCAACGGCGTCACGTCGCCATGAAGCCGGGCGAGCCCCATCACGCACCACGGCCCGAGTCGTTCACCCGCACACGTCGACGCGGGCGGGCCAAGGATAAGCTCGGCGCACTGTCCGGTCGGACCGCAGACGCGCGCACGCACACTCGCTGCCCCAATCTTTCCATCCGCGAGGCTGAATTCTGGCGCCGCACGCGCGAACGTGGCCTCGATTTGCCCGTCCAACCCCGGCGGAAGCACGCGCTTGGCAGTCGCGGGGGCTGGTGCAGCGGCTTGGGCTATCTGGCAGACAAGCAGCAGCGGCACGAGCAGCGCCAGACGCCGCGATGGGCGCGGCACGTGGACTCGGTGCATGCGTCGATGGTTGCCCATTGTGGTCGTTCTCCGAGTGGCGCGGATTCACCGCCGGGCCCTCAGGAAAACGATGCAGACCGTGGCGCTGCGCCGCCAGCACTTCGTCGAGAAGAACACTAATCTTCACCGGGAGTTCTAACAGTCACGCCGCCGACATGCGACAAACTCGCTCGGCTAAGGCGGGGGTAAACACGCGGTCATGGCGGCGCTGCACTGGCTCGCGACGCATGCGGGCTCACAGCTGCCACTCTTGCCGTCGCACAGCTGCTTGCATTGGTCAGCGCATTTCGCAAACGCCAACATCTCGCTGAACGCCGACAAACTCGCCATCGGCGCACAGCTGAACACGCACGCGGCCGGGTCGGTGTGGTTGTTCTTGGTGTCGCATTTGGTGAAGCAGTCACTAGCGGCCACGCAGTTGCCGGTGCCAGATGGCGCGGCGCAGGCGACGATCGCCCCGAAACACGGCCAGTTGGGTGGCCCCGTTATCGCGTTGCCCCCGCCGGTTGGTGTGCTACCGCCTGGTGCATCGACCGCGTCAACGTTGCAGAGCGCTGCTTGGGTGACGAAGACGTCAAAGGCGTCGCCGCTGCTCAGACTCAGGCACGCGACGAGGCAGCTCGGGTCTTGAGTCGGCACAGGGCATTTTGCAGCGCACTCATACGTGTCCTTACAGGTGGCGAACCCCGCCGGTCCAACACAGGCCTTCAACGTCGACTGGCAGTCCACGCCTTTAGGCACCGCGCCACCGCTGATGCAGGACGCGAGCGCCACGTAGGTCAGCTGCGCGGAAGCCTTGAGCGCCGCGAGACATGTCGAGAGGCACGCATCCGCCGCGCCGCCGTTGTTCACACACGCAGAATGGCAGCCAATAGCGGTCTCGCAGCCGAGCAATCCGGTCTTTCCGCCCGTCAGACAGGTGGTTTGCGCCTGCGTGCAAGCCGTTGCCATGCACTTGGCGGCACACGCCTGGGTCGCGTCGCCTTTGCACTGACCCTGCAAGCACTGGCTCTCCAGACATCCCAGCAGCGGCTTGGCATCCTTCACAACGGCCGCCGTCGCCGCGCTCACGCACGAAGCCGCACAGTCCTTGCTCGCGGATGCGCAGGCCTTGGCTAGACAGGCGCTGAGCGCCGAGCACGTGAGAATCGTGGGCGGCGTGCTCGCATCGGACACGATGTCGAGCACCACGCCGACGTCGCTGACGGTTTCACCTGGGCTGTCCGGTTCGCCCGTGCTGTCCGGTTGGCCGCCGCTGTCTGGTGCGCTTGTGCCGTCCGCGCCACCGTCCGGAGGCACAGTGAGCGCCGCGGTGTCCGTAGCTGCAGTGGCGCCATCAAACACGTCGTCGCTGGTCGCGTCGTCCTTGCGCACTGCGGTCCCATCGCTGTGGGCGTCAGCTACAGGAGTCGTATCGCTGTGGGCGTCATCTACAGGAGTCGTATCGCTGTGGGCGTCATCTACAGGAGTCGTATCGCTGTGGGC
>CALENB010000214.1 GCA_937910235.1 uncultured Myxococcales bacterium | reverse complement strand
ATCTGTGATTCTAACATAGCGCAAGACAGGGCTCGCTGGAGACGGGGCTCGCTGGAGACAGGGCTCGCTGGAGACAGGGCTCGCTGGAGACAGGGCTCGCTGGAGACAGGGCTAGCTCGAGACAGGGTCGGGCTTCTGATCCTCGTCCGGGTACTCCCGCACCACGCGGCCCATCTCCTTGTACTCGCGCTCGGCGGAGAGCCCCAGCTGCTCATGACGCAGCACGACGCCGTCGCGCGCCGCCCAGACCGCCGCCCGCAGCACCGCGTTCTGAATCTGGCCACCCGTCAACTCATAGTCTTCCGCCAGGTAACGGACCTTGAGATCGACCTCCTGAGGCGCGTCCTTCGGGATCATCACACGCCACAGTCGCTCGCGCTCGTCGGCCTCAGGCGCCGGGAACGTCGACTTGAAGCGGATGCGCCGCAGGAACGCCGTGTCGATCGAATCGGGGTAGTTGGTCGTCAGGATGATGACGCCATCGTAGTCTTCGAGCCGTTGCAGGAGGTAGTTGACCTCCAAGTTCGCGTAGCGATCGACGGAGCTTGAGACGTCGGTGCGCTTGGAGAACAGCGAATCCGCCTCGTCGAAGAGCAGGGCGATGCCCGCGTCTTGCGCTGCGTCGAACAGCGTCGACAGCCGCTCTTCCGTCTCGCCGATGTACTTGCTGACCACGCTCGCGAGGTCGACCCGGAACAACTCTAGGCCCAGATCGCGCGCCACGAGGCCGGCGCAGAGTGTCTTTCCGGTTCCGGATGGGCCCGAGAACATCGCGGTGAGCGCCCTGCCATAGCCCATGGTGCGGCCGTAGCCCTGATCGTCGAGCACCGTGCTCGCGAACCGGCCGAAGGCGACCATCTCACGCAGCACCTCCTCGGTGTCCGGCTGCAGGACCGTCGTGTCCCAGGTGCCACGCACGTTGACTCGGCTAGCCAGCCCGGCGAGTCGCGAGGACGCCACTTGCCGGCAGCTGTGCTCCACGTCTCCGATGGAGACCTTGGGCGCGCGCGCGCTGCGTTGGCGGGCGCGGGCCGTGGCGAGGTTCACCGCTAGGTCGATCTCGTCGATGCCGAACTTGAACACGCTGACGCTGGTGACCGTCGGTTCAAGCTCCTCGGCCGTCATGACGGGCTCCAAGCGCTCCCGCCACAGCGTGACCCTCTCCTCGATGTCAGGTGTCGTGGCGGGGAGCTCGAGACAGCCCAGCTCACGCATGAGCGCAAGATGCAGCCGCGGCGTGAGCCGGACGCTGTCGGTCATCGATCCGCCGCGACAGTGGAAGAACATCGTCGTCGTCTCGCCCTTCAGGATTCGGATCAGGCTGCCGAGCAGCTCCGCGCCGTGTTCACCGGCGTCCATCGTCTCCGCTTCGGTGAAGAACACACCCGCTCGGGCCAAGCGCGCCCGGCCCAGCACGTGACCTACCCGCGCGACGCCGCCTTTGAGCAGCTCGCCAAGCCGCACCTCAAGCAGGCTCTCGCTGAACAGGTGCAGGCTCTCTCGCGCGACGCGGAGGCAGCCGTTGCGTGCGGGGCCTTCGACGAGGAAACGCCGCCGCCCGCGGAAGCCGCGCTGGAGGGTCTTTCGCAGCGCGCCGCTCACCGGCGCCTCTTTCAGCACCTCACCGTCCGCGGTGGTCGGCACCTCGTGCCACAGGGCGCCCGGCAGATCGTCAAGCGTGACGGGCTGGCCGAGGAGGAAGCTGGCCACGAAGCGAGCTGCGCGGAAGCGGCGTACCGTTGACGTGTCGTCTGAAGCGCGATGAATCAGGCCGTAACGCTGCAACGGCGAGGTCGCCTGCAGCGTCGACAACACCTCGGCGCCACGCACCGCGAACGGATCGGCGCAGTGGGAGAGAAAGTCTTCGCTCCAGAGCATGCGACCGGTGTCGCGCCACAGCGCCCGATACAGCCACAGAAACTCGGGGACCAGCTCGGCGGCCAACAGCAGCCACAGCAGATCACAGGCGAGATCGTCGAGGCCAAAGATGGCGCGCAGCTCTTCAAACCGCCGGGCGCCCTCAGTCGTGATCTCGAGCGCGTCGTAGGGCGTGAGGAGTCGACGTTCCAACCGGCCGACGTAGGCGACGCGCTCGGGGTCCATCGCCTCGCCGCGCAGGCAGCGTAAACAGGTGGAATCCAGGGTCTGTACCGTTCCAGCCGGCAGCGGGTTCTGGGTTGGGTCTTCGGTGGAGCGATCCCAAGGCCGCAACACGACCAGATAGCGCTGCACCATGGCGCGGACACGGTCGAGGTACGGCGAAAAAGTCACGGCGGCGCCGTGGAGCCAGGGCTGGGTCGCCGTGGTCTGGCCTTCGTCGGTCGCGTCGTCACCGTCACGATTGTCAGCGCCATCGTCGCTGCGCATCAGGCGCCGCAGCAGATCGATCTGGAGCTCGCTGAGATCGTCGGTGCGTGTGTCTGGGTCGATGCGGGCGCGATCGAGCAGCGCCTTCGCGCGCGCGCGGCTCACCCCAGGCAAGTACGTCAGCGCCGTCTCGACGGGGCGTTTGGGAGGTAGTCCTGAGAGTCCAGAGTTCGCCATGCCGCGAAGTCTAGCGTTCCGCTTCAGGTCGGTCCATGGGGCGCCGCCACCTAGATCTGGGAATCACCGCGGCGCTATCAGGCCAGCTGATTGACGTTATGAAGGACCTCGCCACGGCGCAGCAGCGCGACGATCTGATTGGCGACCATGACAGCAACGCGAACCTGCGCCTCGTGGGTGCTCGCGCCCAGGTGCGGGGTCGCGATCACGTCGCTGCGCTTGAACAGCGGATTGTCGGGCGAGGTCGGCTCCTGCTCAAACACGTCGAGCGCCGCACCCGCGAGATGCCCGGATTGCAGGGCGTTCAGCAGGTCCGCCTCGACGACGATGCCACCGCGCGCGGCGTGCACGAGTCGCGCGCCGGGCTTCATCCATCCGAGGCGCTCGGCGTCGAACAGGCCGCGGGTGTGCGCGTTCAGTGGCAGGTGGAGCGACACGAAGTCAGCCTCGCCGAGCGCGTCCTTCAGCTCACACATCGTCACCCCCTCAGGCGCGTCGTCTTGGCTGACAAACGGATCGAAACCGATGACGTTCATGCGCAGCCCCTGGCCACGATCGGCGACGATGCGACCGATGGCGCCGAGCCCGATCACAGCCAGGGTCTTCTCCGTCACCTCGACGCCCTGGTACTTCGATTTTCCCCAGCCGCCGCCCGTCACCTCCGCGCTCGCCTGCGGCACGTTGCGGGCCAAGGCCATCATCAACGCGATCGCGTGCTCGGCCGCGCTGACGTTGTTACCGCCGGGGGTGTTGAGCACCCAGGTGCCGTTGGCCGTAGCCGCCTGGAGATCGATGTTGTCTACGCCTGCGCCGGCGCGCCCCACGACCTTGAGGCGCTTGGCCGCGGCCCAGAACGCGTCGCCGCGCGCTTTGGTCGCCGAGCGCACCACCAGCCCGTCGAAGTCGCCGATCACGGCGGCCAGCTGATCGGGCGTCATTCCGGGCTTCTCGGTGACCTCGAAGTTGGCTGCGTCAAACACTGCTCGGCACTCAGGCGCGAGCTTGTCAGCGATGAGAACGTGGGACATGGGGGCCTCTCGTTGCCGCGTCGCGGCTGCCGGCGGGGAGGAGCCCCGGTTCGCCGGTACGTTAGGTCGTTAGGCGCCCGTGTCAACGCCACAGCCGTGAATTTTGACGCAGTGCGTTACCCATCACCAGCGGCGGCTGCAGCAGCTACGGCGGCTGCAGCAGCTACGGCGCGGAGAGGCTGCCCTTGCAGGCGCTGAGCTCCCGCTGATCGATGAAGAGGAAGGGCGCGAAGCAGTAGCCAAGGCTCAGGCCAGCCTTGGTCGTCGGGTCGAACGTCGCCAACCCGGCCGATGTACCGCCGATCCGCTGCCACAGCGCGTGGGCGGGGTCAAAGAAGACCGTGCCTCGGGGCAGATCGTAGTAGGCGTCGTTGTTGGCTGGCTTCCAGCGCC
>CALENB010000213.1 GCA_937910235.1 uncultured Myxococcales bacterium | reverse complement strand
TTGGAGGACGCTCTCCGACCGAGCACCGCACGATCGTCTTTACGCAGTTTGCAGATACGGCCGAACATGTGGGGAGGCAGTTGGCCCAGCGCTTTGGTCGGACTGAAGTCGTGACCGGTAGCAGAGGCAATGCGATGTCGTTCGCCCGGAGGTTCTCTCCAAAATCGAACCGCTGCGAGGTCTCGTCTGAGAATCAGATCGACCTCCTGATCAGCACCGATGCGCTGAGTGAAGGCGTGAACCTTCAGGACGCAGACACGCTCATCAACTACGATATCCACTGGAACCCCGTTCGGCTCATCCAGCGCGCTGGTCGAATCGACCGAATTGGAAGCGAGAACGAGACAATCAACATCGCAAGCTTCTTACCCGAGGCCGGGCTGGAATCCGCGCTCGGGCTAGAAGCCGTACTACGCCGACGCATCCATGAGTTCCTGACTGTCTTCGGCGAAGACAGCCATGTGCTGCCCTCTGATGACAAACTCGACCCCACAGCCGCTGCTGCTGCGTTCACAGGCGAAGCCCTTGAGGCGGGTGACGACGACATGGATGGTCTGAGTAGACACGTCGAGCGCTTGCTTCAACTACGCAGAGAGCAACCTAGCGAATATGGAAGAATCCTTGAGATCCGCCCCGGTCGACACGCTGCTTCGATTGGCTCCATACCAGGGACAGTCGTGGCACGCCTTGGATGGTTCTGGCGGTTTTGGACTCGAGATCAACATGGTGAAACCGCAGCAATCGACGACTTGCGTGGACTCGACGCACTATTCGCCCACAGCGAGGCGGGAGAAGCAGGCAATCCCACGATTGAGACCCGCCAAGTGCTGTCGCGGCTCATCGACCACGCACGTGCAGAGTTTGAACCTCTCGCAGCGTCTTTTCGCGAGCAGCGTCTGCGGCCGCGAATGACCCCACCGGAGACTTTCGTCCTGGAACGTCTGGAAAGTTACAAGCGCGTCTGCATCGCGAGTCGGCGTGCTCACGTTGATGAGCTGATAGCCTGGGTGAGGGGGGGCTACGGGCAGATTCAACTACGTAGGGTTGGACGAATTTGGAAACGTGAAGCTCTACCAGCTGAGGTCGTCTTCAACGAGACCAGAGTCCTCTTTTCTCGCTTTCCGGCCGTGCACGAGGAACTTGGTCACACCGAGGTCGTGGGCGCCGTGATTGGCTTGCCAATCGGGAGTTGAGACGTTGCTTCACCGGCTCTCGTGCGCTACTCAAGAAGCCGACCACTTCATCCATGATGCAGCGGAGACGCTCTCAGCCCGAGGCTTTCTCGCGACCTACGTTCACACTCAGCTCTCCTGGACAACTGCGATGAACAGCCCTCCTACCGTACGCGTCGCGGATCTTGCCCGGACGCTGAACATGAGCGACCGCATGCTCGTGGCACGCGCTGCAGCGCATGGGATCTCGTTCTCCGTCTTCTCGCGCCTCGACACCGCGACAGCAGAGAAACTGACGGATCTACTCACCGACGAGACTCCGCCACTACGCAGGCGAGGGAGGCGCCCTGAGCTCGTCACAGTCGCTCGAACTGCGACCGCACCTGCACTTCGCCATCCACTACAACTTGTGCGACACCGGCCGGTATCTCCGCTGCGCTCAGTCGCCCACGACCTGGAAACGCCGCTGCTTTTCGGCATCCAGGCTGCCGAGTTCTCAAGTTGGTTCCCCGATGAGACCGAGCTTGAAGAGCGCCTAGATGAGGAGCGGATCGATGGAGATGAACCTCCGGATACCCCAGGAGCTCTGCTCATCGAATATCAGGACAGGTTTGAGGACGACCTACGTCGAGACCTCAATCGTCTGCGCGACCGATTCGGCGACGATTTCTGCTCAGATGTCGCTCGTGAGCGCCTGCTTGAACACGCCATAGATATCTGCTTTCCCCTGGGATTACAGCAACAGGCCTGCATCGCGAACACATCCAACCGCGATGACGCTCCTTACCTCTCGCTACGTCTGCACCTGACCGGCCCGATCCTGGAGTCCGCGTTCCCCGCGGGAGTTTCTCTCTGCTTTCGGGGCTGGCTTAATCACAGGCGCGACACGCTTGGTCGATTCTCCCTTCACCGGATCGTCGCGGTTTCACGTTCAGCGCCGCGTGAGTTTGAGCACGAACTGACATTCATACGCGTCAACGCCGAGCAAGCGAGAGGCTCAGGCCTCACGCTCCGATCGGCCCTCTCTCAGGAGACGATCGATGCACTACCGGCCATCTCGGTACGGACGAGGCACGAGCTTGGGAACTGGCTCGGCTACCTCGACTGGAAAGAGCGCTTGGTCAATAGGAGGCTAGTCGCGATCCGCTATATCGCCCGCCGTGTCCAAGACGACGGGACCACAGAGTTCCTCTGTGTCGCCCACTCCAACGAGGTTCTGCGTCAACAGCTGGCCAAATCCAAGCGCGACGGCCTCCTCGTTCAACCCAGCTACTACAGCAACAACCCGTGGACCTTTTCGCGCAACCCGAAGTATCGGAGTCACGGCCTCAAGCTCGGCGCGGTCTTGAATCTGACGCCGGTGGATCTTGCCGCGGCACGAGACCTGGAGCCCGAAATCTCGCCAGACCTCAAGGTCGCAGCGTGGCAGGCGTTCGCTCCCACAGCGGAGCTCGCTGAGCGCATCGAGACCGCCTCGGTCGCTCAAGACAGCGAGGAACAGCTCGCCGGCATCCGCGCCGAGCACGCGCGAGCGGTGGCCGAGCAGGGGTGGCTTTCGACGTCTGCGGCGGGTGACCTCGCGCTGATCGACCGGCAGCGCCAATCGTTGAACACTTTTGCGGAGGAGGGTGGGTATGCGCCCTTCCTCTCGTCGTACATCTTCGACATCACAAAGGCGCGCACGCCAGACCAAACTCAGCCCATCTCTCGATGGCTGAGCGACTCCCTCAACGATGATCAACGCAGCGCCGTCGCAACCATGCTCAGCATCCCCGACATTGGGTTGGTGCAAGGTCCGCCAGGAACAGGCAAGACCACCGTGATTGCCGAAGCGGCATTTCAGTTCGCGCTCCGCGGCATGCGAGTCTTAGTGGTCTCTCAGGCCAACTTGGCCGTCGACAACGCGCTAGAGCGTTTGAAGGACGATCCGGAGATCCGTGCGATTCGACTCGGCAAACCAAGCAAGGTCAGCGAAGACCTCCCCTTCCACGAGAAAAACGTACTCAGCTGGTTTTATGGGGTGGTTGCGAAGACCTGTGAGGAGCGGACTCTTGTTCCCTGGACGGAGCTCGATGCGCAACAAGGAGCGCTGACAAACTGGCTCGAGTTCGCTCAGCTCGCGCAATTAAGGGCGACCGATGCGGAGACGGCTCTGCGAGAGAGCGAAGGTACTCGGGCGACCCTGCACGACGCGCTCGCGCAGGAGGAACGCACAGCGTTCGAAGCGGAGGAGGCGCAGCGAACGGCGGACCGTCTATCGGGAGTGGCGGCGTTGATGCAGGGACAGGACTCTTGTGACCCGTGGCTGCCCCCTGACCTCACCACATTAGTTGCGAGGCACCTTGAGGAGCACGTGCGCACTCTGCGAACCGAAGGGTTCGATGTTCCTCTTGGCCTCGACTTCACGCGGCCTGAGCCTGGTGAGTGCGGCCGGCACGTCCACCGCCTGACGTCGTGGCTGAACGTGTGCGATGATGCCCTCGTCGCGATGAAACGCACGCTGGCCAAGCTCGGCGAGCTCGCCGGCGAAGAGCTCGTCGCACCTGAGACTGCCGAGAAGATTCACGGACTTGAAGTTGAGAAGAAGCGGTTGCTTGAGCTGCTCGTCGACGACGCGAGTCACATGGGTCCGTATCAAGCCGTGTCGAAGGAGCTACGACAGCTCCGCAAGGAACGTGGCGGCGTTGACACTAGTACTTCCCGCCCAAAGTCCCTTCCGGGTTCTATCGCGGGATCGACTTTT
>CALENB010000212.1 GCA_937910235.1 uncultured Myxococcales bacterium | reverse complement strand
CTGTATCCTGGCAGTGGTGATCGGCGATGACGCTGTCGCCGCCGGTATGCTGGCGCTGGACCTCGTGCAGGCTGGTTTTGATGCCCACGGCGCGGGTGATGTCTGGGCAGCGGCAGAGCGTCTGCGCGCTGGTCGTCACGCTGAAGCGCCGCCGGTGCTCATCGCGATCTACCGCGACCTCAGGCGCACGCTCGAGGTGTGGCGCCATCTCCAAGACGAAGGTGTGCGCGTGCGTGTCGTCGTCGCGGTGTCGGAGAACGATCTCGTCGCTGCTGAGGCCGCCGCGATGGCTGGCGGCTGGCTGGGCGTGGTGCGCGCGCCCGTGCGGACCGAGGCGCTGACGGATCTGCTCGATCGTCACGCCCTCGGCGCGAGCCATGCCCACGGCGTCGAGCGTGGCGACCTGTCGGAGGTGAACATCACGACGGTCCTGGAGCGAGAGCTGCTCGCCGCGCGCCGCGATCCGGGCCGCCGCAACAGCCTGCTGCGGGTCGAGCGCGGCGGTCTAGTCGGTGAGATCGCGCTCGTCGATGGGGAGCTGGCGCACGCGCAAGTGGAGCGTGATTCCGGGCGGCACGCCCTCGAACGCTTGGCCTGCTGGCGTGAGGGCGAGTGGGTCTTGACCCCGAACGTCCATGCCGGTCAACACACGCTGTCCGGTGGTTGGCGGGGCGTGCTGGCCGCGGTGCTCGAGTACGCGCGTCGGGTCGAAGAAGCGCGGCGATCCATGCCACTGCGGGACCATGTGTGCACCGTGCGATGGGAGCGGGTGCGACCCCTGCCAGTGGTTGCGGAGGCCCTGTTTCGTCGCATCGCAGGCGGCCAGCGGCTCCATGAGGCCCTCGATGGCCGCGGCGATGACGAGCTCGAAGCCTACGCTGCCCTGCTGACACGCATCCGTCGCGGCGCCGTTGAACCGCTCGAGCAGACCCTGTCGGAGTCGCCGTCCCTGCACCGGACCGACACACATCGCCGGCCCGACATGGCCGCGTCCGGTGCGTCGGGCGCGCGGATCATGAGCGGCGTGCGTCCGTCCGGTGGCCATCACATTCGCACCTCGGAATCCCATCGCAGACCCTACCGCATGCGCGCCGCCTCAAGCGCCACGATCGCCGTGCGCGGGGTGGAAGCCGGCGCGCCGGTCTCGTCGCCGGAGCCGGGCCCCGTCGCGGAGGGTCGGCACAGCGATACCGCCACCTACCAAGCCGTGCCGCTGGGCCCATTCGTTGGCCATGTGCCGGCCGATCTGCCCGAGATCCCAGTCGACGCGGTCCGCGAGCACACGCCGACCCACGCGCCGGTGCTGCCGCTCTCGCTGCCCGACAACGACAGCGACGAGTGGGAGGCGGCCCCCGTCCCGCAGGCGCCGAGCGAACCAGTGTTCGCCGCGACGGGCTGGTTCGGGCTCAACGTCGGCAAGGCGCCGAACACCGACCTCAGCGCGCGCGTGGACGCCATGCGCGACGCGCTCGTCCAAGGTGGCGAGACCTCGGCCGCCGACCAACTGCAAGCGCGCATGAGCCAGTCCGTCGCCGAGCTACCCCGCGCGGCGACGATCTCTGACGCGTTCGCCGGCGACGAGATCGAGAGCCACTACTCACATTTCGCCACCGACGCGGAGATCGACGACGCCTACGAGGCCGACAATGAGCGTTCGCAGCTTGAGCTGCTCGCCCCCAGTGGCGTCGGCGGGCGCCGCGCGCGGGTGTTCTGGCTGGTCGCCCTGGTGGTTGTGGTCTCTATTCTGGGCCTCGTCATCTGGCCCGGCTCGCCCATCTACGAAGGCCAAGCGACGCGACCGACCGCGGTGCGCAGCTACCAGCGCGCCGTTGATCTTATCGACGCCGGCAAGGAGCAGCAGGCCGCGGCGCTGCTGCGCTTGGTGCACGGCAGGACCAGCGTCCCGCCGGAGGCGACGCTGCAGCTGGCGGTGCTCGACGTGAAGGCGCGCCGCTTCGACGAGGCGCAATCGAACCTCCGGGCCTACCTCAAGCTGCCGGATGCGCGCCACATCAAGTCGGCGAGCCGGCTGTATACCCACGTGTTCGGCGCTGCCCCGTGAGATGACGCGCGGCGGCCCGTCGCCTACCGCGGCGCCGATCGGCCAGCCCCCCAGCCCCCCAGCCTCCCAGCCCCCCCAGCCCCAGACTCTCTCCTCGTTTCTCGGAGCTCTATGCGCGCCAGCGACCGCTTTCTGCCCGGCCCCGTACTCGGCATCGAGACCTCTTGTGACGAGACCGCCGTCGCCATCGTCGCCGGCGGTGTGGTGCTCACCAACCGGGTGTCGAGTCAGATCCCCGTGCATCGTCGCTTCGGCGGCGTTGTGCCTGAGATCGCCTCTCGCAATCACCTGCTGACGATCCTGCCTACGGTGCAGCTGGCGCTCGAGGACGTCGGTCTGCGTGGCTCCGACCTGGCCGGCATCGCGGTGACGAACAACCCTGGCTTGATGGGCGCGCTCTTGGTCGGCGTGCAGACCGCGAAGACCCTGGCACACGCTTGGCAGGTGCCGCTGCTCGGCGTGCATCACATCGAGGCGCACTGCTGGGCCGTGATGCTCGCGCCACCGGGAACCGCCAGCGGCGCGGGCGACGAGGCCCAAGATTGGCCCCAGCCCGCGCTCCCGTGCCTCGCGCTGGCCGTGTCGGGCGGCCACACCAGCCTCTACCGACTCGATGGTGCGGGCCGCACGGAGCTGCTCGGCGCCACCCTCGACGACGCCGCGGGTGAGGCGCTCGACAAGTTCGGCAAGGTCCTGGGGCTGCCGTATCCCGCCGGGCCGCACATCGATCGGCTGGCGCAGGATGGCGACCCCCGGCGCTACGCGCTGCCGCGGGGCCTGCGCAACCGCCGGGATGTCGCTATGAGCTTCTCCGGTCTCAAGACCGCCGGTCGGCTCGCCATCGAAGCGGCGCGCGCCGCAGGTTGCGATCTCTCCGACGTGCGCGAGCAGGCCGACTTGTGCGCGAGCTATCAGGACGCGGTGGTGGCCCAGCTGGTGAACACGACGATGCGCGCCGCACGCCAGTTCGAGCTGCGCGATATCGTGATCGCAGGTGGCGTCGCCGCTAACTCGCAGCTGCGGGCGGACTTGATCGCCGCCTGCGACGCAGAAGGTCGCCGCGCTTGGCCGACACCTGCCGCGTATTGCACCGACAATGGTGCGATGATCGCCGGCCTCGGCAGCAGCTTGTTGCACGCCGGCGAGCGCGATGATCCCTTCACGCTTGATGCGTCACCTACCTTGCGGTCGAGTTTGTCCACGCGAAAGCGCCAACGTGACGCAGCCCGGCTGCTACCAGGGAGCTGAACGTGACCGAATTCCAAGGCCGTTTTGATTCAAAGACGATCGCGCCGAAAAAAGCGCTGGGTCAGCACTTTCTACACGACCAGACCGTGCTGGAGCGCATCGCGGCGCTGGCCCGACCCGAGCCTGGCAGCGGCCTCATCGAGATCGGACCCGGCACCGGCAACCTCACCGCCCACCTCATCGCGCGCGCCGAAGACGCGAAGATCGTCGTCGTGGAGCGCGATCGGCGCATGCCAGACGTGCTGCGCGCGCGATTCGGTGACGACGCGCTCGTCATCGAAGAAGGCGACGCGGTCAAGGTCGACTACACGGCGCTCATCGCTGAGCACGGCCTGGGCGAGGCCCCGGTGATCGTCGGCAACCTGCCCTACAACGCCGGCGTGCCGATCTTGTTCTCGACGCTCGAGGCGCGGCCCAAGCGCATCATCGTCATGCTGCAGCGCGAGGTCGCGCTCCGACTCGCCGCAAAAGAGGGCTCCAAGGCCTATGGTCAGGTGAGCGTCAAAGTGCAGCTGCTCGCTGACGTGCGCATCGCCTTCAAGGTCGGCCGCGGTGCGTTTTCGCCGCCACCCAAGGTGATGAGCGCCGTGCTTGTGCTGACCCCGCTGGCGAAGCTGCGCCACGAGGTGCCGAGCAAGACGCGACTTTGGCGGCTGCTGGAGGCTGGTTTCGGGCAGCGGCGAAAGACCTTGGCGCGCGCGCTCAGCAACACCTTGAAGCTGCCCAAAGAGCTGGTGCAGGCTGAGCTGGTCGCGCTCGGATTCCCCGAGACCGCCCGCGCCGAGCAGCTCGATCTCGCGAGTTGGGCCGCCCTCGCGACGCGGCTCGATGAGGCCCTTGTGCCCCTGCTGGCCGCTGGCGCTCAGACGAACGCGCCCGCGAAGCCCCTGCCAGACCCCGACACGTTTGAAACCGAAGGACCGACATCATGATCCCAGCCCCTCACGCATCCGCGGTGGAGACCCTAGGCCTGAGCTATTCGCGACGCATCTTCGTCAATCGCACCATCGAGCTCGATGATGTCGACGCGATCGGCTTCGACATGGACTACACGTTGTGCCGCTATCGCCCCGAGTTGGAGGGCTTGGCGACCGAGCTCGCGATCCAGCACCTCGTCAAGCGCGGCTACCCGGACGCGCTGCTGCAGATTCGATTTGACCCGGCGTGGGGCATTCGCGGCCTCGTCATCGACACGGCGAAGGGCAACGTCGTCAAGATGGACGCCCACCGCCACGTGACGCGGGCGTGGCACGGTCTGACGCCGATCGGCGATGGCGAGCGTCGGGCGATGTACGCGTCGGATCCGCCCCGCCTCAGCGCCGGCCGGTGGGCCATGATGGATACACTCTTCTCCACGCCGGAGAGCTTCCTCTACTGCCACATTGTCGATCTCATCGAAGGCCACGCCGGCCATCCGATGGAAGCGGCGGAGACGCGGCGGCTGTACGCCGACATTCGCTACTGCATCGACATGGTGCATCGCGACGACAGCCTCAAGAGCGCGGTGCGCAACGATCTCGCGAAGTACATCGATGTCGATCCCCACCTCGCGCAGGCGCTGCATCGTTTGCGGAGCGCCGGCAAGAAGCTCTTTGTCCTGACCAACAGCGACATGAGCTACACCGAACACGTCATGACCTATCTGCTCGATGGCGCGCTGAGCGGCTACCGCACGTGGCAAGACTACTTCGACGCGATCTGGGTGACGGCCTGCAAGCCCCGGTTCTTCGAGGTCGCGCAGGAGCCGTTTCGCTTGGGCGAGAAGAGCTTCGACCAAGGCAGCCGCGAATATCTCGAGCGCGACTTGGGCGTGTCCGGCGACAAGATCCTCTACGTCGGCGACCACATCTACGGCGACGTGCTGAAGTCGCGTTCGACCACCGGTTGGCGCACTGCGCTCATCATGCCGGAGGTCGAGGGGGAGCTGGCGGCCCTGGAAAGTGAGGCGGAAGCGATGTCCCTGCGCTCAGCCCTGGAGGAGGAGCGCTTCGATTT
Source organism: uncultured Myxococcales bacterium (assembly GCA_937910235.1). Lineage (GTDB taxonomy): Bacteria > Myxococcota_A > UBA9042 > UBA9042 > UBA9042 > UBA9042. The sequence goes on along the minus strand of CALENB010000212.1, from coordinate 7,803 downwards.
GGAGGGCGCCTTGGCCTCGGCGGAGCTGTCGCTGCGGGCCGCGCGTCGTGCCGAGCGCAAGAGCCTGGTCGACGATGACGAGGGTCTGCTGGACCCAGGGTATGCCGACGACGGGTTGCTGGCGGCGGAAGTCGCGGATCCGTCCCTCGCCGACGCCAGCAGCGCGGAGCTCCTGTCTGAGCGCGAGACGTTGCGGGCGTGGGTGCTTGAGCTGCGCGAACGCCTGAAACACAACACCGCGGAGAGCGTGCGTTTCACCAAGCAGATCGATCGCCACTTCAACCCAAGGTGGGGACAGCTGCTCAACGAGCGCCACAAACACAGCCTGTTTGGCAATCAGATGAAGAGCTACGCCTGCCTGTACACCTCACGCGTCAGCAACCTAGCGGCCTACTCGCCACGGCATAAGTTTGAGCCGCCCCGGGACCTGCTGCCGCACGAGCGGATGCTTCGCTTCGTAGGCCAGTAGACCGCGACGCGGTTGGCACGGCGCGCGTCGCGACCGACCTGGGAATCTCGCCCGGCACGCGTACGTTGTCGAAACCTGTCTTGACGTCCGCAAACGCTGTAGTCTTCTCCTGGGGCCCAGCGTGGCGTCGCGCCTGAGCCGCCGCCGCTGGGGCCGACATGCGCGGCCTTAGTCAGACGCCACCCCGGACAGACGCCGCCCAGGACGTCCGCCTCCAACGATCCCCGCTTCTCAGGAGCCTGAACATGGCCAAAGAACGCAAACGCAGCACCTCTCAGTTCATGCCAGTGCCCACGCGAAAAATGGGCGAGATGCTGGTTCGGAACAAGGTGGTCTCGCCGGAGCAGCTCGCCAACGCCACCGAGCAGGCCCAGCGCACCGGTGAGCGCCTGCACGACTCGCTCTCTAGCCTCGGCTACGTCGATGGCGCCCAGCTGGTCGACTTTCTGTCGCGCCAGTATCAGGTGCCGTCCATTGATCTAGCGACCGTCGATATCCCCGAAGACATCGTCAAGTTGGTGCCCCGCGAGGTCTGCGAGCGCCACGATCTCATCCCCGTCGCGCTGCACGGATCGACCCTCGTGGTCGCCATGGTCGATCCGGGCAACTACCACGCCGTCGACGACCTGAAGTTCCTCACCGGCCTCACCATCGAGGTCGTGGTCTCCTCCAACGAGGCCATCCTCAAGGCCCGCGACCGGTTCTACGGTCAGCAAGATCAGCTCGCGCTCCTCGACGACATGAACGAGCAGATCGAGTTCCTGCAGGACGAGGACGAGGAGGACAGCGAAGACCTCCGCAACAGCTCGGAAGAGGCGCCCGTTGTGCGTCTGGTGAACCTGATTTTGGTCGACGCGATCCGTCGTCAGGCCTCGGATATCCACGTCGAGTCCTACGAGAAGAGCTTCCGTGTGCGCTATCGCATGGACGGCGTGCTGCACGAGATCATGCGGCCGCCCATGAAGCTGCGTAGCGCCATCGTGTCGCGTCTCAAGATCATGAGTCAGCTCGACATCGCCGAGCGCCGCCTGCCGCAGGACGGGCGTATCAAGCTCAAGCTGGCGGACGGCAAAGAGTGCGATTTCCGGGTCTCGGTGCTGCCGACGCTGTTTGGCGAGAAGGTCGTGCTGCGGCTGCTCGACAAGGGCAATCTCCAGCTCGACATGACCAAGCTCGGCTTTGACGCCGACGAGCTCTCCAAGTTCAAACACGCCATCCATCAGCCCTTTGGCATGGTCTTGGTGACGGGGCCGACCGGATCGGGCAAGACCACCACGCTGTACTCCGCGCTCGCCGATCTGAACAAGGTCACCGAGAACCTGTCGACCGCTGAAGACCCGGTCGAGTTCAACCTCGACGGCATCAATCAGGTGCAGATGCACGACGGCATCGGGCTCAACTTCGCCTCGGTGCTGCGCTCGTTTCTGCGACAAGATCCCGACATCATCCTCGTTGGCGAGATCCGTGACTTTGAGACCGCCGAGATCGGGATCAAAGCCGCGCTCACCGGTCACTTGGTGCTCTCCACGCTGCACACCAACTCCGCGCCAGCGACCATTAACCGGCTGCTGAACATGGGTGTCGAGCCCTTCATGGTGACGGCCGCGCTCAACCTCATCGCGGCCCAGCGTCTCGCGCGGCGTCTCTGCAAGGACTGCAAGGAGCCCCACTCCTACGACAGGGAGGCCTGCATCGAGGCCGGTATGCTCGAGGAGGAGTACGACGCGGCCGCCGGTGTTGGCCAGATGAAAGGCCTGGGCTGCCGGCTCTGCGGCGAGACGGGCTACAAGGGTCGCGTCGCGCTGTACGAGATCATGCCCTTCAGCGACGCGCTCAAAGACGCCGTGTTGCAGGGCTACTCGGCCAATGAACTCAAGCGGGTGGCCATTGAAGATGGTATGCAGTCCCTGCGCCGCGCCGGGCTTCGCAAGATCAACCAGGGCATGACGTCGCTCGAGGAAGTGGTCCGAGTGACACGCGCCGACACGCAGTAACCCACGCTGCGAGAGGGCTCGGGTCGCCGGATGGTCAGAGATCGGCGCTGAGATAGATTTTGTTCGGGTTGATCGCTGGAGTGGAGGGTTCTCATGGCCGTTTGGGTATACGAAGGCAACACCCCAGAGGGCGAGTTCCGCTCGGGTGAGATTGAGGGCGAGACCAAGGAAGAGGCCCGCACCAAGCTGGTCGCCATTGGGATCAAGCCGTTTACGCTGAAGAAGTATCAGAAGCAGATCGAGATCTCGATTCCGGGCATCACGGATCGCATCCCGCTGAAGTCGATGGTCATCTTTACGCGCCAGATGGCGACCATGATCGACGCCGGTCTGCCGCTGCTCAAGTGCCTAGATCTGCTGAGCCAGCAGGAACCCAATCCCCAACTCAAGAAGACGCTGCTCGCTGTGAAATCCTCCGTTGAGGGCGGGCTCAGCTTCAGCGACGCCATGGCGCGGCATCCCAAGGTGTTTGAGGATCTCTACGTCAACCTGATCCGCGCCGGTGAGCTGGGCGGCATCCTCGACACCATCATGAACCGCCTCGCCGAGTACCTGGAGAAGGCCGCAGCGACGCGCGCGAAGATCAAAGGCGCGATGAAGTATCCAGTCACCGTGCTCATCGCCGCGCTGAGCATCACCGCCGGTCTGCTGTGGAAGGTCGTGCCAACTTTTGCCGACACGTTTCGTTCCATGGGCAAGAGCAAGCTCCCAGACCTGACCGAGATGTTGGTGTCGATCTCGAACAACTTCGTCGCCTCCATTCCGCACATCACAGGCGGTATGGTGGCCTTGGTCATTGGCTGGAAGCTGCTCATGAAGCTGCCGGATGGGCCGTATTATCGGGACAGAGCGCTCTACATGGCGCCCGTGATTGGCAACGTGCTGCGCAAGGGCGCCGTGGCCCGATTCACCCGCACGCTGGGCACGCTGATCAGCGCTGGTGTGCCGATCCTCGACGCCCTTGAGGTGGTCGGAAAGACCTCGGGTACGCAGGTGATCGAGCGCGCTATCGAATACACCCGCAGCAAGATCCAAGAGGGCAAGAACATGACCGGACCGCTGATGGAGACCAAGGTGTTTCCCAGCATGGTGGTGCAGATGATCGCGGTCGGTGAGGCGACGGGCGCGATGGACGTGATGCTCGCCAAAATCGCCGACTTCTATGACGCTGAGGTCGACGAGGCGGTCGACGGGATGAGCGCCGTCATGGAGCCGCTCATCATGGTTGTGCTCGGCGGCATCATCGGCACGATCATGATGGGGATGTACATGCCTATCTTTACCATGGCCGATCACTGAGCCCTGTGGTGGCCCCAAACCGTGACGCCGATCAGGCCGCTGTTCTCCCGGATCCAGGTCCGATCAGCGCCGCCGCCCGCCGCTCGCCCAGGCATGCCTCCGCAGAGCGCTTCGCCGAACGCATCAAGTGGGAGACCCTCGCGCGTGTCGTCGCGCTCACGCTGCTGCTGTTCTTTGGCGTCGCGATGGACCTGGGTTTTGGTCCGCAGCCCATCGCTCAGCTGCCCGAGGTCGTGCTCTATAAGCTGATCACCACATTTTACGTGCTCTCGTTTGTCGCCTTGCTCGCGACCTACTTGGTCGGCGCGGAGACCCGGCGGCTGCTGGCTTGGGCCTCGCTGTGTATCGACATGTCGCTGGCCGCGACCCTGGTGACGATCACCCACGGCACGGAGAGCGTGTTTTTGTTCACGCTACCGCTGACGGTCCTCTCCGGCGCCGCGCTGCTTGAGCGCCCCGGCGCGGTTGTCGCGGCGAGCGCGGGCGCGGTGCTGCTGTCGGTGCTCGCGCTGATCGACGTTCGTGTCTTGGACGTCGATCTCGAGGTCGTCACGGTGGCCTGGCTCCGGGCGCTGGGACCACGCGGTGTGCCGGCGACTTTTGAGGTGATCGTGCAAGGCCTCGTGCAGGTCGCCGCGCTGTACGCGACGGCGATGCTGTCGTCTCAGCTGGTGGTCGAGCTCAATCGCGCGCGGCAGCGATCGGTGCTGGAGCGGCAGGAGCTCACGGCCCTGCGGGTACGGTACGAAGACGTCTGGTCGTCGCTGCCCGAGGGCCTCGCCACGGTGTCGCAGGATGGCGTCATTCGCACCGCGAATCCGGCCTTGTTGCGCATCTTGGACCTCTCCGCTGCGCAGCTGGTCGGTCGACCCGTCAACGCCGTGCTGCCGGAGCTCACGGCGCTGACCGCCGCGGGCTCCACCACGGTTGAGATCGCGCGCTCGGACGTTGACGCGACCAGTGAGATCAGACGGCACCGTGGCCAGACGGGTAAGATGACGCGGGTTGCGCCGAGCACCACGGACGCTGCCGACCGGCCGGACGCCGCTGAGACCCCGGTTTCACCGGACGCTGAGGCCGCCGGCGACGTGGCCGCGGCGTTCATGGCCACGGGATCGACGGCTTCGGGGTCACCCGACGCCAGATCTGCGACGACCTCGACCACCGACCTCGGCGAGGTCGCCGCGCAGGACGGCGACAATGGCGGGGGTCTGCAGATCTTGACGGTGCGCAGCGAGCTGCTGCGTGACACCGGATCGCAGGGTCGCTTGACCGGCGAGACCCTCCTGGTCGTGCGTGACGTGACCCGCATGCGCAGGCGCGAGCAAGCCCACCTCAACCGCGAACGCCTCGCCACCGTGGGCGCCATGGCGATGGCGATCGCCCACGAGATTCGAAACCCGCTCGCCTCCATCTCGGGCGCGGTGCAGATGTTGGAGGCCACGCTGAAGGTCGATGAAGACGAGCGCAGCCTCATGCAGATCGCCGTGCGTGAGACCCAGCAGCTGTCTGACTGGATCGGCGAGTTCCTCGACTACGCCAAGCCCGGCAACCTGCACTTGGAGCCGATCCAGCTCGCCGATCTGGTGCGCGAGAAAGTCGCCGCGCTGCAGCAAGATCCCCGCGTCGCCGCCGCCGGCGTGCAGGTGCAGCTCGCGCTGACAACCGATGGCGCGACCTTGCTTGGCGACTACCGAAGCTTGAATTCGCTGGTCTGGAACCTGCTCCGCAACGCCGTCGACGCGGTGCTCGAAGCCGAGCGGCGTGAAGTCCACGTTGGCGTGGACGCGCTGCACGACAGCCTGGTGCTGCGCGTCAGCGACAGCGGCTCCGGCGTCCCCGAGTCAGATCGCGCGCAGCTTTTTGAGCCGTTTTTCACGACCCGCGCCGAAGGCACCGGGCTTGGGCTGGCCACCGTCCGCCGCGTCGTCGACAACCAGCGCGGCGACATCGTCGTGCGCGACAGCGAACTCGGCGGCGCGCTGTTTGTGGTGACGCTGCCCAAGGACCTGCACAGCGTCGACCCGCACGGCGCCTAAGCGTTCCGCTGAGCCGCCCAGCCTCGTCCAATTCGATCGTCGGCTGGTCCGCGGGCCGCCATCGCTTGCCGGTCGATCCCTTGGCGCCCTATGCTGCGGCCACACCGCGCCCCGCGCGACGTGCACGCCGGTCGCTGCACGCAGGCCCCCCCCCCCAGATCCTCACGGGAAACGCCGCATGGCCAAGCTCCTCATCGTCGACGACGACCTCTCGCTGCGGCAGTTCCTGACGATCTTCTTGCGCAAGGAAGGCTACGAGGTCGAGGTCACCAGCAACGGCGAGCGCGCGCTGGGTATCCTCGACGATCAGCGTTTCGACGTCGTGCTCACCGACCTGCGCATGCCCCGCATGGGCGGACTCGAGCTGCTCGCCGAGATCAAAGAGCGCGCGATCCCGACGCAGGTCATCGTCATGACGGCCTACTCGACGACCGAGACGGCGCTCGAAGCGATGCGGCGTGGCGCGTATGACTACATCATCAAGCCCTTTCAGCTCGACGCGGTGCGGCTGGTCATCGAGAAGTGCCTCGAGAAGGGTTCGCTGATCCGCGAGAACCAGCAGCTCAAGAAGAAGCTGGCGCAGCAAGGCAAGGGCGACGTCGCGCTCATCTATCGGTCCGAAGCGATGGCCCACGTCGAGGCGATGGTGGATCGGGTCGCGTCGACGCCCTCCAGCGTCCTGCTGCTCGGCGAGAGCGGCACCGGCAAGGAGGTGGTCGCGCGCATGCTGCACCGGCGCAGCCAACGCGCTGGCCGCCCCTTCGTCGCCCTCAACTGCGGCGCCATCCCCGATCAGCTGATGGAGAGCGAGCTTTTTGGTCACGTGAAGGGCGCCTTCACCGGCGCTACGACCGATAAAAAGGGGCTGTTTGAGGCGGCCCACGGCGGCACGCTCTTCCTCGACGAGATCGGTGAGCTCTCGTTCGGTCTGCAGGTGAAGCTGCTGCGCGTGCTGCAGGAGCGGGTCGTCACGCCGGTCGGCAGCACGGCCGAGATCACCATCGACGTACGCGTTGTCGCCGCCACCCACAAAGACATGCGAACCGCCGTGCGGGAGGGCACGTTTCGCGCCGACCTCTACTATCGCCTCAATGTGATCGAGGTGCGCCTGCCCGCCCTGCGCGAACGCCGTGACGATATCCTGCCGCTGGCAGAGCACTTCCTCGCCCGCATGAATCAACGGATGGGCCGCGATCTGAAGGGCTTCGACGACGACGCCCGCCGCGTGCTGGAGCAGCTCTCCTACTTCGGTAACGTGCGTGAGCTGGAGAACATCGTGGAGCGCGCCGTCGCGCTCGAGACCGAAGAGGTCATCACCGCCACGTACCTGCCCGACCCGGGCGCATCGTCTGTGTTTCAGCCAGAGCCGGCCGCTGCGCTCGGCACGCCGGGTCCGTCCGCGTCCGCCGAGCAGCTCGTGGCGCATTTTGTCGGCGGGGTGGACCGCTTACTCGACCAGCCCGACCGCGTCGTCGATCTCGAGCATCTGTTGACGGTGTTGGAGCGCGATGTGCTGCGCTGCGCGCTCGAACACGCCGAGCAGAACAAGACCGACGCCGCCGCCCGCCTCGGCATCAGCTTCCGGCAGTTTCGCTACAAGCTCGCGAAACTCGACGGCTGAGATGAGGTCGTCTTAGAACTGACGAATTGCGTCGCCGGTGACAAATCCCGTCACCCCATCTCCGCGCAGCGACATAAATCGTCACATCTGACTAGGCCGCTGCTTCTGACTTTATTTTAATAACGATATAATCTCATAGATATCTACGTTTGTGGGCGCCGTTGGCACCGGATCTGCACTTATCTCCAACACAGCGCGTCAGCACGGCGCGATGAACAACTAAGGTCCCCCGCCGTGCTGTGGCGAGGCACTCTACCCGGAGAGAAGTCATGTTTAAGCATATGCGAGAGACCAAGGGTTTTACCCTTATCGAGCTCATGATCGTCGTCGCCATTATCGCCATCCTCGCGGTTGTCGCGGTGCCTCAGTTCACCAAGTACA
>CALENB010000211.1 GCA_937910235.1 uncultured Myxococcales bacterium | reverse complement strand
TCGTCTTGGAACCATGGCGTGAGGAGGCGAAACTGCACCCAGCGGGCGAGCCGCTTGTAGTGCGCTGCGCTGAGCCCTTGGCGGATCGCGGCGCGCACCGTGTCCAGGTCCAGCGGTGTCAGCTTGGCGGTTCCGGCGTCCAGCGGTAGTGAAGTTGTGCTCAATATCCGTCCGATCTGGTCTTGCGAACCAAATGAGAGCTTGAAGTAGCTGTGCGGATACCAAGCCAGCGCGAGCGCGCCTTCGATGAGGGTCCGCACCTGAAGCCGCGGCGCGTCCTCGCCGACGTGGGCCTGAATCTGTTCCAATAGCGACAGGAAGAAGAGGTACTTATACGAGTTCGTCGTGTGGTCGAAGATCTGCAGCAGGTTGTTGATACTGGTGAACTCGCTGTCTGGCAGCCCGCTGGTCATGCACCGAGGCCCCGGACATCGCAGGCCGTCGCCACCAAATAATTCCCCTTCCCAGCAATCACCCCCCGAACCCCACCCCGCGGATCCGCCACATCCCCCACATACCGCGGGATCACATGCACATGCAGATGCATCACCGTCTGCCCAGCCGCCGCCCCCGCATTAAACCCAACATTGTACCCATCCGGCGAAAACGCCGTATCCAACCCCGCCTTCACCTCATCCACCAACTCCAGCACCGCCAGCTGCTCCGCCCGCGTCGCCTCAAACCAAGTCGCCACCAGCCGGCGCGTGATCACGAGCGTGTGTCCCTCCGTCACCGGAAAGCCATCACGCACCGCAAAAGCAGCGTCATTGCTGGCGACCCAGCGAGACCGAGGCATCTCCAGAAAGATCGAGCTCATCGCGGTCCTCTGCTGACTTGTGGGGCGATCGCCGCGACATTACACGCCGTCACCGCCGGGGTCACTGCAATCGAACGCTACGGCACCAACTACCTGCGCTCATTTCACCCAAGGCTCCGCCCGCAGCGCACCCCGAATGTCGCCAACCCCAAACACGCCCAGGCAATGATCGGTCACAATCGCCACCTGCACATCGCTGCGCGCCGCCGCGAGCCGCGTCACTTCGACGGCGACTTCATCTTCAAACGAGGGCGGCTGCATCACGACCAGTCGCAGACCGAGGCCACGGGCGGTCGCGCGCGCCACTCGGATCGCGTCGGCTAGCGGATAGGGCAGCGACTGCGCCGGCGAGTCGCAAACGTGACGCGCCAAGATCTCCTCCCAGCAGGCGTGTGTGCTCCGGTCTGGCCACGCGTGGCCCATCGCTTGGCTCCCCGCCACGATGGAGAGCCGCGGCCGCCAGCCAAACGCGTCATCAGACCGAGTCAGACTCACCCCCGTGCGTGCGCCTCGACGATCGATGGTCTCCAGCACGATCTTGAAGTCCCGCGTGTCCGGCGCGAACCCGGCGACCTGGCCATCCGACGCGTCCTGGTCAGCCGATGGTCCAAATGGCGACGCCACGCCCAAGCGCGCGTCCCAGCCGTGGAACACACACGCGCGACGCGGATAGAGGGGGGTCGCCTCCGGCAGCACCGACGTCGGCAGCGCCGTCTTCAGCCCCGGATTTGCAGCCGGAAAGTTGCCGCGGACCCAGAGCTTGGGCAACGCGCATCGAAACTGGGTCAGCAAACGCTCCAGCGCCCCCCACTTGCGCGCCAGGGGTGTGGCCGGAACGGTGACCATCACCTGCGGCGCCACCTGGCCGCCCTGAGATAAGCCCCAGAACAGCGCGATTGGGTCGGCGTGCAGCTGCACCACGCGAATCAAGCGCCGGACGCCGGCGATGCGGCGCTCAAGCAGCACCTCAAGCGCCAAAAACGAGTCACCGTCGACCAGACTGCTCGCCTCCGCACGCGCCGCTGGGACGACGCTCGACGGCAGCGGTGCGCGTGACAACGCGACCTCAGACAAGGCGATCAGCCGGGGCGGCGACACCATCGTCAGCACCGCGGTTTGCGCTTGATAGTGGCTGTTCAGCGCCGCCATGCGCGCGAGCAGCCCTTGAAACGGCGTCCCCGCCGGTGGCTGCCCGGTCACGCAGATGAAGACGCGCGCGCGCCGGTTGTCTGCGGGATCTGACAGCGGCTGGGGGGTGAGCAGCTGGTTGAGTCGAACCATGGGCTGCAGATCATCGCTCGTGCCGAAGACTAGGCAGCTGTTGGCAAAATCGCTGGTTGATAGCGCCATGTGTGGCCTCCCCAAGCGGCATCCTCGCGGCGGTCAGTCGCCACGCGTTGGCCGCGCTGTGGTGGCGACTGTCTCATGGTAGAGCGACACTTTTTGTCGCACATCGACCGCGGGGGAGGTCGTATGTCGTTACGCCGCACCCGATGAGGCGCGCCGGGGCGGTTGAGGCCCTGCGCTGTCGGCCGCGGCGCCCGCTCCGACGCATCCTCGGCGCATCCCCGCATGAGTCAGGCCTATCCTAACCACGCAGACCAATGCGCACCCGCGCCCAAACGCCGGCCTTCACCATGACGTTCACCCAACACGCCCGGCCGCTCCTCACCGCGCTCAGCCTCAGCGCGCTCCTCGTCGTCGCGCCGCAGTGCAACGACCCGGCCCCCGCCTCGCCAGCAGCCGACACACAACCGACCGCACCCAGCGAAACCACGGCCAGCGCTTCGACGACCGTCGCGCTCGCTGCGTCCGCCACACGCGCCGCCGCCACCGCGCCACGGACTCCCGCGACGGCCGCCCTACACGCCGACCGCTCGCGCCAACGCGTGCTCTACCTCACCACCACCGCCAAGATCGCCACGCTCCACCTGCTCGACCACACGGGCGTCAGCACTCGCATTGGTGAGCTCAGCAGCCCGGTCGAACCGCAGCCGCACATCGACGTCGTGGTCATTGGCCCAGGCCACGAAGCGGTCGCGTTTGTCTGGGATCACGATCTCTACGTGACGACGTTCAACCCACCAAAGCTGGACCGTGTCACCCACATCGCGCCGCTGCTGAAGGGGGACTACGAGGCGTACATCAACGAGATCCTCTTCCGACCGGACGGCGCGATCGCGCTGTTTCGGATCGACCAGGGCTTGGCCAACCAAGCGCCCTACGTCGACCCACCGCTGCCGCCGGGCTACGACGCCGGCTGGAATCTGGTCGACATCGCCACCGGACAGCGACGCGCCTTGCCCACAGCAGAGATCGCCCTGCCAGTGATCGCCTGGTCGCCCTCCGGCGAGTTTGTCTTCTCCCTGAATGAGACCACCGGCGGCACCACGATTCACGCCACGGCCGTGCTCGGCGCGCCCTTCAGCTGGCAGGCCAAGGTCGTCGGCCACGGTCCCACATCAGACTGGCGAATCAGCCCGCGCGCGGTGTGGGCACGCAACAAATCCGGCGTCTCAGCGTGGGATTGGCATAGCCAGACCGCCACCCAGCGCCATTTTGGGACCGACCAGGGCAGCGATGCGGTGTGGCGCGGTGTCGTGCAGCGTTGGGGGCCGCGACCCGTGCCAGCGCTGCCGTCGATCCCAGCCGCCGACAAGCCGCCGCCAAGCGCGAAGTGCGGGTCCGACAGCTGCGAGATGTTCCGCCTGGGCAGCCGGTCGCACGTGTTGGTTCAGGGCGGCGAGCTGCGCATGGTGCGCAAGGGCGAGCTTGGCGAAGTCATCGGCGACGTGGTGACGGTGCTCGCGGTGGTGCGTGGGCGCTAACTCACCCCCCACAACACCGCTTCGACTTCTTGCCACTGCCACACACACACGGCGCGTTGCGCCCCACCCGCGGCGCCGCGCGCTCGGGCTGTAAACGACCGTACTGCTTGTGCAGTCGCTCCAGCGTCGCCATCCCTTCGGCCAGCTTCCACGGCCCTCGCGCCAGCACGCAGAGCTCCTCGGGCCAAAACAGCTGCTCCGGCGCCAGCGGCACAATGACCGGCAGCGACTGCACCAGCCCGTCCATCGCTCGCTGACTCTCCAGCGGGTTGAAGCTGTTGTGGAGCACCGCGATCCGCGCCACCTCCTCCGGCACATCCGCCGTTGAGGGCCAACGCGCAAGCAGCTCCGGCGCGCGCGCACACATGGCCTCGTGCACGTTGATTCGGCCCTGCGCGATGTGGTGATCGATGTAGCGCTGTGGGTTGTCGAACACACCGTCAAAGGCGCCGCGACTACCTGTGAGGCGCTCGATGAAGGGCGTCGTCCACGCTGGTGAAGGTCCCGAGGGGCCGTGCAGCAGCTTGCGCACCTCTGCCTGCAGCGAGCGGCTACCGAGGCCAATGGCGATGAGGGCGAGGATGGCGTCCATGAACAAGGCGTCGCTGGTCGTCGTCCGCAGCTGCGCCCGATAGGTCGGCAGCAAGCGCTTGCCAAAGCGGGCGATCATCCAGTACGTGCGCAGCATCACGGCAGGGTAGGTGCTCTGAAAGGCGACGGCGCTCAGCATGTGCAGGCCTGTCGAGTTGGCAGGGTCGATGTAGACCCGGCCTGGGTCGAGGCCGAGCAGCGCCGGCAGCGTACCGAGCCACATGGTGTCGAACCAAAAGTCCCGGATCTCCTTGATCTGTCGGCTGTGTTTGGGCGGCTTGTCGGTGTAGTGCACCAAGCCCTGGGTCTGCGACGCGAGCCGACGGAGTAGCTGTTGGTGATTGCGAACCAACGCCGGCGCGATGAGCGCGTGGAAGGCCGCGGCGGCGGCGAAGTCCTCACGGCAGGGGTACAGCCCGCCATCGTAGAGGCGCTGGATGAGCCCCCGCCACGCGCGCGTGCCGCTGCCACGCTCGCGCGCCTGCGCCCAGCGCGCCCGCCACACCGCGTGTTGCGCCACCAAGGAGCCGACCTGCTCCAGCGTCACGAGCTGCGCGTCCTGCAGCGCCATGTCCGCTGAGAGGCACGTCACGAAGTGGCCAGACCGCTCAAAGAGCACAAAAGGCCCGGATCCATCGGCGTTCAGCGCGATCGCGAGGCGTTGGTCGCCCGGCTCGATCTGGCGCACACGCTCGCCGATGAACCGCACGAGCTCGCCGTCACGATACAGCGCCATGGCGATGTCGAGGCTCGGGCCAGCGAGGCGCTCTACGCTGCGTTCGAGGAAGTGAAGGTCATCTGCCACGTCGTTGCTCCGTCACACCACCCCCACCCCGGGCGGCAACCCAATCGGCGCCGCCACGACGGGCCGCTCTGTCGAGGCGACCGGCCACGCGCAGTAGTCCACGCTCGTCCAGCCCGCCGGTCGATGGTTCCCGCTCAAACCAGTCCCACCGAAAGGCAGGGTCGACAGCGCCCCGGTCGTGGCGCGGTTCCAATTGCAGATGCCGGCGTCCACCTCGGCCCAGAAGCGCTCAAAGTCCGTGTGTGTGCCGCCGATCAGCGCCGCGCTCAACCCATAGGCCGTGCGATTGGCTTCCAGGAGCGCGGCGTCGAAATCAGCGACACGAATCAGGCGTAGTAAGGGTCCAAACACTTCGGCGTCGGGCAACGCCGCGACGTTGGTGACATCGATCAGGCCAGGCGACAGCGCGGCGGGCGACAGCGCCGTGAGCCGCTCCGGCGTCATGACTGGCTCGCCACCCAGCGCGCAGAGCGACTGCCACGCCTGCAGCGTCATCTCCACCGCCGCGGCGTTGATGAGTGGGCCGTACAGCGGCTGCGGCTCCGCGTCCCACCGATCGATGCGCAGCTGACCCACACGGCTCACCACCGCCGCTAGCAGCCGCTCGCCGGCCGCGTTGTCCGGCACGATCAGCCGCCGCGCGCAGGTGCAGCGCTGACCCCCGGTGATGAACGCCGACACCACGACATGCAGCGCCGCCGCGTCGTATTCGGTCTGCTGCCAGTCCGGCATGGGCCACACGACGAGCGGGTTGTTGCCGCCCATCTCCAGCGCACAGACGACCTCGGTGCGACCGCCGAGCGCGCGGTGGATTTGGCGACCAACGTCTGAAGATCCGGTGAAATAGAGGCCACGAATCAGCGGATGCGCCGTCAGCGCTACCCCCGTCTCTCGGGCGCCCTGCACGAGCTGGATGCAGCCCGAGGGTAGCCCAGCCTCGAGCAGCCGCTCCACCATGGCCACGCCGAACGCCGGCGTCTGCTCGCTCGGCTTGAGCACCACCGTGTTGCCCGCGAGCAGCGCCGGCACGAGGTGGCCGTTGGGCAGATGGCCCGGCAGGTTGAACGGCCCGAACACCACCGTCACGCCGTGAGGCTTGACCCGGCGGCTGCCGACCACGTCGGCGATGCCGGGCGCGATGCGTTCGTCGCCACAGCGGGCCTCCCAGGCGCTGAGGGTGACGGGCACCTTGCCGATCATCGCGCCGACCTCGGCCGTGCACTCCCACAGGGGCTTGCCCGTCTCCCGAGCGATCAGCGCTGCGAGGTCGGTTTTGTCGCGTTTCAGCAACGCGGCGTAGCGAGACAAGATCGCCAATCGCTCCTCCAGGTCTACCCGTCGCCACGACGCAAACGCCCGCGCAGCCGCACGGACCGCGAGGTCGACTTGCGCCGGTGTCGCGGCTCGGCCGGTCCAGAGCGTGTCGCCGTCGGTGGGATCGACGTCCAAGAGGACCTCGCCCTCGCCCGCGACCCAAGATCCATCGATGAAACAACCCATGTTCAGCTCTCCTCCGTCGCGTCCAAGACCGCGACTTGTCTGCGGCTGGTGGCCAGATCGGCGATGCGCACCCGATCGCCAATCCCGACCTTCAGCGCCGTCGCGGCCGCGGTCGTCAGCCGGACCTCGCCGTCCAGCGCGTCGTCGTGTTCGTCGTCCTGTTTGCCATGCATGGCGCTATCCGCGCTTCGCCGCGCACGCGTCTCGATGACCGGGCTCATCACCACCCGATAGTCCAGCACCCGCTCGCGTTCGCGGTTGCTCACCATCAGCGCTGGGCCCGCGATCTCCTCGTCTTGTAGCGCCACGATCCGCGCGATGCGACTGGTCCGCACCGTCCGCAGCCGCTCCACCTCAGCGCGCACGACCGGGCCGGCTTCGAAGGGATCGAGCCACGGCGTGAGCACAAACCCCTCGTCTTTGAGGATGTCCATGGCCGGCTGAGTGCTGCTGTACACCGCGCCGATCACGCGCTGCGCGTCGGCCGGGAGCATGTCGACGAAGATCGGCTGACGCGGCAACAGGTGCTGCACAAAACCATCGATCGTGTGGGTGTGGAGATCTGCCTCAGGCAGCGACATCCGGAAGAAGTGGCGCCCCACCGCCTCCCAGAAGGGTGAGCTGCCGTTGGCATCGAGCCAGCCGCGCAGCTCGGCGATCACGTGAGAATCGAAACGCAGCGGGTGATCGGCGAGAAAAAGCATGCGGGTCAAGCTCAGAAAACGCCCGACGCCGCGGCCGCGAAAGCCCGGATCGAGCAGCAGACTGCCGAGCATCGCCGGGCCGTGGTGCCGTTCAATGACGTTGAGCACACGCAGCGAACGGCTCATGCCGATGGACGCGCCGATCGTGATTGTGTCGACTTCATAGGCGAAATAGGGCACATCTCCACCGACTTGACCGTAACATCCACAGCAGCCGGCGAGCCCACTGCGCTCGCTGTCGATGAGCACAAAGAGATAGCTCGACTCGCTGCGGGGCAACGGTCGCGCAGCCATCGACGCGACGGAGCGGTCAATGCGCAGTCGCAGCAGGTCCCGGTCTTTGGGTAGGCTCGTGAGCCCATAATCAGCGCGCCCGACGAGCGTGACGAAGTCGTCGAGGTCGGCTTGTTGAATCGGACGAAGCATAAACACGGGGTACAACTCCGGGATGAGGACACGAGGACTGCGCGCGCGGCTGCGACAACCGCCGCGCGCGTAGACAAGAAAGGACGACCATCCGCCACAGCGCGCGGGAGTGTAGTCCGGTCATGCCAACGACGTCTAACCTACGAGAGCGCACTTTATGCGCGTCGGGTTGTACCCTGCTGCGCCGAACGTGTGTCTTGCCGCGAGGAGGCGGCTGCTGATGGATGCCCTACGAATCAACCCGAACCTGACGATTCCAGGCGAGGCGCTGTCTTGGACGGCGTCGCGCGCCGAGGGGCCCGGCGGGCAGCATGTCAACAAGACCTCGACCCGCGTCGAGCTGCGCTGCGATATCGCGCTGAGCGGCATCTCGGAGCCGGTGGTGCGGCGCATGCGCCTCGCCGTGCCGCGTTGGTTTGATGGGGACGGCAACCTGCTGATCATCTCGCAGAAGACACGCAGCCAGAGCCGCAACCTCAGCGATGCCCAGGAGCGGCTGCTCGAGTTGGTCCGCACCAGCCTGCAGCCACCCAAGCGACGTCGGCCAACACGGCCGAGTCTGGGTTCGGTTCGACGCCGGCTCGAAGGCAAAAAGCGCGCGAGCGATCGGAAGAAAGCGCGCTCGTGGCAGCAAGAAGACTAACCGGTCTCCGACGCTGCCTCCGGCGCTGCCATGGCGCGAACATGGGCTGGTTGCTGATCTTCCCACGTACGTTTGCCGCTGTAGACCACGAGCGCTTCGAGCTCCTGCACCGTCAGGCTGCGCGCCTCGCCCGTGCCCGACAGCAGCGCGTTGACCAGATCACGCTTGTCGCGATGCAGCGCGTAGATCGCCTCCTCGACGGTGCCACGCGCCACGACCCGGTACACCGTCACCGGGCGGACTTGTCCGATACGGTGGGCGCGGTCGGTGGCCTGATCTTCCACCGCCGGGTTCCACCATGGGTCGAGGTGGAACACATAGCTCGCCGCCGTCAGGTTGAGGCCGGTGCCGCCCGCCTTGACCGAGAGCAGAAAGACGTCGGCGTCGCCGCGCTGAAACGTGTCCACCAGCGCCTGCCGCCGGCCCCCTGGTGTGCGGCCGTCGAGCTGCAGCACCCGCAGCCCGTCGCTCTCCAGATCAACCCGTACGAGATCGAGCAGACTCGTGAACTGGCTGAACACCAAGGCCTGATGACCCTCCGCGCGGAGCTCCGCGAGCTGGCCGCGCAGCGCGAGCACCTTCGCCGCCGGCGCCGGGCTCTGCGGGTCGAGCAGGCGTGGATGGCAGGCCAGCTGCCGCAGCCGCGTCAACGCGGCGAGCACCTCGATGCGGCGGCCCGCCCGCTCCTCGCGCCCGGCCTTGCCGAGGCTCGCTTGCAGGCTGGCGCGCAGGGCGTCGTACATGCGGCGCGTGCCAGGGTCGAGGTCCACGTCCAATCGGATGTCCTGCCGCGGCGGCAGCTCCTTGGCCACCTCCGCCTTCATCCGTCGCAACACAAAGGGCCGGATCAACGCCGCCAGCGTCGCCTTCACCCGCGGGTCGCCATAGCGCTCGATCGGCACCGCGAACCTCGCCCGGAAGTCGCGTCGCCCCCCGAGCAGGCCCGGCACTGCGGCGCGCAGCACGCTCCACAGCTCATCGGTGCGGTTCTCCACTGGCGTGCCGGTCAGCGCCAGACGAAAGCCAGCCTCGACCGCAAACGCCGCCTTCGCCCGCCGTGTGGCCGGGTTTTTCAGGGCCTGCGCTTCGTCGAACACGACCGTGCCCCACGTCTGCTCGGTGATGGCGTCGCGGTGCCGGGTCAGCAGCTCCCAGGTCGTCAGCACGACCTCGCCCGCGGCGACATCGGTCAGCGCGTCGAGGTGATCTTTGTTGCGCAGCGGCCGTAAAACCAGCGTCGGCGCGAACCTCGCCGCCTCGCGCTGCCAGTTGTCGAGCACCGACGTCGGCATCACCACGAGCGCCGGACCCTCCGCGGCGCGCGCCAGCAGCAGCGCGAGGGCTTGCACGGTCTTGCCGAGGCCCATGTCGTCGGCCAGCACGGCGCCGGGTGCCCACGTCGTGAGCCGCATCAACCAGGCGAACCCATCGCGCTGATAGGGCCGCAGCTCCGCGTTCAGCGTCGCAGGTAGTTCCACGTGCAACGCCGCGGCGTCGCGCAGGCGATCGTGCAGACGCATCCAGCGCGCCGGCCCGGCCACGTGCGCGCCGGCCTCTTCCAGCGCGCTCAGCGCGGGCGCGGCCAGGGGCGAGAGGCGACCGTCGTGCGCCGCGACCGCGATCGGCAGCAGCTGGCGCCGGACTTGTTCGCTGATCTCCAGCCAGTCTCCCTCCCCCACCGCGACGTAGCGCCGCCCGGTGCGCAGCGCCTCGAGCAGGGACTGCAGCGGGACCGTGTGCGCGCCGTGGCTCAGCTTGCCCTCGAGGCCGAACCAGTCGCGTTTGTCGACCAACGAGACGCGCAAGGCGTTGGTCTGGGTCCGCCCGACGACCCGCTCCACGTCGCCTTGCCACGTCACCTCGGCGGGCGCCACGGTCGCCGGGCCCAGCGCGTCCCGCCCGGCCAGATCGGCCAGATCGGCTGTTTTCTCGGCCTCGCAGAGCGCCGCCACCCGGGCGATGAGGTCGAGGGCGGTGTCGGCGTCGTCTTCCAGCCAGGTCCACGGGTTGGTGTCGGAGTCCGGCGGCGCCTCAAAGTCCGCCGGGGCTGCGGTCGGCAGCGACAGGGCGCGCCACAGCGCGGTGGCGCCGTCACGCTCGGCCTGTAGATCACGCAAGCCGTGCACCGGTTGGCTGCCGTGCACGGCGTAGGCCACCGCCGCCCCCAGCCCCGGCGTGACGCTCGGCCCATCCGCCAGCGGCCGCACCCGCGCCTCGATCCGCAGGCCCTGCGCGCCATCCCGCGCAGGGCGCAGGCTCATCCGCAAGCGCGGTCGCGCGTCCGTGGGGACCTGTGAGCCCTGGGCGCTCGGCGCGATGGTGAACGCCGCCTCCACCACGCCGGCTAGCCGCTCGCGCAAGTGCGTCATCGCCGCGAGCGGAAAGCTGGCGCCGCCGTCTCGTAACGCCACCAGGGCTCGCCGCACCCGTTGGCTCGCGTCGAGCACCTCCAGGCAGCGTTCGCTGCGATCCCAGTGCAGGCCCGCGTCCGTCTCCAACACGTCGAGCACCGCCGCGCGCGCGTCCGGCGCCATCGCCACGCC
This sequence comes from uncultured Myxococcales bacterium, assembly GCA_937910235.1. Lineage (GTDB taxonomy): Bacteria > Myxococcota_A > UBA9042 > UBA9042 > UBA9042 > UBA9042. Next base: position 20,136 of record CALENB010000211.1, on the reverse strand, counting down.
GTCGAGCGTGGCCGTCAGCACGCAGCGGTCACCCTGCCGCGTGAGCACGACACCGATGCGTTGGCGCTGCACTTGCGCCGGGCTCGCCGGGCCGTCATCGGCGACGACGTTGCCAGCGCCGACCAGCCGCTCCGCCGCCTGCCGCCACAACCCAGCCGCCGCGGAGTCCTGGCGTTTGTGCAGCGCGCGGGCCGCCATCACCAACCCGAGCACGTCCCGATCCAGGTCGCTTGGCAGGTCGTCAGCGGTCTGCGCCGTCGCCGCCAGCCGCATCGTGCGCAGCTGCAGCCCGCCCTTGGGATCGGGGCCCGCCAGCGCCGGCCCGATGTCGCGCAGCGCGCCGCCGACGATGTGCAGCCGCCACACAAACCGCGCCTCCTGCCCGCCCACCGTGGTCGCCAGCGCCGCGTCGAGGGCGGCGGCGTCAAAGAAGCGCTCCACCTCGCGGCGCCACGCCGGCGCGCCCAACGCGTCGGCCAAATCGCGCAGACGGCGCCGGTCCGTGGGCCGACCTGGTCGGCTGACCAGGTCGCTGAAGCGCTCCACCGCCTCGATCCGGGCCTCGCAGATACCGGTTTGCCGCCCCGCGTCGCGTTGCGCTTCGCAGCTGCACGAGAGCCCGAATTGTCCGGATTCGTCGCGCAGGAGGCGCACTTCAGGGCCAGCACAACAGTGGTTCTCGAAGCTCTTGGTCAACCGCCAAGTGAGCCCAGGTGGCTGACTGGAGATGCCCACCCGCGCCCCCGACAGCTCGGCCGCGGGCCGAGGCAGCAGCGTCCCAGCGAGCCGCGTTCGCTGCGCTTGTACGGCCTCGTACAGCCCCAGCAGGGCCGGCTCGGTGGGCGCGATTCGGCCCACGGCGCGCGCGGCGTGGCCCGCAGCCCCCAGGATCGCCGCCTCGCTGCGCAGCTGCAAACAGGCGAGCGCCCGCACCTGGGCGTGGGCGCGTTGTTGTACCGCGCCAGGGTCGTCGCGATCCGGCCTGGGGCAGGCGATCTCGGCGAGGCTGCGACCGCGCAGCAGCCAGCGCGGCGTCTCGGCGCTGGGCAGCGCGGCCTCAGCGGGGGCGTTGAGCCAGTGACCGACGTGGTGCTCGTGGGCCCATACGGCCAAAGCCGCCGCCGTCATGCCGACGCGCAGCGCTTTGGGCGCGGCCGGCGCCAGCTGGTTGTGGTGGTCCAAGATCACCGCACACAACGCCTGCTCGCCCCCCTCAGGCGCGTTGCGCACAAACACGGCGCGGGCGGCCGGCGTGCAGAGATCGGCCAGGGTCCGCGCCAAGTTCAAGTTGGCTAGGTGCGCGATCGCGCGGTCGATCCCCACCGGTAGGGGCAGGAGCTGGCGCAGGCTCTGCAGCTCCAGCAACAGCGCCGCCTCAGCGCCGACCGCGCGCAGCGTCAGGCGCAGATCTTTCAGCCCGCTCGCTGTCGCCTTGTGCGGCGGGTGGGCGGTCGCGTCTGGTGTGGGGCTGGTGTCGTCTGGCATGGCGGTCACGGTAGTCGGGCTCGGCGCTGGCGCAAAGGGTGTTGAACAGGTCGTCTGATTCCAAGCCTCGCGCGCCAATGCGACTCGTTCTGTCTCACGCGCGCATCAAACGTCTGAGACCGCGCGACGTCGGGTCGGTTGCGCTTGCGGTGGCGGAAACGGCGCGGATGGGTCAGAACCTGTCTTATGGCCATCCCAAGCCGCACGCGTTCTGACCTGGGGACGGATCACCAACCTGGAAATCGACCTTCGACTGGAGCGTCATGCGCCTGCTACACACCTCGGATTGGCATTTGGGTATCCAGAACCGCACGACGTCGCGGGACGCTGATCACGCCATATTTCTGACGTGGCTCCTGGCCGAGCTGGAGACGCAGCAGATCGACACGCTGGTCGTCGCGGGCGACATCTTCGACTCCAAACAGCCCTCCGCCCAGGCGCTCGGACGCTATTACAGCTTCTTAGGTCGGGTTCGGGACACCGGCGTCGCGCAGGTGATCGTCGTTGGCGGCAACCACGACAGCGGCGCGCGGCTCGATGCCCCCGCCGAGATGTTGGGCGCGATGCGTGTGCATGTGGTGGGCGGGTTGCCGACCTCGGAGGCCGCGTGGGAGCGCTGCGTCGTGCCGCTGTATAACCGCGACGGCGCGATCGGCGCGGTGGCCTTGGCGGTGCCCTACGTACATGAGTTTCGGCTGGGGGTGCGGACCACCGACACCGACTATGCGGCGATGCGCGCGGCCTTTGAGCAGCGTTTTGGCCGGCTGTACAGCCATCTCACGGACATCGCTAGGGCGGCGCATCCCGGGCTGCCGGTGATCGCGACGGGCCACTTGACCTTGGGCACGGCGAAGCGCGAGGACTATCCCTACGAGATCCACCAGGTCGGTGCGATCGACGGGCTGCCGGCGTCGGTGCTGGACAGCCGCATTCAATACACCGCGCTCGGTCACATCCACCGCAGCTACCCGGTCGGGCCGCAGCGGCGGGCTTGGTATTCGGGCAGCCCCGTCGCGTTTGATCTTGCCGAGAGCCAGACGCCGCGCAAGGTGCTGCTGGTGACCCTCGCCGCCGATCCTGACGGTCGCGCCGAGGTGGTGCCCTTGGTCGTGCCGGCCGCGCGCGGGCTGGTGGCGCTCAGCGCCGAGCCAGATGCGTTGCTGGCCGAGATTCGCGCGCTGACGTGGACCGAACCGCTACCGCCGCTGCTGTACTGCCGGGTGGTGACCGACGCGATGCCGACCGACATGGGGGTGCGCGTCCACGAGGCGTTGGCGACCTTCGTCGCGTCGAATCGGCCAGGGCTCGCCGAGCTGCGCCCGGAGCGCGTCACGGCGTTGGTGACGTTGGAGGACGAAGCGATGCAGCGGCCACTTGAGGAGCTGGAGCCAGCGGAGGTGTTCGCGACGTTGTGTCGCGGTCGCGGGTTGGTAGACACCGACGCGCTGATGCGGGCGTTCGCGAGCGTGGCCGGCCTTGTCGATGTCGAGGACGCTGAGCTGGAGCCGCTGCTGGCTCAGATCGTTGGAGGTGAGGCATGAAGCTGCACCGCATCTGCGCCACGAACCTCAACAGCCTGTATGGCGAGCAGATCGTCGACCTGGACGTCGATCTGGAGGGCGCCGGACTGTTTCTGATCCAGGGGCCGACCGGATCGGGCAAGTCCACGCTGATGGACGCCGTCAGTCTTGGGCTTTTTGGCACGACGCCGCGGCTGAACGACTTGCGCAGCGCCAGCGCGATCGCCGAGCAGATCATGTCCCGCGGCGCCGGTACCGCGCGGGCCGAGGTCGAGTTCAGCAAGTGGGGCCCCAAGGGCGACGCGCGGGTGCGTTATCGCGCGGCGTGGGCTGCGCGCCGCGCCCGCGACAAGCCCGACGGCAAGATGCAGCAGCAGGTGCATCGCTCCATCGAGCGGCGCGATGACGAGGGCGAGTGGGTGATGGTGGTGTCGGACCATCGCGCCAACGTGGTCGACAAGGTCTTCAACGAGGTGCTCGACAAGTTCTCGATGCATGACTTTCAGCGCTCGATGCTGCTGGCGCAGGGTCACTTTGACGCGATGCTGAACGCGCCGCCCGAGGAGCGCGCCGCCATCTTGGAGCGCCTCACCGACACCTCGATCTACCAGCGCCTAGGCGAGCGGGCCGCGCGGGTTCGGGGGGCTTGGGATCGTCGGCTTACCGCGCTGCGAGCCGCGGCAAACGCGGCCTCGCCGCTGACCGACGCGCAGCTCGCGGAGGCGCACGCGCAGGTCACGACGGGCACCGCCGCGGTGCGCGAGCTGGACGCCGCGCTGACGACGCTGCGTCTTCAGCAGGACTGGCTGTCGCTCGACGCGCAGCAGGCGGCGGCGTTGGATGGTGCAAAGGCGCAGCAGGTCGAGGCGGCCCGTCAGACGGGACTCGCCGCGGAGGTCATGGCGCAGTTGGCCGAACACGAGCGCTGCGCCGAGGCGTTTGGCCTCTTTGACAAGCACGCCGAGGACGCCGGGCGGCTGGAGAAGAACGCGGCGGAGCGGCTGCAGGTCAGCGAGCGGCTGCCAGCGCTGCAGGCCGTGGCCGCGGCGGCCGAGCGCGTGCGTGCCCGCTGCGAGGCCGACGATTCGGCCGCGGAGCAGGCGCTTGTGGCGCTGCGGCCGCCGGCGCGCGCGGCGCGCGACGCGCATCACGCTGCCACCATCGCGCAGGGTGAATGGACGAGGACGCAAGGCGACGCGACACGTGCGCAGACCGCCGTCACCGGGCCGGACGGCGCGCAGGCCCGGCTGCAGCGCGCCGCTACGGCGCGCGATGCGGCCGCCGCTGCCCTGAGCACAGCGGAGGCGGCGCGTGTGGGGTGTGCGGCCGACGCACCGCTCGCCGTGGCGCTGCCGGCGTTGGCCCGCATCGCGGCGGGGATCGTGGAGGCGAGGGAGGAGGCGGCGCGCCGCGAGGCCGAATTGGCGGCCCGCGCGACGCAGATCGTCGCGCAGACCCAACAGCTGGGCGACGCGCAACGGGCCCACGAGCTGGCGCGTTCGGAGCAGCTGACGCCGTTGAACGCTGCCGCGGAGTCGGCCTCCGCCGCCCTGAGGGCGCTGGTTGGCGACGCTGAACCCTCCGCCGCCCTCGCCGCCATCAGCGGTCAGCGCGATGAGCTGCGGACCCGCTGCGAGGCGATGCAAGCGGCGCAGCGTGCGCTCCTGACGCGGGACGACAAACAGGCGCGGCTGCAGGCTGCGGCGGGCAAAGACGCGGCGGCTGCGGCGAAGGTGGCGCAGGCGACGGCCGCGGTAGCGTTGGGCGAAGCGCAGCTGGTGGACGCGACGCAGCGGGTCAACGTCGCCGAGGCTGCCGTGTTGCCGCTGAGGCGGATCGCAGACCTGGGGGTGCAGCGCGCCGCCTTGGCGCCTGACGACCCTTGTCCGCTCTGCGGGAGCGAAGCGCACCCGTTCGTCGCGGACATCGACACGGCGACGTACGCCGCCCACATCGACGCGGAGCTGCGCCAGAGCCAGCAGACGTTGGACGAGGCGGAGGCGGTCCGAGAGGCGATTCGCCGCGCGTTGGCGCAGACCAAAGAACACTTCGCAGCGTGCGTCGCGGCGCGGCAGGCCACGGCTGAGGTGGCTGAAGAGGCGCGACGCGAGGCCGATGCAGCCGTTGCGGCGGCGGCTGTGGCCGTCGCTGGCGCCGGCTTGAGCTCCGACGGTTCGAGCCAGCGTTCACGCGAGCGTTTGGACGGTTCGAGCACCAGCGTGGGCGCACGGCTAGCGGAGATGGTGACCGTCGGCGAGGAGCTCCACGCGCGACACACCGCCGTGCAGGCCGCGATCGGCGCTGATCGCAGCGCGCAGTCCGCGCTGCACGCCGCTGAGAAGGCCCTGGCCACCGCCGCTGACGCGCTCGCCGCGCGGACGGGTGCGCTCGCTCAGGCCGAGCAGGAGCAGGTGCAGCGAACGCAGGCGCTCGCCGCTCAGCGGGTTGCCCTCGCGGAGCGACGCGCCGGGTTGGCTGTGGCCTTCGGTGGGTTTGGGATCGACACCGAGCCAGCCGAGGCGGGGCTCGAGCCGGCGCGTGCCCGGGTCGCCATGTGGGAGCAGGCGACGCAGGCCGTGAAGGACGCCCACAATCTGCACGACAGAGCCGTCCTGGCGCACGCCGCCGCTACCGACACCTACGTCGAAGCGCAGTCGGTCGCGGCCAAGCTCAGCGCGGACCTGCTGGCGCGACGGAAGACCTTGGACGCCGCCGCCACCGCCGCCGCCGCCGCTAGCGAGGCGCTGGCAGCAGCGTGGGGCCAGACCCTAAGCCATGACGCGCCGGCGGACGCAGCCGGGGCGCCGACAAGCCCGATTCGCCCGCCGATCAGCGCTGGTCCCGACGCGCTGGTCGCGTCGCAAGAGCGCTGGGTGGAGACGCTCGGTGCGGCGCTCCGTCGCGCCACCAACCGCCGTGATGTCGCCGCCGCCGACGTGGTCGGCGCCACGGCCGCCCTCGCCACGCTGACCGCTCAGTTCGAGGCCTTGCAGCAGACCCTCGCCCTGGCCGCTGACGCCCTCGCGCGGCAGCTGATCCCGCTCGGGCTGCCGGACGTGTCGGCCCTGACGCGCGCGCGTTTACCGGCCGGCGCGCTCGTCGCCCTGCGCGCCCAGCGCGACGCGCTGCGGGAGCTGACCACCCAGGCGCAAGCCCACGTCGCGGCGGCAGCGGCGCAGCGCGCGCGGCATCTGGCCGAGCGCCCCGCCGGTCTGGTCGAGGACATGACCGCCGAGGACCTGACGCCAGAGGTGCTGCGCCTCACTGCCGCGCGGGAGCAGCGGGCGGCGCTGCTCGATCAGGCACGCGCGACGGTGACGATGGCCGCGCGTGACGCAGAGCGCCGCGCCGCTGCCACCGCCAAGCTCAACGCCGCCACCAGCCGGGCCAAGGTGTGGCTGGAGCTGCACGAGCTCATCGGCACGGGCGACGGCAAGCGCTTTAAGCTCTTCGCCCAGGCGCTCAACCTCCACCAGCTGCTGACCGGGGCCAACAAACACCTCGAACACCTCAACAACCGCTATCGTCTGCGCATCATCAAGGAGCCGGACACGGGTTTTCCGACGCTTGAGTTCCTGATCGAAGATCGCTGGCGAGCCGGCGCGACGCGCTCGCTGAAGACGCTGTCGGGTGGCGAGTCCTTCCTCGTCTCCCTCGCCTTGGCCCTCGGCCTCAGTGACCTGCGCACGAGCACGATGCCGGTGGAGACGCTGTTGCTCGACGAGGGGTTCGGCACACTCGACCCGCAGACGCTCGACATCGCGCTGGCCGCGTTGCAGCGGTTGCAGGCGTCGGGCCGCCAGGTCGGCATCATCAGCCACGTCGTGGGGCTGCAGGAGAGCATCGAGGCGCGGATTCTGGTCGAGCCGATCGGTGAGGGGCGCAGCCGCGTGCGTACGCTGGTCGGGGACGCCTAGCGTGCCGTCGGTCATTGCGGTAGGTAGGCGCCCGCGCTCGACCTGACGCGCCGCGCTGGAGCCACCATGACCGCCGCAATGACCACCTGGATCCTCACCGCTTCGTGTCCTGATCGGCAGGGGATCGTCGCCGCCGTCAGCGGTCTGCTCGCCGATCGGGACTGCTTCATCGTCGAGGCCGCGCACCACGGCGACACGCTCTCGGGCCGGTTCTTCACGCGCGTCGTGTTTCACCCCGGCGACGACACCGATCGCGCGCAGTTCAGCGACGTGTTCGGTCACATCGCCGCGCGTTTTGAGATGCAGTGGCAGCTGCACGACGTCGCCAACCGGCCGCGGGTGCTGCTGATGGTCTCCAAGCATGGCCACTGCCTCAACGATCTGCTCTACCGCTATCGCTCTGGCACGCTGCCCATCGATATCCCTGCCATCGTCAGCAATCACAAGACGTTCGCGCAGGAGGCGGACTGGCATCAGATCCCGTTTCACCACCTCCCCGTCACAGCGGCGACCAAGCCACAGCAGGAGGCGCAGCTGCTGGAGTTGGTGCGGGATCTCAAGATCGATCTGGTGGTGCTGGCGCGCTACATGCAGATCTTGTCGCCGAAGCTCTGTGATGCGCTGCGCGGCCGGGCGATCAACATCCACCACAGCTTTCTGCCCGGATTCAAGGGCGCGCGGCCGTACGCACGCGCAGCTGAGCGCGGCGTCAAGCTGATCGGCGCCACTGCGCACTACGTCACGGCCGATCTCGACGAAGGGCCGATCATCGAGCAGGCCGTCGAGCGAGTCGATCACACCGACGATCCGAAGCAGCTCGCCGCCGTCGGTCGCGACATCGAGAACGTCGTGCTGGCGCGCGCCATCCAGTGGCACATCGAGCGGCGCGTCTTAGTGGCCGGCAACCGCACCATCGTCTTTCGGTGATCCAGCGCTCGGCGCCGCCTGGCGTTGGGTCGTCTTGTGCTGCGCGTCGGCGCGTCGATGCCGGATGCCCGCCGCCGCGACCCGCCGCTTCAGCGCCTCATACCGCGCCTTGGTGGTGCGCTGAACCGCCGCTTGATCGGCCTCACTGAGGCGTTTGCCTAGCTCGGCGAGCTGTTTGTCCGTGGTGATGAGGCGGCGGGTGTCGATGAACGCGGCGTCGAGCCGCAGCAGCATCGTGCGGTCTGGCGGCGTCGCCTCGATGCGCCGCACCATCGCCTCCGCTTGCGCCGTGAGGGTGTCGATCCGAGCGCGGGTGGCGCGAAGGGCGACGCTCGAGTCGGTCGGGCTGCTCGCCGGCGGCAGCGCTACAGGCAGCGCTACAGGTAGCGCCGCAGCGCGCGGGCTTGGCGAGACGACCGCCGCGGGCTTGCCTGCGGGCGGGCCCGGCGCGTGGCGTGGCAGATCTGCGCGCGGCTTGTCGCAGCCAGCGGAGATCACCCACACCACGACGAAGACGACCCAGACCAAGCCACGCTGCACGACGCTCTCCACAAGCCTGTCGTCCGACACGGACGTTTAGCGCGCTGGAGGTTGGCACAAGTGGCTAGGCTGTGCGATTCACTCGGCTCCACTCGCGGATCTGAGGACCGATGCGTCGCAATGTGAACCTTGAACGTCCGATTTATTTTTTGGCCAGGATAGCCATCAGGCCGAGAAACCGGGCGATCAGCAGTTCGTCTGCACCCGCCCGCCCTTGCAACGCGGACCAGAACCGCCTTCAATCAGCATCACCGTTGTGGATTTCTACGCAGCCACCACGACCCGTTCGCGTCCCAACCGGGGCCGCCGCCGAGGCCGAATGAACCTCCCGATCGATCCGAAAACGCCAATGACCCGCATCGCCCGCTCCACACGCGACGACCACCCCGATGCGCTCGGCTTTGACAGCCGCACCGACGGTACGCCGAGCCGCGATGAGGCCGTCGATCAGGACCAGCGTCACATCCTGCGCACCGCGCCGGTGGTCGTTGGCATGGACGTCGGCTCAACGACCACCAAGGCCGTCGTCGTCGATCCAGACACTCTCGACGTGTTGTGGCACGACTACCAACGCCACCACACGCAGCAGCCCGAGAGCGTGCTGCAGTTCATGACCCGCATCGGCTGCGCGTTCCCCAAAGTCGCCCAGAGCGACATCCGCATCTTCGTCACGGGATCTGGCGCCAGCCCGCTCGCCGACCCGTTGGGCGCGCGATTTGTGCAAGAGGTCAACGCCGTGACCATGGCGGTCGAGCGGCTGCATCCCGACGTGCGCAGCGTCATCGAGCTCGGCGGCCAGGACGCCAAGATCATCATGCTGCGCGAGAACCCGGAGACGGGTGAGATGCAGGTCGTACCGTCGATGAACGACAAGTGCGCGTCCGGTACCGGCGCGACCATCGACAAGTGTTTCATCAAGACCGGCGTAAAACCCGAAGACGTCGGCAACATCCGCTTCAACCCCGAGAAGCTGCACCACGTCGCGGCGAAGTGCGGCGTTTTTGCTGAGACGGACGTCGTCAACCTCATCAAGACCGGCGTGCCGAGCGAAGAGGTGCTCTGCTCCCTCGCCGACGCGATCGTGATGCAGAACCTCGCTGTGCTCACCCGCGGCAACACCCTGCAGCCCAAGGTCCTGCTGCTTGGTGGACCGAACACCTGGCTGCCCTTCTTGGTGGACTGCTGGCGCCGTCGTATCCCGGAGACCTGGGCCGAGCGCGGCGTGGAGATCCCCGATCTGCCGGTCGAAGAGCTGATCTTTGTGCCGCCCAACGCCGAGCTGTATGCGGCGCTCGGCGCGGTCTACTACGGCCTGCACGAGCCTGAGAACGTCGGGGTCTACGCCGGCATGAGTGGGCTGAAGGCGTTCGCCACGACCGGGCGCAAAGAGCGTTTGGCGGAGGCAGCTGGCCCCGCGCTCGCCGTTGACGCAGCAGACGTGATCCGCTTTGAGTCCGATTATTCGGTGCCTAAGTTCGAAGCGCCCAGCTACCCACCCGGCACCATCTTGACCGGGACGATCGGCGTCGACGGCGGCTCGACCTCGTCCAAGGCGGTGTTGGTCGGCGAAGACGGCGAGGTGCTGCTCAAGACGTACCAGCTCTCGAAGGGCAACCCGATCCAAGACATGAAGGAGATGTTGGCCAAGCTCAAGCGTCAGATCTTGGAGAAGGACTGGACCGTGCACGTCAAAGGCTTCGGCGTCACGGGCTACGCCGGCCCGGTGCTGGAGCAAGCGCTGAAGGCGGACGCCCACGTCGTCGAGACCGTCGCCCACATGATGAGCGCGGTGCACTACTTCGGCGATGTCGACGTCATCTGCGACATCGGCGGGCAGGACATCAAGGTCCTGTTCATGAAGAACGGCGACATTGAGAACTTTCGCCTCAGCAATCAGTGCTCCGCCGGCAACGGCATGTTGCTGCAAGCCATGGCGGACCAGTTTGGCGTGCCCGTCACCGAATACGCGACGACGGCGTTTGAGGCCGAACTCAGCCCGCAGTTCAGCTACGGCTGCGCGGTGTTTCTCGACGCCGACCGGGTCAACTTCCAGAAGGAGGGGTTCTCCAAACAGGAGATGCTCGCTGGGCTGGCTTTGGTGCTGCCCAAGAACATCTGGCAGTACGTCGTTCAGATCCCGCGCATGGCCGAGCTGGGCAAGGTTTTTGTGCTGCAGGGCGGCACGCAGCGGAACTTGGCGGCGGTCAAAGCGCAGGTCGACTACATCCTCGAGCGCGTGCCGGAAGCCGAGGTGCACATCCACCCGCATCCAGGCGAAGCCGGCGCGATCGGCGCGGCGATGGAGGCGTGGCGCAAGCACAAGCGCTCCGGAAAAACCGAGTGGGTCGGCCTCGAAGCCGCCGTCGGACTGGAGTACATCAGCCGCACCGACGAGAGCACACGCTGCCACTTCTGCCCGAACCTTTGCTCTCGTACGTTCATCGACACGGCCACGCCAGACGGCGACACCGCGCGCTACATCAGCGGGTTTTCGTGTGAGAAGGGCACCGTTGAGGACACCGACTCCCTCAAGGCCCTCAACAAGGAGCGCGCGTCGCTGCGCAAGGCCTACCCCAACCTCGTTGAGTGGGAAGGCCGCGAGCTGTTTCGCAGCCGCTACCAGACCGCGCCGCAGGCCGCGCCCGGGACCCTCATTGATGCCGTCGACGTGCGGCTGGAGCACGGCGCGTTCGGCGTGAAGACCGACCTGCCCACCAAGGTGATCCGCACCAAGGTGCGACGCCCGGTGCAGCGCTCGAGCGATGAAGCCTGGGCCAAGCGCAAGACCTTCCGCGTCGGCATCCCACGGGTGCTGAACCTGTATTCGACTGCGCCGTACTTCCGCGGCTACTTCGAGGCGCTCGGCATCGACCGCCGCAACGTCGTGTTTTCGGACGTCTCTGGCGAGGAGATGTGGGTCGAGGGCGGCAAGTACGGCTCGATCGACCCCTGCCATCCAGCCAAGGTGACCCAGGCCCACATCCACAACCTGCTCTTCTCCAAGCACGAGGAGAAGCCGCTCGACATCGTCTTTCTGCCCGGGATCACGCACGTAAAGACGCCGCTGACGGGGGTGATGGATCACGCGTCCTGCCCGATCGTTCAGGGCATTGGCGACGTGATGCGCGCCGCCTTCACCAAAGAGCGCGACCTTTTCGGCGCCAAGGACGTCGTCTTCCTCAACCCGGCGATCTCGTTCACCGAGGATCACCTGCTGCAAGACCAGATGTTCAACGCTTTTGGTGAGGCGCTGGGCGTGACCCGCGACGAGAGCGACCACGCGGTGCGCGAGGGGCGCAACGCGCTCGCCTCCTTTCAGGCCGAGATTCAGACTCGCGGCCGTCAGATCCTCGACAGCATCGAGGCGGACGACAAGCTCGCCATCTTGATGTTGGGTCGGCCCTATCACAGCGACCCAGGCTTGAATCACGAGGTGTTGGAGGAGTTTCAGACGTTGGGGTATCCCATCTTGTCGATGGCCTCGATCCCCGCAGATCGGGACTACCTGCATCGCTTTTTCCGCGAAGATCTCGAGCGCGAAGTGGACCCGCTGCCCGACATCTACGACATCAACGACGTCTGGCCCGAGAACTTCAGCGCCAACAGCGCGGCGAAGGTGTGGGCAGCTAAGTTTGCGGCACGCCACCCGAACATCGCGGTGCTGGACCTGTCGAGCTTCAAGTGTGGCCACGACGCGCCCATCTACCACATCGTCGACGGCATCATCAGCGCCAGCAAGACCCCGTTCAGCGCGCTGCACGAGATCGACGCCAACAAACCCGGTGGATCTATTGCCATTCGGGTGAAGACGTACGGCTACACCCTCGAGCGGCATCAGGAGCGCTTGGAAGATCTCTCCGAGCGCAAACGCGAGCTGGCGCGGCGCATCGAAGACAAACGCGCGGCCCTGCTGGCGCGCTACGACGCCGAAGATCGGGCCCGTGAGGCGCAACGGGCGCAAGTGGTGGCCGAGAGACCGACGCCGACGTGGGTGCCGCCAGCGACTCCGGCGAAACAACAGCCGCCGAAGGGTGGTTTTGTGAGCCTCGGCCGGTTGAAGAACAAGGCCCGCGAGGCGAAAGAGCGCGCGCGCGCATTCCTAGGTACCTAGTTTCGACGCAGCTGTCCCGACGCAGCTGTCCCGACGCAGCAGCCACAGAAAGAACCCCGACCTTGGACCCGATTTTGCGGTCCACGTTAGCGCAAGAGGAGCCCCATCATGGCACCACCCACACACGACCGTCCGCATCCCATGAAACACGCTGGGCAAGACAGCAGCGGCGGCTCGACGACGCCCGCGGCCGCGCCAGCCAACTCCAAGCCAGCCAATCAACGTGTCGCCCTGCACGCCTTCGATCCTGCGGCGCGGCAGGCGAAGGCCGACGCCGAGGCCAAACACGTCTCCGACCGCGAGGCGGCGTTGGACGCGGAGCTTGAGGCGTTCATCCGGGAGGAGAAAGCGCAGCTTGGCATCCCCGACGATCCGGACCACTGGATCGATCCGGGTTGTCTGCCCTTCACCCGCGCCGATCGTGCCCACACCACCATCCTGATCGGCGGTTTGTCGTGGAGCCACGACCTGTTCTTGGAGTCGACGCTCAAGGGCCTCGGCTACAACGTCAAAGCGATGACGCCGCCAGACAATGAGGCGCTGCGCTACGGCAAAGAGTTCGGCAACCGCGGGCAGTGCAGCCCGACCTACTTCACCGTCGGCAACCTCGTGAAGTTCCTCTGCAAGCTGCGCGACAGCACGGGCATGAGCGAAGATGAGATCAGCGATCGCTACGTCTTTCTCACCGCCGACGCCTGCGGGCCCTGTCGTTTTGGTTCGTACAAGACCGAATACCGCAAAGCGCTCCGCGACTCCGGGTTCACGCGCTTTCGGGTCGTGACGTTCCAGCAAAAGGGCGGCGATGACGACCAGGTGGTCGCGGCGGGTGACGCCCAGACCGAGCTGCTCAACAAGGCGGCCAAGGCACAGGGCCTCCCGAGCGCGTCGCTGGAGGTCGTCACGGGCGACAACACCGCGGGGCCCGGCCTCGACATCAACGGCCACTTCTTCGGTAGACTTGCCGTGGCCGTCATCATCGGCGATGTGCTCAACGGGCTGATGTACCGCATTCGACCGTACGAGGTCGTACCAGGCGCGACGAACATCGCCTTGGAGAAGGTGCGCGCCGACGTCGCCGCGACGCTCTCGCAGCGCCAGACCACCAAGCGCTATTTCGCCAGGATCCCGGCCTTGTTGCTGCGGATTCGCAAGGAGATGGGCGCGGTGGAGGTGGATCGGCTGGTGCCCAAACCCAAGGTCGCCATCATCGGTGAGTTCTGGGCGATGACGACCGAAGGCGACGGCAACTACAAGATGCCTGCGTTCTTGGAGGCCGAAGGCGCCGAGGTTGAGGTGCAGTTCGTGACCGCGTGGGGGCTCTACAACGTCTGGGAAGTGAAGTGGGACACCCTGCGCCGGATGAAGCTGAGCGGCGAAGACGGCGGACGCTGGGGCCTACAGGGCAGCGACGGCGACGGCCACAAGACGGTCTGGACGATGTGGGCCGTCGACAAGGCCCTCCGCGGCGTGTTCCAGAGCTTCGCCTGGACCATGGGTATGCACGGCTTTCACCTCTCCGATATGGACGAGCTCGCCGAGGTCGCCGGCAAGGAGTACCAGCTCGAGAACCGCGGCGGCGAAGGCCACATGGAGGTCGCCAAGCTGCTGCTCAACACCATCAAGGGCAAGACCACGATGACCTTGAGCGTCAAGCCCTTCGGCTGCATGCCGAGCTCGGGGGTCAGCGACGGCGTGCAGAGCATCATCACGGCGCGGTATCCCGACGCGCTGTACCTCCCGGTCGAGACGACGGGGGACGGCGCGGTCAACGTGTATTCGCGGGTGCAGATGGTGTTGTTCAAGGCGCGGCAGCGGGCTAAGGCGGAGCTGGAGTCGGCGCTGGCAGACACCGGGATGACGATGGATCAAGCGCGCGCCAAGGCCAGCAAGAGCTGGCGCGTGCGGGCTGCGCACTGGTTCCCGAAGCACGTCAAAGGCGCGTCGAGCACGGCGGCGCAGGTCGTTCGCATGCTTGGTTAGTTTGCTAAGTAAGTAATCGTTTGAACTCGAAACAGCCGCCGCGATCCAGGGATCACGGCGGCTGTATTCTTGGTCAGATCGTGGCTGATTTGCGAAGTGCCAGGCGTTTCACGGCCAGCGAAGTGCCAGGCGTTTCGCGGCGAGGCGTCTCGCGGCCAGCGACTTACTTGCAGCCGGCGCCCTTCGCGATCTTCTTGGCGCCCGAGCGGGTGGTGTCGACACCGACGAACTGCCAGCTGCTGCCCTTGGCCTGCTTGAACTTGGCCTGGTCACGCATCGTGATCTCGCACTTGTTGGTGCCCTGCTTCTTGTAGACGTAGAACTTCGTGCTGCCGGCGAAGGCGACGCTGCTCAAGACGAACGCCGCGGCGAGGATGGTGGCGGTGAGCTTGGTGGTGGTGCGCATGAGTCGGGTCCTGTGAGCGGGCGGGTCAACGGGGATGACCCGGGTGATGAGGCTGAAGAGCGCGAGCGCCCGCGCTGGCGTGGTGCTTCGGGGAGCATGCATCCCACTGGTGGCGGAGACGTCCTTCCTGGATCAGACACAGCGTCATTTTTTTGGGCGCTGTCGCCGCGGTCGACGCTTGGGCGCGGCGGTTGATGATTGCGGCGACCGCCAGCCCATGCGACAACACGCGCACAGTCTTCACTCCCAGCCTGGGTTCACGTTGGATGCTCAAGACCCTCGGCCAGTACCAGCTGCTCGCGCCCATCGCCTCTGGCGGTATGGCGGAGGTGTGGCTGGCGCGACGCATGGGCGAGGCTGGTTTTGCGCGCGATGTGGTGATCAAGCGCATGCATCCGCGGCTGACGCACGATGAGCGATTCGTGCGGATGTTCCTCGACGAGGCGCGCCTCACCGCCGCGCTGCAGCATCCGAACATCGCGCAGGTGCTCGACCTGGGGCGGGTCGACGACGATTGGTTCATCGCCATGGAGTTTGTCGACGGACCGGACCTGGCGCGTGCCTCGATGCACGCGATCCGCTCGCAGGCGGGGGTGCCGGTGTCGCTGGCGGCGTGGGTCGTCGCGCGGGCTGCGGAGGGGCTGCATCACGCCCACCAGCAATGCGATCCGATGACGGGTCTACCGCTGGAGCTGGTGCACCGCGATGTCAGCCACGCCAACATTTTATTGTCGCGCCATGGTGACGTGAAGGTCATCGATTTTGGCATCGCCAGCGCCAACGTGCGCGAGAGCTCGACGCGCGCCGGGGTGGTGAAGGGCAAGCCGGGGTATCTCGCGCCGGAGCAGCTGCAAGGGCTGCCGCAAGATGGCCGGGTCGATGTTTTTGCGCTCGGTGTGGTGCTGTGGGAGCTGCTGACGGGGCAGGTGCTGTTTCGCCGGGCGGAGCATGTCGTCTCGATGGCGCGCACGCTCGACTACTACCCGCCGGCGCCGTCTTCCATCCGGCCGACGGTGAGCCCCGATATCGACTCCGTCGTCCTCGCCGCGCTAGAGAAAGACCCCGCTGATCGCATCGCGAGCGCCGCCCTGCTGGCGAGCTGCCTCGATGCCTGCGTGAGTCGCGATCCGTCCGGGCTGGCGAGTCGCGCCGGTCTCGCGCGCTGGGTCGCGGCGAGCCCGGTGTGGCCACCCGATGCGCTGAAACCGATCCTCGCGCGTCGGCAAGGGACCTCCACGTCCGCGACCGGCGCCGCGCCGGAATCCGCGCCGCCCGCCGGGCGACTGCACCGCCGGACGCGCTCGCCCGTGCCGCCTCCGCTGCCCGCTCGGCCGGGCTCCAGCGCCGTCGAAGCCCCGCGCCGCCCGCGCGCCACGATGCCGCGTGTACCGCCTGACCTCGCGCCCGTCACGACCGCCGCCGCGCATGTGCCCTGGGAGGAGGCGACGCCGATTCGGCGCGACAACCTCGTGCACAATCGGGACCGCTTCATCGGCCGAATCCCACAGCTCCAAGCCCTGACCTCCGCCCTCGCGGCCGGCGATCGTCTCGTCACGCTCACCGGACCACCAGGCGTCGGCAAAAGCCGCCTCGCCGACGCGTTCGCGCGCCGACAAGCCCAGTTCTTCGCGGCGGCAGGTGGCACGTGGCGCTGCAGCTTGGCCGCCTGCGCGTCGCTCGAAGACGCGTGTCGTGTGGTCGCCGAGGCCATCGACCTGCCCCTCGGCAACGCGTCGACGACCTCTGCGGCGGTCGATCAGATCGGCGGCGCGCTGGCCGGTCGTGGCGCGACCTTGCTGTGGCTCGACGACGTCGGGGTGCTGCGCGAACAGATGGCCGACGCCGTCGGTCGTTGGCTCGCCGCCTCGGCGACGCTGGTTGTCGTGGCGACCGCGCGGCGCGCGCTGGGCGTCGTCGCGGAGACCGCCGTTGCCGTGCCGCCGCTCTCGCTCGACGGCGGCGTGGAGAGTGAGGCCGGGCAGCTGCTGCTGGCGCGGGTGCCAAACAGCGCGCGCGGCGCTGTCAAAGCGTCGCCCGGTCGTGTCGCCGCTATCGTCGCGACCCTCGACGGCCTGCCGCTCGCCATCGAGTTGGCCGCCGGGCGGCTCGGCGAGGTCGACACGGAGGGCTTGTTGCGGGAGCTGTCGCCGGCCGCAACCGTCGCCGGGCCGGGCCCGTCCACCGGTGCTGCACCCAGCGCCCGGCGCGGTGCGACCCCTGACGCTGGGTCTTCCGCTGCGTCTGTCGCTGCTTCTCCTGGCGCCCCTCCTGGTGCGTCTCCTGCTGCGCCGGCGCCGCTCGACGCCCAACCCTTCGTCGCCCTCGACACGGCCATGCGCGTCGCTTGGTCCCAGCTCCAGCCGTGGCAGCTCGCCGCCCTGGTGCAGCTGAACGTGATGCGCGGTGGCGTCGATGTGGAGAGCGCCGCGGCGATCCTCGACCTCACCGCCCACGCCGACGCGCCGCCGGCCGCCGAGGTCTTGTCGCAGCTCCTGGCGCGCTCGTTGCTGCGCACGCTGCCCACGAGCGAAGGCGCAGCGCCCCGCCTCGCGATGCATGACAGCGTCCGCGCTTGGCTGCTGGGCGCCGGTCAACCCGCTGATTCTGCGCCTTCCTTCGCCGCCGCCGAGCGTCGCCGCGCGACGTGGGGATTGCGCCTCGCCGAGCGATGCGCCACCGCCGCGCGCAGCCACGATGGCGCCCGCGCTCGCGCTCGGCTCGGCCTCGAGCTCGATAACCTGCTGCCCATTCACGCTGAGGCGCTGCGCCGAGGCGGGGGCACCGACGTCGCAACTGCCCTACGCCTCAGCAGCGCGCTGCTGCCGCTGTTGCTCGACCGCGGCCCGCTCGTCGTGTTGGCCCGGCTGCTGGACGACGCCGTCGCGGCCGCCGACGCCCTCGAAGATGGCGCGCCCACCGCCACCGCGCTGGCCCGCGCCCTCGCCGACCGCGCCGAGGTGCGCGTGCGCGCAGGCCTCCCCACCGAAGGCCTCGCCGACGCCGAGCGCGCCTTGGCGCTCGCCGTCGCTGCCGATGATCCGCGCCTGCAGGCCACCGCGCAGCTGCGGCTGGGCAACTGCCACCGCCGCCTCGACCACGCCACGCGCGCGATGCGGGCGGCCGTTCAGGCCCGTTTGCTGGGCCAGCAGATCGCCGACCTGCCCATCGAGACCGAGGCTATGCACCTGTTTGGCTGTGTGTATTACGATCTCGGCGACCGCGCCCCCGCTCGACGCTGTTTCGAGACCAGCCTGCGGGGCGCCCAGCAGATCGGCGACCGCCACCTCGCCGCCCGCGCCCGCGCCAACCTCGGCTGCATCCAGGCCGACCTCGCCGAGCTAGACGCCGCCGAGTCGAGCTTCGCCCACGCCCTCGCCGACGAGCGCGCCCTCGGCAACCTGCGCGGCATGGCCGTGGACACGTGCTACCTCGCGCTCGTCGCCCAGGAGCGCGGCGACTTTGACCGCGCCGACAACCTCTACCAGCGCGCCGTCGATCGCCTCGACGAGGTCGGCGACACCTTCCGCAAGGCCTATGTCGCGGGCTTTCGGGGCTGGAACCAGCTCGAGCGTGGCGACATCGACGCGGCCGAAGAGACGCTGGCTACCACCACCGCGTTTTTTCTCGATAAGGGCGACCGCAAGCTGCGCGCGATGCACATGGCCGCGCTCGGGCTCTGCCACGGCCTACAGGGCGACGCCGTGGCCGCGACCGAAGACTTGGACCGCGCCACCCACGTCGCCAGCGCCGGTAGCGATCCTGTGCCGCAGATGGTGGTGTCGCTGCTGCGCGCCGCCAACGACCGCGTCGCCGCGCGCGCCTTGCCACCCGAGGACGCAGATGTGGTCGACGCGTTGGTCAGCTTGCGCAAAGCCGAAGCGCACGCCGAGCGGCCGGGGGATGGCCCCTACGCGCAAGGCCGACCACCACTGGCCGAGGTCTCCTCCGAGGTGCGTTTTGCGCTGCGGGTGTTGGAGCGATGCGGAGCGAGCTGACGATTGTCCCCACCTGCCCCTCACCGCCTCAACGACCCTCCTCACCCAACGCGTCCCTGAGCGTGCCCAAACGCGCCAAACGCCCAGCGCTGCAACCTGCTGCGGTCTGCTGGTCGAGCACCAGCCTGAGGCGAGTCAAGTCCACAACTTCGCTAGCGCGTCTCGCGAATCCGAGCATGTGCAGGCAGTCGCTGAGGTCCGCCTCGGAGAGGCGCGCCAGCTTGAGCTGGATGAACAGCGTCGCGTTCGGTCGGAGCACGCTGGCTTTGTCGCTAGTCTGCAGGGGCACCAGGAGCGCCGGCCAGTCCGGCACGCGATGCAGAAAGTAGGTCGCTGCCTGATTGATGGTCTCCACCGGCAAGCCAAGCTCGTCGGCGATACCCATCAGGATCAACAGCTCGCGGTTGCCAGCGGTCTCCGGGCCGGCGACGTCGATGTCGAGGGTGACGCGATGTTCGATGCCCAGCAGGGGCAACACGGTGCCGCCTAGCACCACCCAATCGCCTTCGAGGCGCTCGACAGCCAGGGTGACGAAGCGCCCCAACAATGTCTGGTCGATGGCGATCACAGGTACTCCCCAAGGACGCTCAGGGCGATCCGCCTGAGCTTGATGACCCGCCCGGAAGGGCAGCTGGGCACCCAGGCCCTCGCCAACGGAGAGCGCAAAAACCACGCCGCGAATAAGCTGGGATAGCCGTGGGCCAATGCGAGCATCAACGCCTGGAGCGCCTCAGCCTGACGCGGCCCCCAGTTGGCCTCGTCTCGTGACGCCAGCAGGGCGCCCTCCAAGAGCCACCGCAACGACGACGGCGACCTCGATGCGGTGCCCCGCCGCTGCGTTGCGATGGGCAGCCCGTGTGCTGCCAGCGCTGCCCAATCGGGAGGCGTCTGCGTTGGCTCAAGGCGCATGGCGAGGCACGCCAGAATCCGTCCAGCCGTCTCAAACGCCGGGTTGGCGCGCCCGGCCTCCAGGTTCTGCACCGTCGCCAGACTGACGCCTGCGCGTGCTGCCAACGCGGCCTGAGTCAAACCCAGCGCCAGGCGCGCGTTGCGGGCTTCTACGCGCAGGCTTTCGAGGGCGTTTGATGATCCGTGCATGCCATGTGGCGTGGAGGTTGGCATCTCTGTCCTGGTTGATGCGGCGCCCGCTCGCTCGTGCAGGCTGCGCATGACATGCGTGACATACGAACACCTAAAATATTAGGTGCTGTCGGTCAGACAAACAATAGCAGGAGTGATGGGGGTCGACATGGGC
>CALENB010000210.1 GCA_937910235.1 uncultured Myxococcales bacterium | reverse complement strand
CCCTGGCGTCGCGGCGGCGCTGTCGGCCGGCTGGCGCCACGTCGGCCTCGTCGGCGGCGCGCGCACGGTGCGCAGCGGCGCCTGGGCCCGGCCGCTGCGCGCCGCTGACCTCACCGTTCGCCAAGTCATCGCTCAGCCGTTGAGCGCGCGCATCGAAGCCGGCGACATCGACGGCCCCGCCACGCGCGCGCTGGTGCGGCAGCTGTGTGCGCCCCTGCGCCGCTGCGAGGCCGTGATCTTGGCCTGCACGCACTATCCGGCGGCGGCCGCCGCCTTCAACGCCGCGCTGCCGGGCGTCCTGATCTTCGATCCGGCCGACGCCGCGTTGCAGCAGCTCCTAGCGGCGTTGCCTCTGCCGCGGCCTGCCGCGCTGCCCGCACCGCCGCCTACCGCCTGGACCACCGGCGATCCCGCCGCGACGCGGGCCGCCGCGCTGCGCGCCTTCGGCGTCGACCTCGGCGCCGTGGGTGCCGTCGCGTTGCACCCTATAGGTTGCCCCCCAATGACCCACCCACAACCCAGGCGCTCACCATGGCCTTCTGGCTAAAGAAGCTGCTCAGCGCCTGGTTGCTGCCGCTGCCGCTCGCCTTCCTCGCGCTCGGCCTCGGGCTCTGGTGGGCGCGCGCCGAGGCCACGCGCAGCCGAGGCCTGCGCCTCGCGTTTGGCGGCTTCATGCTGCTCTATGTCGCGGCGCTGCCGCCCGTCGCGTTTGGCATCTTGGCGCCCCTAGAGGCCGATATGCCGGGCTATTCGCCCGATGGCGGCCCGGTGCGAGCGGTCGTCGCGCTCGGCGCAGGCTACCACCCCGTGGCGGGGCGACCGCTGACGGGGCAGGTCTCCAGCGCCTCCGTGACACGGGTAGCCGAGGCGATACGTGTGCTGCGCCTGCACCCCAACGCGCGCCTGCACTGCACCGGCTGGGGCGGCGAGTGGCCCGGCTCCAACGCGGAGACCGCGTGTGCGCTCGCCGTCGCGCTAGGGGTCGAAGCGAGCCGCACCGTGGTGCATCCGACGCCGCGCGACACGGAAGAGGAGGCCATCGCCATCGCTGCGGCCGTGCCGTCTGGTCGCGTCGTGGTGGTGACGCACGCCGCCCACATGCCGCGGGCGCAGGCGCTGTTCAAACGCCAGGGGGTACACGCGGTGCCGGCGCCGACGGGCCATGTCAGCGCCGCGCACACGCGTTGGACCTTGCTGCCCAGCTCCCGCGCGCTCGGCACCACAGAGGGGGCGTTGCATGAGTGGCAGGGTCGACTCTGGCTCGCGCTCAAACAAGTCGTCGCGCAGTAGGTGCACAACGCCCGCCCGCTCGGGCATCCTGCGCGCCCCGAATTGGCGCAGCGGCGCGACCGTCCGGCGTCCGTCCCGCGTCCCGCGTCCCGCCACCTTGCGCAAGCTCCGAGAGGCCTCCCATGCGATACATCTCCACCCGCGGCCAGCGCCCCGCCCTCCACTTCGAAGACGCCGTGATGATGGGCCTAGCGCCCGACGGTGGCCTCTACGTGCCGGAATCCTGGCCGCAGTGGAGCCCAGACGCGCTCAGGAGCCTGCGCGGCTGCTCGTTTCAGGAGGTCGCCGTGCGCGTCCTGGCGCCCTTCGTCACGCCGAGCCTCTCCGAAGCGGAGCTGCGGACGCTGGTCGACCGCGCCTACGCCTCGTTTGATCACCCTGACATCGCGCCCGTCTCACAGCTCGGCGACGTCTGGTTGCTGGAGCTCTTCCATGGCCCCACGCTGGCCTTCAAAGACGTCGCGCTGCAGCTGCTCGGCCAGCTTTTTGACCACTTCCTCGCCCGCCGCGGCAGCCACGCCACGGTGTTGGGCGCCACCAGCGGCGACACAGGCTCGGCCGCCATCGCCGGCTGTCGGGGCCGCAGCAACCTCGACATTGTGATCTTGCATCCCCACGGCCGCACCAGCGCCGTGCAGCGCCGGCAGATGACCACCGTCGCCGACGCCAACGTCCACAACTTCGCCCTGGAAGGCACCTTCGATGACTGCCAGGCCATCGTGAAGCAGCTCTTCAACGAACCGGAGACCCGCGCGCGCCACAACCTCTGCGCGGTCAACAGCATCAACACGGCCCGCGTCTTGGCGCAGATGGTCTACTACTTCACCGTCGCGGTGCGCTTGGGTGCGCCCGAGACGCAGGTGCAGTTCTGCGTACCGACCGGCAACTTCGGCGACGTCTTGGCGGGGCATTGGGCGCGAAAGATGGGCGTCCCGATGGCGCCGCTGGTCATCGCCACCAACAGCAACGACATCCTCGCGCGCACGCTGGAGACCGGAGCCTATCGGGTCGCCGCGTCGGGCGGTGCTGCTGGCGCCGACGCGGTGCGGCCGACGCTGTCGCCGAGCATGGATATTTTGGTGTCGTCGAACTTTGAGCGGCTGCTGTTTGAGCTGTACGACAACGACCCGGCGGCGCTGCGGGCGCGGATGGCGGCGCTCGCAGCGGGTGGTTTTGAGCTTGGCGCAGCGCCGCTGGCGCGGTTGCGGGCTGGGTTTGTCGCCGGTCGCACCGATGATGCGCAGACGCTGGCGTGTATTGGGCGGACGTACCGCGAGCACGGCGTGCTGGTGGATCCGCACACCGCCGTGGCGCTGGATGTCGCGGCGCGGCTTGGTCCGCAGCCCCATCCGGTGGTGGTGTTGGCGACGGCGCATCCGGCGAAGTTTCCGGACGCCGTCGCGGAGGCCACCGGCGTGACGCCGCCGCTGCCTGGGTTCTTAGCGGATCTCTTTGATCGGCCCGAGCGGTTTGAGGTGCTTCCTGCGGAGGCTGACGCAGTTCGCGCGGCGTTGGCGGACACCTCGACGTAGCCCGTGCGCGGAGCTCCACCTACGCGTCCAGCAGCTTCTTCAACCACGCCTGAGCGCCGCCCGCGAGCGCCTCGGTGGTGCACTGGCTGCCGCTAATTAGAACTTTCGGCCCGAGTTTGCAGTCTCCGCCCTGCGTCACGCTCACGCTCGGGCCGCCCCAGATCGCCGCCATGTCCGCGCTGAAGGTGACGTCAGCTGCGAAGGGGGACAGCGTCGTGGCCGCGTGGGTGATGCTGACGTGGCTCGCCTGCAGCGTCGGCTGGCCGGACGTGCCGGGCGCGCCGGTGGACTGGATGTAGGCGACGAAGGGGTGCTCCGCGAAAGGCCAGATCGGCCAAGCAGGGTCGGTCTGCACCAACCAGTACGTCAGCACCCGCGGGCCGCAGCTGCAGCTGATCTTGCTGACCTCCAGCGCGGCGTCGAAGATGTCGCCCGGCGCGCCGTGGCCTTCGAGCGCGGCGCTGCTGAGCCGGCGGCGTGGGTTGAGAGGCCTGGCTTGTTTGAGGACCATCCGAGCTGGCCACACAGGAGCGGACGCGCCGCGCTCCGGCGGCTTGAGTTGAGGCCAGCCGGCTTTGACACGTCGCCACTCCACGTCCAACTGCATCGTGCGGCGCTGCCAGTCGTCCGCGACGCGTGTGTTGCCCTCCGCTAACCATCGCAGCGCCACCGGGCGCAGGCGCTTGTGCAGCGCAAGCGCCTCGGTCTCCGTGAGCACGACGGCGGTCTCCGAGGAGGCGTGGGCCCGTGCCCACACCGGCGGTCCGTCGCCGAGCTGGGTCACAATGGTGCGCTCGGGTGTGTGTGGGTAGCTGATGGGCGGATTGGTGACGGACAGCGCGCCGATTTGACCTTCGATGATGGTCTCGACCTTGGCCGTCGCGCCTGTCGCGAGCTTCGCCGAAGCGCCGCTGACCGTGACGATGACGACGCCGTTGGCGCTCTCCAGCTCGTCGCCGAAGTTCGGGTGGACCAGCACGGCCATCCGGCCCGTGAGGTGGTCGATGCCGGCGATGCGACGCTCTTCCACGGCCTCGAATCGCCAATACGCGCTCCACACCCGCCGGATCGCGCGCTCGACGCTGCTGCTGTGTTCGCTGCTCTTGGGGTGGAGCCACGGTCGCAGGTAGCCGGTGTGCGAGCTGTAGACGCCGGCCGCGGAGAAGCCCTCGATGTCCTCCACGGTGGCCGACGAGCGAAACCGCAGCCCTTGCGTCACCGCCACGCCGCCCCAGCGCGCCTCCAGCGCGGTCATCACCTCCGCGAGCCAGCCTGGATCCATAGGCTGCTGCAGCACCCAGCCGCGCACACCGCCAGTGAGCACCGCTTGTTTGACGAAGTCTGGCGTGCCGGGGTTGGCGAGCATCGCTTCGAGCCACGTCGTCGCGTCCGGATCGGCCGTGTTCCTCGCCAGAAAGGCGGCTTTGCCCTCCAGCACCGCCACGCGCCACCAGACGTAATGTTGATGCTCGCCCGCCATCTCCGGCCGCGCCAGCAGCGCGGCGATGCTCGGCGTCAGGCCGGCAATGTGGTTGGCGTAGCCCTTGACCGTGAGCGCCATGGCGTCGGGCGGCGTGTCGGGAGCGCCGCGCCGGATTAGCGTCGACAGCCCGGCCGCTTTGCCGCCGATGATGGGGATCAGCCGCTTGCGCTCCGTGTCGTCCGCATAGCGCACGCGCCACACAGCCGGCAGTCGGCTCGCGTCGACGGTCGGCACCGTCAGCCCGCCCTTGCCGTCCCGAATCTGCAGCCACTCGGCCCATTGCCCCCACGTCATCGCCTTGAAGCGCGGCTTCTCCCCCACCACCAGCTGCAAGATCACCGGCTGCTTGGTGTGGGCCCACTGCGTGATCACCGGGTCCTCGAAGATGCCCTCCACGTACGCGTCGGGCGTGCCGCGCGCCTTCGCGAGCAAGGCGATGTGCGCCTGGGCGGCCTGCGGCGTCGCCGTGAGGATGCCTGCCACCGGCGCGAGGTCGTCCGGCACCCCCTCCAACACCACGATCTCGTCGCGCGTCGGCAACACCGTCGCGAGCTCGGCTTTGGGCACCTTGCGCAACACACCCGCGGTGATGCCCGCATGCACCACCTGCACCTCACCCGGCACCAGCAGGTCCGTGTAGATCAAGCAGCGCCCCTTCAGCACCGGGTCGTTCTGGCCCAACTCCGCCGCCATCGCCTCTTGCCATGGCGTCGACCTCGCGAGCCAGTACAGCTTGGCGCTGACGCTGGTCGGCAGCCGCGCTCTCAGGGTCTGCATGGTCAGCTGCACGTCGCTGTTGAGGGGCGAGTCGCTGTGCTCAAACTCAAAGGTCCACAGCGCCGTTGGGATCTTTCGGGCCGGATTCGCGGCGTAGAAGCGCAGCGTCCCAGGAACCCAGTGGCGCACTTTCGGCGGCTGCTCGTTGGGTCCGCGCAGGGTGATGTCATAGAAGTGCGGGCTGTACAGCCGGTCGCCCGCCCACAGCAGGTCCATCGGCAGGTCATCCTTCGGCATGGCCTTGGCGGCGGCGTAGATGGCTGAGATCGACGCGAAAGACATCCCGGCGAGGGGCTTGCGCGGGCAGTCTGGGAGGGGCGCGCCGTTGAGGAGGTGGTACCAGTACCACTCGTCGTGCAGCGCGAAAAAATCGCGGTCGTAGGTCTGCATTGCCGGGGTTCCGCCGGCGAGGCCCGTCACGATCGTCTTGCACGCGACACCTTGCTCCGGCCGACCGCACCACGCCAACAGGTCCGCTTCGTCGGCGAAGCTCGCGCGTGTGTGGGGCTCAAAGGTGGCCGAAGCGCAGCCCGTCTCGCAATCGCACGGCACGCATGCGCCCGCCGTGCACAGCGCCGTGTCCGGTCCGCAGCCCACCAGGGCGCCGCTGATCACAACTGAAGTCAGCACGGCCAAGCGTCCAGCCCAGCCGGCGAGTCGGGCCCCGCGGTTGTGTTGACTCATGATGCTCCAAGCGCCATCTCCGCCGTGAGCATGCCGGCTTCCACGCCCGCGCTTCAACCCTGGCTGTTGACACACCCTCGCGCATCCCCTAACTCGGGCCCCCGTAACGGAGTCATCACGATGAGCATCAGCCCCTATCAATCTGAGATCGACCGGCGTCGTACGTTCGCGATCATCAGTCACCCCGACGCGGGTAAAACCACCATCACCGAGAAGCTGCTGCTCTTTGGCGGCGCGATTCAGCTCGCCGGCGCGGTGAAAGCGAAGCGTGCCCAGCGCAGCGCGCGGTCCGACTGGATCAGCGTGGAGCAGGAGCGTGGCATCTCGGTGTCGACGTCGGTGATGAGTTTTGAGTACGCCGATCTGTCGATCAACCTGCTCGACACGCCCGGTCACAATGACTTCTCCGAAGACACCTATCGCACGCTGACGGCGGTCGACGCGGTGTTGATGGTCATCGACGCCTCCAAGGGCGTGGAGCGCCAGACACGCAAGCTGCTCGAGGTCTGCCGCCGGCAGCGCACGCCCGTGATCACCTTCATGAACAAGCTCGATCTGGACGCGATGGAGCCCCTGGCGCTGCTCGAGAACCTGGAGCAAGAGCTCGGCATCGCGACGACGCCGTTCTCCTGGCCGATCGGCTCGGGTCCGCACTTCAAGGGCGTCTACGATCTGCGCGACAAGAACCTCGTGTTCTATCAGTCCGCCAAACGCGGCCGCGCCAACGAGCGGGTCTTGGTCGGCGATCTAGCCACCCCGATCCTCGATGAGCTGCTGGGTTCCGATGCCGCGCGTCTGCGAGAAGAGGTGGCGCTCGTCGAGATGGCCGCCGATCCTTTCGACCGCGTCAAGTTCGAGCGTGGCCAGCAGACGCCGGTGTTCTTTGGTTCGGCGCTGAACAACTTCGGTGTCAAAGAGCTGCTTGACTGCTTCTGCGAGCTCACCCCCAAGCCTCAGCCGCGCATCACCTTGGATCGCTTGGTGGAGCCCGAGGAGCCTGAGTTTTCGGGCTTTGTGTTCAAGATTCAGGCGAACATGGACCCTCGCCATCGCGACCGCGTCGCGTTTTTGCGTGTGGTGTCAGGCCGCTACCACAAGGGCATGAAGATGTTGCATGTGCGCACGGGCAAGACGTCTGTGGTTCGCAACGCCATGACGTTTCTCGGCCGCGACCGCGAGATCACCGATGAGGCCTACCCTGGCGACATCATTGGCCTGCCGAATCACGGCACGATCCGCATCGCGGACACCTTCACCGAGGGTGAGCCGCTCCAGTTTACGGCGCTGCCGAAGTTCGCCCCGGAGCTGTTTCGTGTGGCTCGCTTGAAGGACCCGATGCGCCAAAAGGCCTTGAAAAAGGGGTTGCAGCAGCTGTGTGAAGAGGGCGCGGCGCAGCTGTTTCGACCCTTCATCGGCTCGGATTGGATCGTCGGCGCGGTCGGTGTGCTGCAGTTTGAGGTGATCGCGGCGCGCTTGCGTGACGAGTACCGCGTCGAGGTGAACTTCGAGCAGTCCCGGTTCAAGGTCTGCCGCTGGGTCACGCTGGAGGAGGGCACCGATCGCGGCCGCTTCGAGACGCGTCTCGCGGGTGATCTCTTCCACGATGAACGCGACAACCTCTGCCTGCTCACCGAGACGCGTTTCCGCGCGGACTACATCGCCGAGAACAACGAGGGTGTGCTGCTGCACACAACGATGGAGTTGGCTTAGCCGCTGAGGCACCCTGTCGCCATGAATCTACCCGCCGACGAGCCCCAGCCGCCCGCATCTCAAGCCGACCTGCCGCCGGACATTCAGGACGCGATCGAGACGGTGCGCCA
Organism: uncultured Myxococcales bacterium; assembly: GCA_937910235.1. GTDB lineage: Bacteria > Myxococcota_A > UBA9042 > UBA9042 > UBA9042 > UBA9042. The sequence goes on along the minus strand of CALENB010000210.1, from coordinate 626 downwards.
CGCCCAAGACGCCGCCACGACGCGGCCGGGTGACGAGTTGGACACGCTGCTGACGGGCCTTGGCCTCGACGCAAAAACGATCCTCGGGCGGCATCACAACGGCACCATCGCGCCGACGCCGGAGCTGCCGGAGAGCCGCGACAACGTCGCGATCGCCGCGCTGCGCCCCCTCGATCTCAGCGCGATCGCGCCGGATTTCAAGCTCGGTCGCACGCTCGGCGAGGGCGGCATGGGGATTGTGCGGCTCGCCCAGCAGGTCGCGTTGGCGCGGGACGTGGCCATCAAGTCCACGAAACCTGGACCCGCGAGCCCGCAAGCGGCCCTGGCCCTGCTGCGCGAGGCCTGGGTGCTGGGCCGCCTCGAACATCCGAACGTGGTGCCGATCCACACGCTGGGCCAAGACGAGGCTGGCGCCCCTGCCTTTGTGATGAAACGCGTTGAGGGCGAGGCGTGGTGCGAGTTCATCGCCGAGCCTGAACGCCTGCCGCTCGCCGCCCGCGCGGACCCACTGCGCTGGCATCTAGGTGTGCTGAGCCAGGTGTGCAACGCCGTCGCGTTTGCGCACAGCAAGGGCGTGCTGCACCGCGACCTGAAACCCGCGAACGTGATGATCGGGCCGTTTGGCG
>CALENB010000209.1 GCA_937910235.1 uncultured Myxococcales bacterium | reverse complement strand
CCGCCGGCGTACCGACGCATTTTCCGGCCTTGCAGACGTCTTTGACGGTGCATGCGTCACCATCGGAGCACACCGCGCCCGAGAGCGGCGCGTGAACGCAGAGTCCGGCCGTGCAGCTGTCTTTGGTGCAGCTGTCCGAGTCATCGCACGTGGACGCGGTCACGCAGGGCGCGACGACGTCGACCGGCTTGTTCGACGAGGTGGTGCCGCCATTGCCGAGCTGCCCGTAGTAGTTGTACCCGGCGCACTGCACCAGGCCGGCCGACGTCAACACGCAGGACGTGTCGTAGACGCCCGCGACGTCGGCCGCAGGACCATAGCCGGTCTTCACGTAAGACGTGCGCGAAGTCACCGTGGTGGCCAACCCGAAGTTGCCGTAGTTGTCGCGACCAGCGCCATACACTGCGCCGGTCGGCGTCAAGGCATAGTGGACGTAGTAGCCGCCCGCCATCTGCGCCACCGGCTGCTTGTTGGCGTTGACCAGGACCGGGGTGACCGCGGTTGCAGTGCTCCCATTGCCCATCGCGCCATAGGTTGAGTTGCCGAGGCAGCCCCACCCTGTAGCAGCAGCGGCGCAGGTCGTCTGGTGGCCCGTCATCACGCTGATCAGCTTGAGCGGCCCAACAGCGGGCCGCTTGGTGAAGACAAGCCGATTGCCGGACTGCTCGCTGCTCTGGCTGTAGCTGTTGTACCCCGTGCAGTAGAGCCCGCCGTCGCTACGCACTGCGCAGGTGTGGCGGTAGTCCGCGGTCAAATCCATCACGCCGGTCAGGCCCGCGACCTTCTTCACTTGCAGCTGCGCGGTGGTGTCGCCGTGGCCGAGCTGGCCGTAGTAGTTGTAACCCCAGCAGCTGACCGTTCGGTCGGCGTGCAGCGCGCAGGTGTAGTTCTCGCCCAGGGCGAGCTTTCGCACAGCCAAGAGCCCCGGCACCTTCTGTGGGGTCCCCATGACGGTGGCCTTCAGCCCTGGCGCCGATTGTCCATAGTTATTGCGACCCCAGCACCACACTTCGCCAATCGAGGTGCGCGCGCAGGTGTGGTAGCGGCCGGCCTCGACGTCTGCGATCCCGGTCAGCCCTGCCACGAGGCGCGGATTGACCTGACTCGACGTCGTCGTGCCGTTGCCAGCCTGGTAGTAGTCGTTGCGCCCCCAGCACGCGACGCCACCGGTCGATGTCGTCACGCAGAAGTGATAGCCGTACGCGTCGCCGGTCAGGTTACGCGCCCAGCCCTGGGTGAGATTGCCGCACTGATCAGCCTTGCCGCAGACCTTACCGTCGCCGCACACCGTGCCAGCCTTCGCTGAGGTCCACGCGCAGAAGCCGTCCTTGCCGCAGACATCCACGGTGCACGGGTTGCTGTCGTAGCAGTCTTCCGGCGCGGTGCACGTCGGCTTGCAGGTCTTCAGCGTCGCGTGCGAGCAGCCGCCGGTCTTGATGTTGCACGCGTCCGTGGTGCAGGGGTTGGCGTCATCGCAGTTCTCGATGTACGTCGGCGCGCACTTGCCCGTCTTCGCGTCGCAGGCGTTGTTCTGGGTACATGCGTTGCTGTCGTCCAGGCACTTGGTGGTCGAAAGCACGGCGCAGTTGCCCAGCGCGAGACCCAGCGCGCAGATGTTGACGGTGCACAGGTCGCCGTCCTCACACTTCGAGCCGTTCTGGGCCGAGCTGTAGAGGCACTTGCCCGTGGCCAAGGTGCAGACGTCGATGGTGCAGTCGTTGCCGTCATTGCATGCGCTGTTGTTGGCGCAGGCGGTCTCTTCGACCTTCACGTCGTCCACAAACGCGCCGGTGTAGGCATTGAACTGGCAGTCCACCGTGTAGAAACGGAAGCGCAGATGGATGACCTTGCCGTTGTAGGCCGTCAGCGCAACCGTCTTCTTCGACCAGGCGTTCGACCCAGCGTCGTTGTAATTCACGAGCAGCGTGAAGTTCACGCCGTCGGTGCTGATCTCCAGCTGTACGTCGTCATAGGTGCCACCCTCCCAATCGCCGCCAAGCTGAAAGGTCAGCACCGGCAGCTTGGCCTTGGTCAGGTCGAGTGCTGGCGACGTCGCAGTGCCCAGCAACTTGGTGGATCCGGTTTTGCAGACGTAGTTAGTGCCGTCGTTGAAGTTCAGTGAACACTTCGGTGAGTACGCCGCAGGCGACGCCGGGGTCGCGTCGATCGCCCACGCCGGCGACTTCTGCGCGCCCTCGAGCTTCCACAGCTTGCCGCTGATCGAGGTGCAGCCAAAGGGCTCGAAGTACGGCAGCGGCAGCGGCTTCACACCGCAGCCGGCGATGGCCGTCGCCACGCAGCCGACCTTGGCAGAGCAGCTGTCGAGCGTGCACAGGTCGCCGTCGTCGCACTTGAGCGCGGCGCCGGGGATGCACTTCGCTGTCTTGCACGTGTCGTTGGTGGTGCAGGCGCTACCGTCGGTGCAGGCGTCGCCGTCCTTCAAGTCCTTGTACACGCAACCCGTGGCCGCGTCGCACGAATCCACCGTGCACGGCTTGCCATCGTCGCAGCCCTTCGCCTTGCCGGCCACGCACTTGTCTTTCGCGCACACATCGCCGTCGGTGCACTTGTTGCCGTCCTCACAGGGCGCCTTGTCGAGCGCGACGTTCTTGCAGCCAAGCGTCGCGTCGCAGCTGTCCTTCGTGCACTGATTACCGTCGTCGCAGTTCTTCACGGCGCCGCTCAGGCAAGCGCCCTTGGTGCGATCGCAGGTGTCGGGCTCGGTGCAGAAGTTGCCGTCCGAGCAGCCAGGCACCCACTCGAACTCGAAGTTGTCGTAGAGCTCAGGACCCGCGTCGCCGCCAGCCGAGTTGGTGAGATCCACCACGACGCGCGCGATCCACCCCTTGCTGCCATCGACCTTGACCTCAAGCGGCACGATCAACCCGCCAGGCGCGCCGGGGTGTTTCGCCTCGCCGATCAAGTCGCCCTTGGCGTTGTAGGCCTTGAGCGCGCTCGCCTCATCCGTGTGGATGTCGAGCACCATGATCTTCACGCGCATGGCCGGATGGCTCAGATTCACCCACACGTCTTTGTAGTTCTCAGCTTTGACTTCGTCTTTCGGGTCTACCGGCCGCAGCACGTTCGGCGCGTACGGCTTCACGAGGCTGTTGGAGACGAAGATGCGCGGCGCGCCGCCGCCGACCAAGCCAAAGGTCAGACCGAGGCTGGCGTACTGCGTCGTGACGCCGTCGTCCTTGAGCGCGGGCTTGTCGTCTTTGGTGCCGAGGGCGCCGTCGTCACCGGGGTAGGCGTTGAAGTCGAGCAGCGTCACGCCGCCGCTCTTCAACACCGTGTTCACGCAGCCGGTCGCCTTGTCGCAGCTGTCTGCGGTGCATGGCTTGCTGTCGTCGCAGTCCAATTTCTTGCCGGCCACGCAAGTGCCCTTCGCGCAAGCGTCACCCGCGGTGCACTTGGTGCCGTCCGCGTCGCAGGTCGTGCCATCCGACACAGCCGTGTAGTCGCATTTGCCAGTCGCCGGCGTACAGGCGTCGAGCGTGCACACGTTCTTGTCGTCCGTGCAGGTCACGACGTTCTTCGGCTCGACCTCACACTTGTTGGCCTTGCAGACGAGCGCGCCGTTGCAGAGGTTCTTGCTCTTGCCGGCGCATTCGCCGTCGTTCTTGCACTGGCAGGTGTTCGCGCCAGCTTTGCATGAACCGCCCGCGCACGCGTCCTTGTCGGTGCAAGCGTCGCCGTCGGTGCAGGTGGCCGTGTTGTTCTTCTTCTGGCAGCCCAGCTTGGCGTCGCAGCTGTCGTCCGTGCAGGGGTTGTTGTCGTCGCAGACCACCGCAGCACCGACGCACGCGCCCTTGCCGTCACAGGTGTCCGACGAGGTGCACACCGAGCCGTCATCACACGGCTTCTTCGTCAGGATCTTCGCGCCGCAGCCCGTGGCCACATCGCACGGATCGTCGGTGCAGGGCTTGCCGTCTTCACAGTTCAGCTTGCTACCGGCGCACTTGCCATCCTTGTCGCAGCTGTCCTTCTCGGTGCAGGCGTTGCCGTCGGTGCAGGTGTTGCCCACCAGCGGTTTGAACGCGCAGTCGCCGGTCGACTTGTCACAGGTGTCCGCCGTGCAGGCGTTGCTGTCGTCGCACAGCTTCGGTGTGCCGACGCACTTGCCCGCCGCGCAGAGGTCCTTGATCGAACAAGGCACGCCGTCGTCGCAGGGCGATGTGTTCTGGGTGAACACGCAGCCCGTCTTCGTGTCGCAGCTGTCGTCGGTGCACGCGTTACCGTCCTGGCACGATTTCTTCTCACCCACGCACTTTCCGCCCAGACACGCGTCCTTTTCGCTGCATGCGTCGCCGTCATCGCAGGCCTTCGTCAAGTTGGTGTTGGTGCAGCCGGAGGTCGGATCACAGGCGTCTGCCGTGCAAGCGTTGGTGTCGTCGCAGTCCAGCTTCTTGCCGTTGCACACGCCCGCCTCGCACGTATCACCGGTGGTGCAGGCGGTGCCGTCATCACAGGAGCCGGTGTTCAGCTTCTTGCTGTCGCAGCCTGCCTTGGTGTCGCATGAATCCACGGTGCACGGGTTGGCGTCATCGCAGTCCTTGGTCACGCCGGCGCACAGGCTCGCGGCGCACGTGTCGTCTTTGGTGCAGGCGTCGGCGTCATCGCAGCTGGCGGTGTTGTTGGTCGTCGTGCAGCCCGCCGAGAGGTCACACGAGTCGTCGGTGCAGGGGTTGCTGTCGTCGCAGACCACCGTGGCGCCGGCACACAGGCCGACCGCGCAGCCGTCGTCCTTGGTGCACGCGTCGCCGTCGTCGCAGGCCTTCGTGTTGTTGGTGCTCGTGCAGCCCGCGGCGATGTCGCAGGCCTCATCGGTGCAGGGGTTGCTGTCGTCGCAGGAGACCGTCACGCCGGTGCAGAGGCCGACCTGGCAGGTGTCTCCCTTCGTGCACGCGCTGCCGTCGTCGCAGCTGGTGGCGTCGAGCTTGTTGTGGACGCAGCCCTTGCCGCCTTCACAGGTGTCAGCCGTGCAGCCGTTGCCGTCGTCACAACCCTTGGCGCCGTCCTCGTCGGTCGCGCCGTCACAGTTGTTGTCGATGCCGTCGCAGGTCTCCTTCTCAGGTGCCTTGGTCGTGCAGGCGCCGAGCCCGCCGCCCGTTGGCGCGCCAGCGGCGCCGTCAGCCAAGCACTGCCGCGTGCTGGTGCACCCAGGCAGCCCAGCGGCGAAACACGTGGTCTTCGCGGCCGTCGCGATGGCGTAGCCCGAACAGGCGCAAACAGCCTTGTTTTCCGGCACGCACTGCTTGGCGTCCTTGCTCGCCACGTCCTTCACGTCGTCGCAGCTGTAACCCGACACGCAATCTGCGGTGGTCGTGCAGCTGGTTCCGCAGAAGTTGCCGGCGCTGCCGCCGGCCACGCAGACGCCGTCATCGTCACCGTAGGTACAAGCGCTGTTGCTCACGCAGGGCGCGCAAAGCGAGGCCCCAGCTTCGACACAGACCTTGACGCCGCTGACGTCCTGGCACGCCTCCGCCTTGCCGCAGTCCGCGTCGGCGGTGCAGGGCGAAGCGCAAACCTTGGTTCCGTCGGCCTTGAGCGCACACGCACCGGCCGTACAGTCTTTGTCTTCCTTACAGACGCACCCAGGGTCGCCAGGACAGGTCGGCGTCGCGTCGCCGCCGTCAGCCGAGTCCGCAGCGTCGCCTACCGTTGCATCCGATGCGTCTGAGCCAGCGTCGTCGAGCGCGTCTGTGGCCACGTCCGCGGTGGCACTGTCGGCTACTGTGCCGTCGGCTACTGTGCCGTCACCCAACGTCGCGTCGCCCTTGGCGCCGTCTGGGTCAACCGAATCGCCATTCTGCGCGTCACCCACCGTGCCGAGGTCATTCACCACGTCACCGACCGCCGCCACATCATCCCCGGTCTGCGTCGGAAACTCGTCGCCGCAACCAGGGGTCACCGCGATGAACGCCAAGACGAGGAGAGCCAAGGCCAGAGACCCGGCTACACGCTGAACATTGCGCTGGAAAGAAATCATGCTTGTCGCCTCGATGATGAACGGCCAGCCCTGCGGGGTAGGTGGGCTGGCTGCGGGAGTGGGCGGCGCCGAAGGGAAAGCGCCGCGCAGACGGGTCGCAGCCTCGCAGATTCCGGGCAGGGAATTCAAGTGCGGCGCTGGGTGTTCGGGCGCTTTTTTGTCGAATTGACGGCGCGGAAGGGCGTCAGACGCTTGTCGCTGAGTCGACGCGTGGCTAGGCTGCTGCGGCCGTGACGCAGTGCGGCAACCCGTTCCAGGAGACCGCAGATGACCACCAGCCTTTCCACCGACCTCCTCACCGCCACCGCGCAGAAGCTGTCGGCCGCCAACGCCGCGTTTGCCGCGAGCTATCCAGGCGATCCCGTAGACCGTCAGCCCGTGCACACGCTGTACGGCGGCGCGCACCTGTTCCGGGCCGGTGTGCAGGCCAAACTCGGCAGCATCGCGCTGCGCACCCTCACCGGCTACGCCCCTGATTTTTGTACGTTTGCGCGGGCGCTCGGGCTCAAGGGCAGCGAGACGTTGCCCTCCGACTCTGGCGAGATCGCGGCGCTCGGCGCGGCGTTGGCACACGCCGGAGACGACGGCGCGGCGCTCAATGAACCGGCCCACCTCGCCTGGACGATCTACGAGCGGGTGTGCGCGAAATTGGTCGCTGAGCCCATCGAAGACCAGCGAATCGACTTCGAGGACGGCTACGGCAATCGACCGGACGCTGAGGAAGACGGTCACGCCGCCCAGGCCGCCGCTGAGCTTGCGGAGGCGATGGCGACCGGCAGCCTCGGACCGTTCATCGGGATCCGCATCAAGCCGTTCACCGAAGAGAGCCGCCGCCGAGCCGTGCGCACGCTGGATCTGTTCATCACCGCGCTGGCGAGCGCGACGGGTGGCGCAGTTCCGCACGGGTTTGTCGTGACCTTGCCGAAGATCTCGGTGCCAGCGCAGGTGTCCGCGCTCGCCGACCTGCTCGACGCGCTTGAGACCGCCAATGGCATCACGGCCGGCGCCATCGGTATCGACCTGATGATCGAGGTCACACAAGCGATCTTGGACACGCACGGCCGCAACGCCGTCCCGAGCTTGGTGCGCGCGGGCCGAGGTCGTGTGCGCGCCGCGGCGTTCGGCACGTATGACTACACAGCGACCTGCAACATCACCGCCGCGTTTCAGACCCACACCCATCCCGCCTGTGACTTTGCCCGCCACGTCATGCAGGTCAGCCTCGCTGGCACCGGTGTGACGATGAGCGACGGCGCGACGACGGTGATGCCCATCGGACCGCACCGCGCCGCGAAGGGCGAGGGCTTGTCGCCCCAACACATGGCGGAGAACCGGGCGGTCGTGCACTCGGGCTGGAAGCTGCACTTCGACAACATCTTCCACAGCCTCGGCCACGGCGTGTATCAGGGCTGGGATCTCAACCCCGGTCAGCTGCCCGTGCGCTATGCCGCGGTCTACTCGTTCTTCCTCGGCGGTTTGAGCGACGCGTCGCTGCGCCTCGACAAGTTCCTCAAGCAGGCCGCGCAAGCGACGCTGGTCGGCAACACCTTCGACGACGCCGCGACCGGCCAGGGCTTGCTCAACTTCTTCCTGCGCGGCATGGCCTGTGGCGCGCTCACCGAGGCTGAGGTGTTGGCGACTGGCATCACGCTCACCGAGCTCCGCAGCCGCTCGTTTGTGCAGATCGTCGCTGGGCGCACCGAGGTCACGTAACCCTGGCTGGCGGCCTAGCGCGGCTGAGGACGCGTGTTAATCCGAGCTGGACGACGTTAGCGTAGGCTGGTTTTCCGGCGTCACAGCCGACTGAGAGGAGCACGACAATGACGTCGTATTTGGACTTCGAGATGCGGCTCAGCCGAGTCCCCAAAGGCCAGCAACCGAGCGTGCGGATCTGGGTCGACGAGGATCACGACGGCAAGATGGATCACCACGAGGAGGTGACCGATCTGCGCCGAGAGTCCCTGCTGTGGCGCGGTCGCAAGGCGCTGCGGGCCGAGACGGCCGAGGGCATCGCCTTTTTGGTGCGCTATGAAGCGTCCGCCGGTGCGCGGTGGCGACTGCGCGTCTGGAGCGACGCCCCAGAACGGCACCTCGTGTATGAGGAGAGCGACACAGCGACGGAGGACGCAGGACGCATCATAGGGTGGTGCCGCGCCTGACCCGCGCGATGCTGGCCGCGCGCCGCCCTCGCGCGACGTTGAGCACCGGTCGGTCGCGCACCCAGCGCGCGGCGAACTCATCGAGAGGGTCGGCCGCCGCGTCATCGCACAGTCGCTGATCTGCGGCGCCTATCACGCGGTCGACGTGCTTGAGCGTCGCCTCCAGCGCGCGCCACACGACGGGCGAGCGCATGTCCGTCGCGACATCAAACGCCGCGAGGGCGTGGGCGGCGGCGGCTAGGGTGTCCAGCTCGTCAACCGGCCACCGCCGCACGCGGGCGACGCCCACCAGGTGACCGCACACCGCGGCGCGAACAAGCGCATCCTCGAGCGCGCCAAACGGTTTGACGAGGTGATCCCAGCCGTCATCGGGCGACAAGCGTTGTGCCGCAGCGGTGGCGTCGATGCGGATGTGGGCGTGCGGAATCTCCGGCGTAAAGGCGAGCGCCTTCAAAGGCAGCACCTGCACGCCGGGGCTGCCGGCGTCGAGGTGCACGACCGCCAGACGCGGTCGGTCAGCGACTTCACCGACACGACCCACGACTAGCAGATCTTCCGAAAAACCACCCAAAGTGGCGAAGCTCTTGTCTCCGCGCACCGCCACCTGGTCGCCGCGCAGGCTGATGGACGTCTGGATGTCGCGCGGTCCGTTGCCCGTCGTCTCCGTGACACACAGGGACACAACGCGCTCCGGATCGAGCGACGGCCACGCCGCGTGCACGGCGTTTTGGTAGCCCGAGGCGAAGGCGTAGCTCAATCGGTCGCTGAGAAACCCCGTCACCACGGCGAGCGCGCCGGGCGAGGGGAACGACCGCGCGGCGTCACGATGGCGGCGCCACCACCCGCGCAGGCCGTGAATCGGGGCCGCTTGCGCAGGTTGGCGCAGGATGAAGTCAAGGGTGCGGTGTAGGGACATGGGCACCTCCAGTGCGCCACGCCATGCGACACGAACGCAACCCGCGTGTCCAGCGCCCGAGGATGCCGACAGGAATACGACGCTGGTCTATACTCCCCGCCGAGGTGCCGCCCGCCATGCCCAAGTACGCCATCCTCCGCTTCTCTGGCCTGGTCATCAGCCGGTTTTTTGCCAACAAGGGCCTGCTGCTCGCTGGCGGCATGGCGTGGAACACGCTGCTGTCGATGGTGCCGTTGGTGGCGGTGATTCTGCTGATGGTGTCGACGGTCTTCGAGCGCAGTCGCATTGTCACGACGGTCGAAACGGAGCTGCGGGAGTTGGTGCCAGGTCACGCCTCGCTCGTCACCGGCGCCGTCGTCGATTTCCTCGATGATCGCGGCGTAGTGGGCGGCGTTCTCTTCGCAGCGCTGCTGTTTTTCAGCGGTCTTGCGTTTCGGATGATGGAAGACGCCTTTCACCTGATCTTTCACGACCCGGAGCGCCCGGTGACCCGACGCTTCTGGGTCAGCGTCACCCTGCCCTACGCCTTCATCGCCGTGATCACCATGCTGCTGCTAATCGTCACCGGCGCGACCGCGCTGTTCGACTCGCTCAGCGCGGACCAGGTGACGGTGCTTGGCTACGAGATGCGGTGGCGCGCTGGCTCGCGTCTGCTGCTGCAGAGCTCCGGATTCGTCGGCTTGGTGGTGCTCTTCAGCGCGCTCTATTCGATCATGCCAGTGCGCAAGGTCGCGCCGCTCCGCGCGATCATCGGAGGCCTGACGACCGCGGTGTTGTGGCAGGCGACTCGAACGGTGCTGGTCTACTATTTCGAAAACATCTCGGTGGTGAATGTGGTGTATGGCTCCCTGGCGACCGTCGTGGTCGTGCTGCTCACGATCGAGGTGGCGTGCGTGATCATTTTGTTGGGCGCGCAGGTGATCGCGCTGCTGGAGCAACACGCGGATTCGGGCCTGCCCTGGCACGGTCAGGCGCAGACGTCGGGCGCGACGACCGCACACGCAGCGTCCGATTCCGAACGGTCCGATGCGGCGAGCGACGACCACGCGGCTGGCACAGACGGACCACCGCAATGACGGAACACCTCCCGCTCGGGCGACTTTCCCGCGATCTCGCGCTGCCGGGGATCACGCCGCCGCCAGACCTGCCGACCGCCGCCGCCCGGCGCGCGTGGTTGAGGGGACTGCCCGACGCGGCGCTGCTGCCGCTGCTTCAGGACTGGCTAACGGCGCTCGCCGCTGTCGACCGAACCGCGCTCGCGAATCTGGCGACCTGGCTTCGTGCGCCGTTCGCGGAGGTGGTGGCGTCGCCTTTCGGCTTGCGTGCCTGCGCCCTCGGCGCGCAGGTCGGCGCGCTCGTCGCCCACCACGAACACCGCACCCTCATGCCGTGGCCCGAAGACCTGATCGGCGACACCGCGACGCTCGACCCAGACCACGGCGAGTGGAACCGCGGCAGCTTGCACGCCGGGCGGTACCAGAGTTTTCAGCTCGACGGCGCGTTCGCCACGTTTCACCCCGATCATTCGGCCCGATGGACGCCACACGAGCTGCTGCACCGCGCGGTTGGCTATGCCTGGCGTCCCGACATGTCGCGCTGGGAGACGTACCTGTGCGCCCGCCTCGCCGAGCTGCTGCCGGTCGTGCATTGGTACGGGCCAGATCTGGTGGCGCGCCTCGACGAGGACGGCTTCAGCCGGGAGGCCGACGTGCTGCGCCCGCAGGCGACGCTGGCGCGCGCGACGTGGCTGAGCGGCGACAGCATCGCGGTCATCGATCGACTCAAAGCGACGGCGCACCACCTCCGCGATGGCATCGATCGCTTTGACGCGGAGTTGACGGCGTGCGTGACCGAGCGGCTGCACGGCGAGCCCGTCGGCGTGGCGCACAGCCTGTTGGACTCCCGCGCGGACGCGACCGCCTACGTGACCGGCCACTACCCGCGCCTCATGGCCGACCGCGTGCAGGCCCTCTTGGCCATCGGTGGCCCTGGACCGCACGCCGCCTGCGCCTCCGAGATGGCCGACGCGGTGGAGGCGACGTTCGACGCGCTGCTCTTTGGTGAGCTCGTCGTCGACGCGGAGCGCACCTGCGCGCGGGCCCACGCCCGGCTGCTCTGGGACGTCACCCACCGCGGCGTGCATGGCGCAGCCTGGGATCCAACCCCGGTGCTGCCGCTGCTAGCGGCCGCCTGCGCCGCCGCCGAGACCGGCGACCCGCGGCCCGCGGCCCGGGCGCTGCCGACGCTGCTCGCGGCGCTGCCGCGCGATGTGCGCGATGACGCGGCGTGCATCGGCATCGCTTGCGCCGCCCTCGGCGACGACGGTGGCTTGGACCGCCATCAGCTCCAGCTGGGCATCGAGAACGCGGCGCCTGCGACGTTTGCGTGGCTCGTCGAGACCGAGCAGCTGTCGCCGACGCTCACCGCGCTGGTTGCGCAGCCGTCGCGCGCGCCGCTGGTGAGTCGTCTGGCCGCCTGTCTCGCGGGCGCCGACGCCCCGCCTAGCCACGACGCCCCGCCCAGCCACGACGCCCCGCCCAGCCACAAGGTAACCCGCGGTCTCCTCGCCTTTGAGACCCACTTGCTCGGCGCGACGCTGCGCGACGACACGGTCGAGCGGCTCGGCGCGGACATCGCTGCGCCGCCGCACGACGGCCACGTGTTACCGAGCGCCGCGTTTCAGATCCTGGCGCTGCCCTTCGACGCCGCAGAGCTGGCCCACGCGCTCGTAGTCGGCAGCCCACGCCCGCCGCTAGACGAGCCGACGGCGTGGCTGCTGGGCGAGACGGGTGAGGGCGTCGCGGTGATTCCGTGCCCGCCGGCGCTGCTGAGCTGGTGGCGAACCCTACCGATGCCGGCCGACGCGGCGAGTGCGGCGCTGGATCGCCTCGCACAGACCGCGCAACTCGGCGACCTCGACGCCGCCGAGTGGCTCCAGGAGCTCGCAGGCGCGCGGGCCATCGCGTGGCTGCCTGCGGCCAGATAGGCGAGCGCGCGCACCGATTCAGGCCGCCGCACGCTGAGTTGACCCATATCACACCAGGGTGCCGGCCAAGCCGCGGGCGCGACCGCGTCGCCAGCCGCGGCTCATACCGTCGCTGACGCCGCGTGACGGGTGCAGACGTCGGCGACCAGCGCCTCCGGCAGTCGGCCGTCGCGGCCCAAAGCGCGCATGTGCAAAATCGGCAGTCCACCCAGCTCGGCGACGGTCTTGCCGTCCAGCAGCTCGGTGTACACCCGCGGCTCGAACGCCTGCAGGCCCGGATCTGCGCGGCGCGCGCGCTGCAACAGGTCAAAGAGCCGGTCGAGCCGATTCATCTTCATGAAGGGACACGTCGCGCAGCCGCCGGCCGTTGAGCAGCCTTCGCCGCCCGCCACACCCGGAACGATGCCAAGCGCAGGGTCCTCAGAAGCGGCGACGGCGTGGTCGGACACCGGAAACACGATCTCCACCGGCCGCGTATCGCCCCGCGCACGGAGCTTGCGCTGCACGTCGCGGACGATGGGCGTGATCATCCCGGCCTCTGTCCCCAGCACAAAAGTCAGCGGCTTAGCGTCAGGACCCACCGCCGAGGCGTCGACTTCGGACGCATCCAGCTTCGTGTTGATAAAATCGAGGATATTCGACGTAGAGCCCACTACCCCGCGCCCTTGCGGCACCAGCTCCGCGGCGAGCGCGAACATCTCGCCGGGCACCTCCAGATGGGCACACACCAGCGCGTCCGCGTAATGCGTCCGCACCCGCGCGACGACGTCTGCGCCGAAGAGGTGATGCACGATACACGTGCCCGACTCGAAGATGCGCAGCCCCTGCAATACGCGCCGCAGGCTGGCCTGATCGTGCGCGGGGTGCAGCGCGCGAATCTCGTCATCGGGCAGTGTGGCGTACCGCTCGAACATCGCGCGCAGGTTGCCGCCCATATAGGTATCCGGGCCGAAAAACAGGGTCAGGTCGGGGATCTGGGCGAAGGCTTGGAGGATGGTACGCACGACGTTGCTGGAGGTGCACGTCAGCGTCGGCACCAGCCGCTGCGCCTTGGCTTTGGTGAGCAGGCTGGTGTTGATGTAGATGACGTGCAGCGCGCGGGTGACGTGGGCGGCCTGCGAGAGATACGCGCCATACGCGGGCGCCTCGGCCGCTTCGGCGAGCGAACAGCCGATCGGATCGGTGGCGACGCGATACACGGCGACGTCCGTGTGACCGGCCGCGTCGAGCATGGCGCGCACGTTCTCGCTCATGAAGTCCACGCCGAGCACCGCGATCGTCCGAACACCGGCCTCCGCCATCGCCACCGCGCGGTCGGCCATGACGAGGGAGTCGGAGATGTGAATGTGCGGCCACGTGCACGCGGTCAAGACGCCCTGGAGCTCGGGATCCATGTAAAAGTGCGCGACGACGCCGGTGTTCTGGTCCCGCAGCGCCGAATCGAGCTGCGCGACGACGCTGGCATCGGGCTGCAACCAGGCGGCCTGCGCCTCAGCGAAGGCACCGAGGGCCTCAAAGCGGTCGGCGTAGATGCGGAGGGTCGGAAATACGGGTGTCTGCACGGTCGACTCCTTGCGATAAGGCCGGCAGAGTGAACCGAAGCGCGCGACTCGGACAAGGGGTCGCACGATTCCCAGCGCGCCCGCCAACCCGGGCCTACACTGTCTGCCCCATTGGAGTCCCGCGATGACAGCGACCCTCACCGAGCCAACGACCGAATCAAGCTTGCCGCCGCAAACCCCCCGAGAGGTGGTGGAGCGCTACGCCCGGCCAGGGCCACGCTACACAAGCTATCCTACGGCGCCGCATTTTTCGGATGATCCGACGCTTCATGCGGACGTCTTGGCCGCTTGGGCTGGTGCGACGGCCCCTCTGGCGCTGTACGTCCATGTGCCGTACTGCGAGAAACGCTGCCTGTATTGCGGCTGCCACGTGCAGATCGCCCGCAATCGCGCGCTTGGCGAGACGTACGTCGACGATCTGCTCACGGAGCTCAGGCTCCTCGGCTCGCTCACCCGCCTCGATCGGCCACTGGAGTTGGTGGCGTTGGGCGGCGGCACACCGACGTGGTTGGCACCAGCCGATCTGACGCGCCTCATCCACGGCATTCGCGAGGCGATGCGACCAACAGCCGACGCGGAGTGGTCGATCGAGGTGGATCCGCGTTCGGTCGACCGGGACTATATGGCGCTGTTGCTGGAGCTCGGATTCAACCGCTTCAGCTTCGGCGTGCAAGATCTCAAGGCCGACGTGATGGCCGCGGTCGGGCGAAAGCAGGGGGTCGATGAAGTGCGTGCGGCCGTAGAGGCTGTGGGTCCGCTGCCCTTCAACCTGGATCTCATGTACGGCCTGCCGCTGCAGACGACGACCAGTCTGCTGGAGACGATCGACGAGGCGCTGACGCTCGGCCCGAGTCGGATCGCGCTGTTTGGCTACGCCCACGTGCCGTGGCTGAAAAAGCAGCAGCGCGGCATGGAGCGGCACGGTCTGCCCGGCGATCAGGCGCGGTTGTCCATGGCCCTCGCAGCGCGTGCGCACCTGGTTA
Organism: uncultured Myxococcales bacterium; assembly: GCA_937910235.1. Lineage (GTDB taxonomy): Bacteria > Myxococcota_A > UBA9042 > UBA9042 > UBA9042 > UBA9042. The sequence goes on along the minus strand of CALENB010000209.1, from coordinate 9,214 downwards.
AGGCGGGGTATGTCGCCATCGGCATCGATCACTTCGCGCGCCCCGATGACGAGCTCGCGATCGCCCGGATGCGCGGCGGACTGCACCGCAACTTCATGGGCTACACCGTTCGACCGGACCTCGATCTGGTCGCGCTCGGAGTGTCGGGGATCTCGCAGGTCGCCGGCACGTTCACCCAGAACGACAAGGAGGTGCCGACGTGGCGTGCCACGATCGCCGACGGGAAACCAGCGTGGGCGCGCACCTTGCAGAGCTCGCCAGATGACGTGCTGCGCAGCGCCGTGATCATGGACCTCATGTGCCACTTCGCGATCGACAAGCACGCGATCTCGGCCCGTTTTGGCATCGATTTCGATCAACACTTCGACGCTGAGCGCGCGCAACTGACGCCGCTCATCGGCGACGGGCTGGTGCTCGACACGCCAGACCGGCTTCAGCTGAGCGACCTCGGTGAGCTCGTGGTGCGCAACGTAGCGATGATCTACGACGCGCGCCTCGGCCAGACCGACGCGCGCTACAGCCGCACCGTGTAGGCCTCCCGTGCGATGGCGCTTCGGCCACACCGACTCGGTTCAGCGTCAGCCACGGGCGGGATTGCGCCGCCGCCTCCGACCAAGCAGGCTGCGTGGCGCAGCGCACACGCCGTGGGCTCTGAGGAGGTCGATGCCCATGCGAGAGATCTTTAAGCGCTTGAAGGTCGCCCCCATCGCGCATGTGTTGGTGCACGAAGGGGTGGTGGACCGTCAGGTCGACCGCATCTCCGACTACGTGCAGCACGACGGCATCATGAAGAACCCGATCGTCGTGGCCGAGGTCGATGACCCCGCCACCGGTGACTCGCGCTATGTCGTGCTCGATGGGATGCACCGCGTTCAGGCGATGAGCCGCCTCGGTTGTCAGGACATCGTCGTGTTTGTGGCCGACTACTGGTCGAGCGCCGTGCGGCTCGCGTCGTGGGACGCCTTGCTCCTCGATGCCCTCGATCCACTCGCGCTCGTGGAGACGCTGATCGCGGACGATCAGGTCCGCGTGGCGCGGGTCGGGAGCGAGGCCGAGGTCCGAGAGCGCATCTATGGCCGGGATCTGGCGATGGCGTTCATCTCGCGAGAGGGCGTCACCACTGGGCTGCGGGTCGGGCCGGGGGAGGGCTCCAATCTGACGCGTATCGTGCGGGCGTTGACTCGCATCGAGCAGTGCCTCGACGACCGTGGCGCCCGTGTTGTGTACACACCCAGCACAAAGTCGCGCGCCGATCTCGCCGATCAAGACGGCACCCTGCTCTTTCTGCGGCCGCTGTTCTCGAAGCAGGAGGTGCTGGAACGCACGCTCGCCGGCCAACTGTTTCCGCGCAAATCGACCCGATTCCTGGTCCCTGAGCGCCCGTTGCGCGTGGATTTTCACCTCACTGTGCTCCAGGCGCCGCTCGATCTCGACATCAAGAATCAGCTGCTCGACGCCCACCTGCGCTGGTGTTGGGAGAACAACAAGGTGCGGTACTACCCTGAGTCCGTGTTTGTGTTTGGGGACTAGGGTGCCTGGGGCCTAGGGTCTTCGGGGGCGGGCTGGCGACGACCCGCAGTATTGACACCGCAGTGTGCCGCGACGGCATACTCTCGGCTTCAACGTCGACGCGCGAATCACTCTCTGCGCTCGCCACCCCGATTGCGGAGGCGGTTCACTCATGGCTCGTGGGATCACTGGTGCATACCGGGCTGGGACAGCTGTGGCCGTGTCGGGTGATCCCGGCACGTCGAGCCTCATGCACGACGTGCTGAGTGTGTTGGGGTTCGACGTCGTCGAGGTGCAGCACGGAGAGCAGGTCTTGGACGCGCTGCGGCTGGAGGCGCCGGAGTTGGTCGTCTTCGACGGCGACCTGCCCGAGATGAACGTCATCAATTTCTTGCGGCTGGCGCGACCGCTGCTCGGCGCCCGCAAGGTCACCGTCGTTCTAGCGCGGGTCGGCGCCCAGCCCGTCGATCGCGCCGAGGGCGGCGACCTAGTGGAGGTGATCCTTAACCGCCCCTTCAGCGCCACCGACCTGCGTGAAGCCGTCACCATCGCGCGCTGGGCCTCGGATCGGTCCAACGATCCTCGCGTCAGCGGCGGCGCGCGTCCCAGCCAAATGACCACGCCTGAGAGCGCCCCTGCGGCGAAGATCGCCCCTGTCCCAAAGACCGCGGCTGCCCCGACGACCGCGACTGCGTCGCCCCAGCCCGTCGCGCGCCTAGTCGACCGCCCAAACTCCCGCGCTCGCGCGCGGCGGCCGCCCTCCGACGCCACGCCACAGGTGTCGCCGACAGTCGTCGATGAGCGAACCCGGCCGGCCTCCTCCGGTGCCTACGCCGCGCAGCGCGCGACCTCGGCGCCGCCCGCGCCGCCGCAAGACGAGACGCCCGGCGTCCGCGCTCCCGGCGCCCAAACCCGGTTCAAACGTACGCTCTCGTTCTCAGCGGCCCACCATCCGACCGTGGCGACCAACACCAACTCTGGGGCCCGACGCAACAACCCAAACTCGACCGAGCTGAATCTGCCCTCGGTCGCGAAACGTCGGGAGATCAAGCCTACGCGCCACGATGGGCCAGCCGTGAGCCCGCGACGCCGGGGCGCGCAGCTCCAGCCCGGTACCCTGATCGCGGATCGCTACGTGGTGCGCGATCTGCTCGGTACCGGTGGCATGGCGGAGGTGTACCGCGCGCATGATCGGGAGTTGGAGGAGGAGGTCGCCCTCAAGCTGTTGAAAGAAGACCGCAGCGACGCTGAGTTCCAGGCGCGATTTCGGCAGGAGATGCGGATCTGTCGGCGCCTCAGCCACCCGGCCATCGTGCGCACGTACGAGTTCGGCGTGTGGCGAGGCCGTCGCTTCATCACGATGGAGATGTTGGCGGGCGAAGACATGTCACGCGTGCTGCTGCGCGCCAAAGGTCCCATGCCAGAAGAGACGGTGCGGCGGCTCTTTTTGCAGGTCTGTCAGGGCCTGCATTCGGCGCACGCCGCCGGCGTCATCCACCGCGATGTGAAGCCCCACAACATCTTCGTGCTCGAAGGCGGCCAGCAAGCCCGGGTGATGGACTTCGGCATCGCCAAAAGTCTCGACCTGACGACGACGGCCGAGGCTGGCATGTCGATCATTGGTACGCCGGCGTATTTGCCGCCCGAGCGGCTGCAGGATGGCGTGACGCCGACCCCCAAGACCGATCTCTACTCGGTCGGCGCGTCGATGTATCACGCCGTAACGGGTCACCTGCCCTTCGGCGGCGCGGACATCTCCAGCCTCCTGACAGCGATTTTGCTTGGACCGCTCAAGCCGCCGCGCAAGCATAACCCCGCGCTGTCGGCGCCGATGCAGCGCCTCATCCTGACTGCGATGGCCCGCGAGCCCAAAGATCGGCCGGAGAGCTGCGCCGAGCTGGCTGATCAGCTCGCTGCGCTGGCGCCGCGGAGCCAGCCTTGAGCCACGGTCGCGGGACAACAACCGCGCCAGCGTGCGAGGCGACGGACGCCGCCGCGGGGCGCGCCCTGACGCTGGCGCTGACCCATAGTGACCGATACCTGCGCGAGCTGGTCGAGCAGTGGGACATCTGTCCTTTCGCGCGCCGCTGCCGCCAAGAGGGCCGGCTGTGGCGCCGTGTTGTCTGGGCGGAAGAGGCCAGCGACGCCGCCCCACGCCTCGATGGCGCGCTGGACGCGTTAGAGGCGACGGCGACACCCGGCAACCCGGAGGTCGCGCTGCTGCTCTGCCCTGGATTGCAGGACTTGGATGCGCAAGCCTTCAACGCTGTGTATGTGGCAGCGCGGGCACGCTACCAGGCCCGACACGCGAATCCGGCGTTCTACATGGTCGCGTTTCACCCCGAGCTGCGGCTGAACGCGAGCTCGCCTGGAAGCTTGATCAACTTCTGGCGACGCAGCCCGCACCCGACGCTGCAGCTCGTCAGCGTGGCGCTGTTGGCGCGGCTGCGGCAGGTCGATCGCGAGCGAGATCCGAGTCGGATCGCCCTGGAGATGGCGGCGACAGGCGCGGCGCCAGAGGAGATCGCCGACGCGCTTGACGCGCTGCGCGACCACCAACCGGTCTCCGAGCGTGTCGCACAGCGCAACGGGGAGACGTTCAGCACCGAGGGCGCCACCGTGTTTGTGCAGACGCAGCGCTCGATCGCCGCACAGGTCGCCGAGGATCGCGCGCAATCGGGCCCCTGGCGCGGGGCGTGGCCCGACAGCGACTGGCTACCGACGACGACGGCGGCCGACGAGCGGTGAACGTGACGCCCGGCACGGCGCCGGTCGCTCAGCCCGGCCGCAGCGCCTCAAAACAGCGGAGAAAGTTGCCGGCCAACGCCTTCTGAATCAGACGTTCCGGCCAGCCGCGTCGTAGCATGGCGTCGATCAAGCGCGCTGGCGCGAAGCCGTCGCGCAGATCTGGCGGCGGGATGATGGCGCCGTCGTAGTCGCTGCCGATGCCGACAGCGTCCTCGCCTGCCACGTTGACGATGTGCGCCATGTGCTCGATGACCATGTCCACGTCCCGCGGCCCGCCAGGGCGGCGCAGAAACCAGTCTTGAAAGATGACCCCGACCACGCCGCCGGTCTTGGCGACGGCGCGAAGCTGGTCGTCTGTTAGGTTGCGCCAGTGGGGCCGCACGCCGTCCACACCTGTGTGTGTGGCCAGCAGCGGTTGCTGAGGGTCGTGGGTGTCCACCGCGTCCCAGAACGCCTGTTCGCCGATGTGGGCGAGGTCGACGAACACGCGGGCTGCGTTCATCTGCGCGACCAAGGCCTTGCCGGCCGGCGTCAGGGGGCCGGTGACGCCCTTGCCGAACGAGAGCGGGCTTGAGGACGGCCCATACGTGGTGTTGGTGAGGTGCACGAGGGTGATGCGAGTGATCAGCTGATCAGGGATCGACAGCACCCCATCGGGCGCCGCCTGAAGCGCGTTGCCGCCCTGAATCGCGGGCAGGCAGGCGTGCGCGCCCGCCGCGCGCGCCTCTAGCCACTCCGCGTACGTGCGCACGACGCGGATCTTGCCCTCGGAGGCCGCGATTTCGGCTTGAAAGTCACGCAGATTGTCTTGGAACACCCGCCAGCGCGACGCGGCGGTGCGAAACGGGTTGGTCGTGATGGACCACATCCCACCCGTCAACCCGCTCGCCACGGCGGTGGGAAAATCGAGGTGGCCAAAACCGCGACCGCCCAGCGGTCCGATGCTGTGCCGTCGGTTCAGATCGCGCCCAACCATGCGATGCACGATGAACGAATCGAGGTGCAGATCGACGACCTCAGACGCGGCGAGCAACGCCATCGCCGAGTCGGACACGCCGGCGGGTCGCTCCAGGGGCCACGCGCTGGGTCGAACGCAGGTCACGCGCGCCTCACGACTCGGCACGGCCGAGGACGTCGTCGAAGTGATGCCACATCAGCCACACCATCTCGACGGCGGTCTGGGCGGCCGCTTGGCGGCTCACGCCATCCAACCAATCAAACGAACCGAGCGAGAGCCAAGTCGACGGTTGACCCTGACGATCGACGACCTTCGTGGGGTCCAGCTCCAGCAGGCTGCAAATCCGGGCCATGAGCGCGCTGCGATCAGCCGCGGCGGGCGTGGAGTCGCGCCCGTGGCTGGCGCGGTCGAGGTGGGCGACGAAGAGCTCAATTCGCCTCGACCGCAACCGCACGCCGCAGGCAAACGGCAGCTGCGGGTCGAGCAAGGCGACGGTCAGCTCCGTCCCTGACGGCTGGATCTGCAACGCGAGCGCCCTGCTCTCCACGGCCGTCGGCGGCGCGACGGGACCGCGCAGCAGCCGCGGCCAGCGCTCGGGCTCGAGCCGGGCATCCATGAAGTCCAAGAGCTCCAGCGCAAGCATCCGCTCCATCGGGCGCAGCAGCTCGGCGTCGCGCAACGGCTCACGCCAGGCGCTGCCATCGCCCGCGGCGGCGTCACCCACCGCCTGCCACAGGCGCCGAGAGGCCCGAACGAAGCTGCTGTGGGCGCGGAAAAAATCGGGGTGGGGGCTGTTGTCAGCAGCGACCTGAATCATGGCCAACACGGCGTCAAGCGCGACTGTGTGCCACGGATCAGCGGCGACTTCGCCCAGCTCAAGTTCGCCCAGCTCAAGTTCGCCCAGCTCAAGTTCGCCCGCCAACTCATCGTGCAGCGGCACCGGCAACGTCAAACACACCGCCGCGAGCTGGGAGCACCCCGCCAACATCACGGGAGCGAGGGCGGCCAGCTGCCGCACGTCTAGGCCGGTCCCGGCGCGCACGGCCACCGCGCACGTCTCTGTCGCGCTGTGCCGCAGCAGCAGCTGGACCCCTGCGACGCCGCCCATCACGATGGAGCCGATGTTTGCCGGACCGAACGCGCGCGGGATGACGTCGAAGCGCCCCACCCGCACACACACCTCAAAGGCGGCGGCGATCAGCTCTGCGTGCACGGCGTCGGCGTCGATGCGCATCAGGCGGTTGAACGGATTGTGCAGCACGGCCGCAAGCGTCGCGTCGATGTTCAGCATGCCGGCGACTGCGGTCTCGTGCTCGGTCGGCACGTCCGCTTCATCGCGCTGTGGCAGACGGATCGCGAACAGAGGCTGGGTCGGTCGACCGAGCGGCAACGCCGTCGCGATCGGCGCGTCTGTGGCCGATGGCAGCGCTGACGGCGCCGACTTGGGCTTTGGTGGCGGGAGAATGGGCACCGCAATCGGCTCTGCGGACTCGGCCTGCGGCGCTGCGGACTCGGCCTGCGGCTCTGCGGACTCGGCCTCCGGCTCTGCGGACTCGGCCTCCGGCTCTGCGGACTCGGCCTCCGGCTCAACGGACGCGCCCTCCGGCTCGACCGCCGCGGGCTCAAGCGCGGCGAGTGACGCCGCTGCGGCCGAGCGCGTGGCGGCTTGCAGCTCCAGCGCCGCCGCCTCCAACTCACGAGCGGCGGTGTCCAACTCAGCGCCCGGCGTTGCGTGGGGCGGCGCCGATGCCTCGCCATCCAGGGGAGCTTCGTCTGGCTCCTGCGGCGCCACCTCGATGAGCGACAGGATGTCAGCGTCGGTCAGCGCGCTCGGCACCGCCGGCGCCCACGGCACATGTTTCACGCCGCGACGAGCCCACAGCGTCAGGCTGGCCTCAACTGCAGGCTCGAGCCGCCCCGGCGCCTCTTCAGCGGCGAGAAGCAACGGTTCACCGGCGACGAGGGCCATCTCTAGCTTCATCATCCCGACGCTCAGCCTGGGTAGCCGCTCGATGCGTTCGAAGGCCGGGAGCAGCGCGCCGGCCTCGGACGTCGAAAACGTCTGGATGAATCGATCGCGCAGCGGCGCCGGCGCCACTGCGGAACCGCCTACCGGTTCTTGGTCGGACGAGAAGACGACGACGCCCGTCACGACGCGGCCATCGTCGCGTGGCTGCATGAAGGCGCAGGGCAGCAGGTACCCCGACTGGCCGACGCCAGCCATCATCACGAGGCTCTCACGGGTGGCCTGCGTCACGTCTCGCAACAGCGAAGACAGCTCGGTCTCCGACTGCGGCGGCAGCGCATACATCGTGCACCAGGCCTCGCGCCGTCCGACCTGAAACGCGAGCCCGTAGTCGCCATCGCCATGTCGGACGATCGGCAGACGCCACAGGCCCGCAAAGCGCTCGACGATCCGATCGCCGCTGGGACGCGAGAGACTCACGTCTCCGTGCGGGGTGGCGATGCGCATGGGCTCCTTGCTGTTGACTGAACGGCGATTGGTTGGCGTGGTTGATCTCAGCGCAGTATGTAGGCCAGCGCGGCGAGGGCGGCAAGGGTCAGTCCGTGCGCGCACGAGGCGCGACGCTGGAATCAGGCTCACCAGCGAGCTTGGGGTGCACACGACAAGGCGCCAACCTCGGTGGCGAACGTGGTAGCCTGCGCCGCGTGGAGGTATGGACAGCCATGAGGGCCCGCCGAATCAACGCGAACGCTGCAGTGCGCCGGGCGACGCCGTTTGCCTTGGCCGTGATGGTGTGCCTCGCTTGGCCGAGCGCGCCCGCGGCCCAGCCGGGGACCGTGCAGGTCGGCAGCGGGCAACGCGCCCTGTCGCGCTGGTCGAGAGCGCGCCGCGTGACCACTGGCGCTTCTGCGGCGCGCAGCGCGGCGTCTGGTGCCGTGCGGTCGACTGGCGACCGACCGCAGCGCGGCCGCGTTGACCTCGCATGCCCGAACGGCACGCAGCGTCGCACACGCCGCGTGCCGCGCGACCCGTCGAGTCAGAGCGTCGGATTGGAGCAGGGCTACATCGAGGTGGGGTGCCGTCGACCAGATGGAACGCCGCACGGCCCCTTCGCAGAGGTGCGCTGGCGTGGCGGCCGTGCCGCGTCGTCGCTGCTGACGCGCGCCGATCTGCCGGGTGCGGATGTCGTGCGCTTTGGTCGCATGGTTGAGGGAAAGCGCGACGGCGCCTGGATTCAGCTCGACCGCGCCGGCGGCGAACTGGGACGCAGCGACCTGCGCGCCGGCACCGGCACTTGGCGCGCCTGGCACCAGACCGGCACGCTGGCGGTCCAGGGCCAGCTGCAAGCCGACCTGCGAACCGGCGCGTGGACCTACCAGTTTCCGACCGGCAACTTCGGTGTCATCGGCACGTACAAAGACGATCAGAAGCACGGCACCTGGCAGTGGCGCTACGCGTCGGACGACCCGCTACGCACAGTCGCGTTCCATGGTGGCCAGCGTCACGGCCTCTACACGGGCTGGTGGCTGTCGGGAAACAAGCGCGAGGAGGGGAGCTACAACCGGGGACTGCGCGACGGCGGGTGGTTCCGGTGGAATCGGGACGGACAGCTGCTCGGCGTGAATCAGCTCAGCGACGGCAACGGCAACTGGGCGGAGTGGTACCCCACCGGTGAGCTGCAGGCGAAGGGACCCGTGGTGGAAGACAAGCGCTCGGGAAGCTGGACCGGCTGGTACGAAGGCGGCGCGGTCCGGGAGCAGGGTGAGTATCACCAGGGTCAACGCAGGTCGGCTACGTGGCACTACTTCGAGCCGGACGGTCAGCGCAAGCGCGGGCGTCCGACCACGCGGCAGGGCAACGCACCCAGCCGACTCCTCGGCAGGCTCACCACGCTCGGCAAGATGACAACGCTCGGCAAGATGACAACGCTCGGCAGGCTCACCGCGCTCGGCAAAGCCCCAAGGCCGGGCCGCGGCCCGACGGCGGGCCTCTTCGCGCGCGGCGGCGTCGCGGGCGGCGTCGCGGGCGGCGTC
>CALENB010000208.1 GCA_937910235.1 uncultured Myxococcales bacterium | reverse complement strand
GTCGCTACGCGCGCTCAGCGGCCGTCTACGGGCTCGATGCTCGCAGGCGACATACAGCGCGCGCGAGCGCTTGCGGCGTCTCAAGCGCGCTGCTGGCCGCATAGGGGGGCGCGTTTTCTAGGGGTGGGGGGTCAAAGCCGGCCCTCTCACCCCGCACAAAGTACGCGCAACCCTAAAATGTGAGGCCCGATGCGCCCCGGCAGACCAAAGAGCGACGCGAGCAAGCCGGCCCGGAGGCTGGCCCGCAACAACGACACGGCCACCGCTGGAGCGGAGGCGAAAGCAAAAGCCAAAGACAAGCCCGAGCGCGCGCCAAACAAACGCGGCCTGCTCCGCGCGCTCATGGCAAATCCGCTGCTCACCGCCGGCGACAAGGCTGCCATCACGCAGGCGCACGCCGACGGGTTCACGCCGGCCGACCTCTCGGCGATGACGACCTATGAGCTGCGCCTGGCGCAGCGCTTGTTCGAGGCCGACAAGATCGACGCCAAAGCGCTGCTCGTCGCGATCAACAAAGCGACCAGCCACGTCGCCGCGGCGGTGCAGCTCGCCGACCCGACCGGCGGCACCGGCGGCGCGCACATCACTGTGACCTACGAGGGCGCCGGCAAGACGTCGACGCGGCCAGAGATCGCCGACCGCGCTGCGCCTCACCCCGTCGTCGGCGACATCATCGAGACGGAGTAGATGCCGCGCATCGTCCCGTACACCCGCGCGCAGTCACCGCGTGGCCGAGCGTCACGCAAGCAGGCGGCGGTGGCGCTCGACCTCGACGCGGCGTGGGGGCTCTACGACAAGCAGGTTCGATTTGTTCGCGACCCGTCGCTGTTCTCGCTGTTTCTGGGCGGCGTCGGAAGCGGCAAGAGCTACGCGCTCACGGCCTGGATCCTTAACCGCGCGCTCGCCAACCCAGACGGGATCGGCGCGCTCATGGGCCGGACGGGTAACGACCTGCAATCCGTCCTGCTCCCGACGCTGTTCGATCAGCTCGATCAGGCGCAGGAAAATTGCGGCGTCAATCTCGTGGCGGACTACGACAAAGGCAACGCCAAGCTGACGCTGGCGAACGGCTGCTCGATCTACTTCCGGCCATATAACCGCATCGCCAAGATCCGCGGCTTGACCCTCACCTTTGCTGGCGCCGACGAGGTCGAGTGGAGCGAGGCCGACCCAGAGGAAGTGTGGTCGGTGTTCACCGGCCGACTCCGGGGAAACGGCCCGATGCCGGGGCTTGCGTTCGCGACCAGCCCCAACGGCCTGCGCGGTATCACCAAGCGCTTCGTTGACGCGCAGCGCAGCTACCTCGACGCCATCGCGCGCAACGACGACAAAGCCGCGCGCACGTTCGCGCAGTACACCGCGATCACCTCGAGCAGCTTTCACAACCCGTACTTGCCAGACCACTACTACGACGTTCTCAAGAGCATGAGCCGCCGCCGGTATCTGCAGGAGGTCGAAGGGCGCGTGCTCAAGCCTCAAAACACCGTCTGGCAACTTGAAGGTCGCCATATTGTGCCGTGGCGCTGGGAAGATCACCGCGGCGCGCAGCGCGTGTACGGCGGCGACTGGGGCACGCAAGATCATCACGTCGCCATCATGGCGCAGGTCGACGCGCGCGGCGTGTGGACCGTCGCCGACGAGCTCGTGTGTGATGGAATCCCGCGCGCCGCGTTCTTCGCGCGCCTGTGCTCATGGATCGACGGTCACACGGCCGAGCTCGGTGGGTCGGCGCCTGCGCTCATAGGAGTCGACCGAGCTGTGCCAGAGTGGAACCAAGCGCTGCAGGCCCGCTACTCGTCGACGCCGATCCGTTGGATGGAAAAGAAGCACGAGCAGAAGGTGCGCACTGGCATCGAGAACGTGCGCGACATGCTCGACCCGCACGAGGGCGACGTGCAGCTGTGCGTCAGCGACCGCCTGGCGCAAATCACGACCGGCGTCACCGCGCCGCTGATCCCAGCGATGCGCGGCTACTGCTACCACCTCGACGCGCTAGGCCAGCCAACGACGGTGCCAAAAAAGGACAACATCAACGATCACATCTGCGACGCGCTGCGCTACGCGGTGAGCGCCAGCGCGCACATGCCGCAGTTGCACGGCGGGCGCACGCTGTTCACGCTGGCGCGAGATCAGCCGCGCGACCCGTCGTCGCACGGCGCGGGCAACTCTGATAGACACAGCCGGTAACGCGTTGGTATCGTGTGCGCGTAGGGGGTCAAAGTGATAATCGGCAACGTCGCAGTCTGGAATCAAGCAGAGTTTGTCGAGCAGTCGCAAGACCTGGATCAGTTGGCGCGTGGCGACTACGAGCCGGTCAAGCGTGAGCTCGCGCGCAAGTATCCGACGACCACAATGGCCGTGCGTGCGATCCCGTTCGTCGAGCGCTACATCGACGAACTGTCTGGGCTGTACCGCCTGCCGCTCGTGCGCACGTTTCCCGACGCCGCCGACACCAGCTACCGCAAGATGCGCGAGGTTTACGCCGCGTCAGATATCGACGGTGTAATGTCGCAGGTCGAAGACGCGCTGTGGGTCCAAAATACCGCGCTGCTCGTCGTCGTGCCCGTCGCGCCCGGCCGCGTGCGCGTGCTCGTGATCATGCCGTGGCAGGTCGAGACAGTGGAGATCGCCGACCCGCTCGACGCGAGCGACCCGTCGACGTGGGATCGGCTCGTCGTGTCCGTGCCGACGTCCGTCATCGACGGGCAGGTAGTCATGGGCCGGATGGAGCTTACCCGCACGACCGCGCGCCGACAGGTCGGCGGTGCGTGGCAGGGGATCTACAACGACGACACATCGCACACGTTCGGCCGCGTACCGGTCGTCGTCGCGCGCCGCGTCAAGCCGGAGCCGGGGCGCTGGGCCGCGCCGGTGCGACAGGCCGTGCTCAACCTGCAACTGAGCTTGAGCGTGCAGGCCGCCGACGATGAACTAATCGTGAAGCACTGCGCGTGGCCACAAAAGGTCATCGAGGGCGCAGACATCAATCAGCAAGTCGGCGAGATGCAGGTCGGCCCTGACAAGATCATGACGCTGATGCGCAGCGGGAACCCTGAGACGCCGTCGCCGGTGCTGCGCGTCGTGCAGGGGCAGGTGCCCGTCGCTGAGCTCGTCAGCTTCGCTGAGCACAAAATTCGCCTGTACTGCTCGCAGCTCGGTATGGATCCGTCGTCATTCATTCGGACGAATACAGCGGTCACAGCGAGCGCGCGCTTGTTCGGTGCGCAGGACCGATCCCGCTTACGCGGCAAGATCAAGCCGGAGCTGCAGCGCGCCGAGACGCAACTCGCCAAGCTCATTGCCGCCGTGCTCGACGCGCGCGAGGCCGTGCAGATCGGCCAGGCTGTGAGCGTCTCGATCCGATATGCCGAGCTCATACCAACGGCCGATCCCAACAGCGCCGCGTCGGCGCGCGCGCAGACGTACGAGGCCGGCACCGCGTCGCCCGCTGGTGACCTCGCGCGCGAGAAGGGGATCAGCTACGCCGCCGCGCTCGCACAGGTCGAGCGCAACCTCGCCGAGTCGCGCAATCTCGGCGTCATCGACGCGCCGCCACCGATGGGGGGCGCTGATGCTTCAGCTTGATATCATCACGCACTTCACCAAGACCGCGACGCCGGAGATCCGCGCGTCGCTCGCGCCAGCGATGGCGCTGGCGCGAGCGACGGCCACGCACATCCGCCGCCGGCTGATCAAGGGGCGCACCGCGACGCGTGGCAAGGCCTACAGCGCCGACCCTCGAGCTGGGCCACGCAAGCGCCGTCGCTACTACATATCCCCGGCCTACGCCGCCGAAGCCAAGACCACAAAAACGTCGTGGAAATCGAGCGTGGACATGCACCAGGCGGTGCGCGCCAGCTACGGCAACGTAACCGGCGCGCTACTCCGCTCGATGCGCGTGCGCAACTACGGCCGCGACGCGGTCGTGATCGAGTTTGCCGGGTCGTCGCTCGGCGCGTCGAGCGTACGCACGGCCACGACTAAGCGTGTCAAAGGCGAGTACGAGGTGACGCTCAGCGACAACGGCAAGCTCGCCGCGAAACAAGTGCGCGAGCTCGCGCGCGATAGCGAGGGCATCGTGAAGCGCAGGCGCAAGCCAAAGCTGGTGCGCAACTCGCACAAGGCCTCGGCGGTGTTCACTGCGACCAAGATCGGCCTGCTCCAGCCGACCGATGAAGAATCGCGCGCGCAGCTCGCCGCCATCACCGACATTTACACCGGTATTTTGATCACGTCGTTCGGCGGGGTCGTGATACAAGAGGACGGCGTCAAAGGCGATCGTCGTCTCTACGATGCCATCAAGAGGGAGCTGCGCTAGCCATGACTGACCCAACCGCCCCGCCACCGGGCGCCGAGCCGCCCGCGAACATCGCACCACCAGCCGCGCCAGGCGCACCGCCTGACACGCCACCGGACTACGCCGCGCAGCTCGCCGCGCGCGACGCGCAGATCGCCGAGCTGCTCGCAGGCAAGGCCGACGGCGCCGCCGCTGCGCTCACCGCTGCCGAGCAACTCGCCGCCGACCGCGCCGCGTTCACCGCTGAGCTCGAAGCCGGGCGCGGCGAGGTGCGCAAAGAGGCGCGCACGCTCGCGCTCGACAAGATCGGCGTGCTGCCGAATTTCCGCGACTACGTGCCCGATGTTGATCCGCGCACCGCCGACGGCGCTGCCGCGCTCGACGCGTGGACAGCTGCGCACCCGGAGGCTGTACGCCAGACGACGGCCGCGCCGTCGACCTGGGAGCCCAAAGCCAAGGGCGCGCTCGCGCGCATCATGAGCGGCGAGGTGGTCAACCCGCTCGTCTCGATCGACGCGATCCGTCGCGCTGCAGGGGGTCGCTGATGGGCGGGAAAGATCAAGATCAGGGGCAAGAGCGCGAGCAGAGCGGTGCATTCAAGCTGCCAAGCAAGGCCGCGCTCAAAGCGGCCGCCGACCGCAAAACCAACAGAGACGCGCGCGGCGACGAGTCGCGCCCCGGCCGTGTCGTCGGGCTCGACTACGCAATGTGGGCCAGCGCCGTCGTCGACCTGAGCAGCCCGGAAAAGAACAGGACCAAGATCGCCAGCCATCGGCGCCGACTCGCGGACAAGGGCTATACGCTGCTCGAGGGCGAGCCCGTGATCGATTCGTTTCCCCTCGCTGAGGCCTGGATCAAGCCGCGCTCTGAGTGGCTCGCCGACCGCGAGCAACGCAACGCAAAAATCGCTGAGGCGCAGCGGCGCGGCTACATGAGCGACACCGCGATGCTCAAACAAAAAATCGATGGGCCGTACGGGACACACTACGCTTGACGCGCGGCGCGCTGGTGTGCACCGTAGATCCACAACTCACGCACCCACGAGCGACCGGGGCCAGTAGGATCGCACTTTTCACAAGAGAGGTGCCCAATGGCCAACGCAGTCAACGCTCCGGTAATCGTACAGCGATCTTTTCTACACGGCCTCGCCGAGAACACCAGCGCGTTTGCGCTCGCTGGGCGCGTCACGACTGGCGCCGGCGGCACGCTCAAGATCAGCGGTCGCTCTATCGGCGGGCTCGCCGCGACGCTGGCCAAGACCGCGTCGACGCTCGCCGCCACCGACATCGCCAACTTTGAGGCCGATGTCACGACGTCACACAAGGTGATCAAGCACACCGTCAACAACAAAATGCTGACGACTGAGATGGGATTTGAGGGCGCCGGCGTGGAGCTCGCCAACAAGGTGCTGGTGAGTCTCAATAAAGATTACTTCGACTTTCTCGAAGGCCTGTTCGCCGCCCCGCACCCGCGCGCTGGAGCTGGTGCGTTTCAGGTCGGCGTTGGCATGAAGTACATCGACACCGGGCTGGCGTTCCTGCAGGGCGAGGCTGGTGCGGGCACACAGGACAACATGATCACGTCCGCGTTTTCAGAGGTCGCGCTCGACGCGGCGATCCAGCTGCTCAACAAATACCGCGATGACCGCGGCGTGCCGCTGCACCTCGGCACCACCGGCGGGCTCACGCTCGTCGTTGGGCCGAAGAATCGCAAGCTCGCTGGCGAGGTCACGGGCTCGACACTGTCGGGCGCCGACATGGCGACCAACACGCTGAAGCCGCTGATCCAAAACGTGGTCGTCTGGAACTGGACGACTGACGAGGATGACTGGTTTCTGATCGACGCCAACGGCTCGCCCGTTGGTACGCACATCGCCGCGGCGCCGAGCGTGTCGATCAACTCGAGCGATGATGGGCTGTTCACCCACTTCGTGGCCGAGTACGAGGCGGCGCCGTTCAAGGCGCCCTACGAGTACGGCATCATCGGGTCTGACGTCGCGTAACTGACCCGGTCCGGAGGGTGCGACGATGTCGAGCGTGGAACTGCAGTACGACGCGAGCACGCCAGTCAGCCTAACGGCCGACCGTGTCGCTACGTCTGCATCGCTCGCCGTCGTCGCACCTGACGGATCTGCCTTGTCGGCGCCGGCCGTCACGTTGCCGACGGTGTCGACGACGACGACAAGCGGCACGACCGCCGATGTGCTGGAGCTTGCGAGCGTCAGCGGCATCGCGCCGGGCGACCGCCTGCAGGTCACAAGCGACGGTGTCGCGTACAACTGCACCGCAGCAATCGTCGACGCGACCGCGAAGACGGTGACGCTCGTGACCGGGCTACAGGTCGTGCCAGACCTGACGAGCGCAGTCAAAAACACCAAGCTCACCGCGACCGTCACCGCACCAGGCGTCGCCAACCTCGGCGCTAACTGGCGGCTCGTCTGGACGTACAGTGACGGCACGACGACGATCGACGACAGCCAACCTGCCGCCGTCGTGCGTCAGCGATGGGTGTCACCTATCACCGCGGCCGATGTGCGCGACGTGTTGGCCGAGCTCGGCGGTGAGCGGTCGGAGCTCTGGTGCCAAGGCGTCGCCGACCGCGTCGACTCTGCGATCCAGGCGACGCTGGAGGGCACCGGGCGGCGCCCCTGGCTCTACCTGTCGAGCGCGGTATTCACACAACCGGCACTGCTCGGCATCCGATACGAGCTCGCGCAGCGCGGCATCGCGCACGGCGGGCAAATCTACGAGGCGCAGCGCGAGCTACGCTTCGCGCGAGACGACGCGCTGGCGCAGGTCATCGGTTCGCTGCCGTACGACGCCAACCAGGACGGCGCGTTCACGGGCGACGAGGTCGTGCCATCGTTCGGCGTGATCCAGGCGACGCGCTAACATGGCCATGGACACCGCCACCATCTTAGACCTGCTCACGACGCGCATCGAGGCGTTGACGCCGCGCGCGCAGTCGAGCGCAGATGACCGTTTCCGCGTGACGCTGGGCGACCCGCTCGCGAGCGCCGGCAAACGCCAGACGTTCATCACCGCCGACGGAGCGATCCGCAAGCCGCGCGGCGGCAGCACGTGTAGCGACTGGGAGACCACGCTAGAGATATCCGTGCTCTACCCCGACACCATGCCAGCACGCGGCCAGCGCGGCGCCTACAGTCACGCGCTGCAGGACGCCGAGGATATGCTCAGCGACCTGCACACGTGGGCGTCGACGACCGACAAAATTCTCGCGATCGAGCCATCGCCGGCGACAGTGGCCAGCGACGGCGAAGGGCGGATCGAATCCGTGCGATCCATATTCATTCAATTTGAGAGGGCATTATGAGCACTTGGGACGATCACAGCCTGCTGGTAACGATGCAGAGCGATCTCGCGACGGCCAACACGACCGACGCGGAATTCTTCCCGATCAAGGGCGGAATACCGAAGGTCGCGTTCAACACCGAGGTTACAGAGCTTGAACTGATGACCGGCGTCGTTGGCGCCGGAAACGAGCGGCTCGTCGGCTCGCGGCGCGGCACGATCGGTTTCTCGATGCCGCTCGAGGGGCTCGTGTCTGGATACGACCCGACGAACGAGGATCCAGGCGGCACCCCGGTCGGGCTCGAGGTCATGCCGCTGTGGTTCCTGATGCTAGCCAACGCGATGGGCTCCAACTCCAGCGCGATCGCCAGCGTCGCGAATTTTGTGCGCGGGCTCGGCGTCAGCGTGTCGCAGTACACGTCTGGCGGCATGATGAGCGGCACCGCGTCGGAAATCACGTGCGACAACGCGGCCGCGTCTAACAAAATCGACGTCGGACAACTCGTCGTCGCCGCGCTGTCGGCGACGTCGCTCGTCCCGCAAATCGGCTTCGCGAAAACCAAGGTAGGGCAGGTTGTCACGCTGTTTGAAGCCGCAAAAAACAACGTCAACGACGCTGCCGCGCACCTCTACGGCACCGGCACTGCCTACGCCAGCAGCGAGATCACATCGACGCAGCCGCTCGGGTTCCGCTGGGTCGGCCCCGCTACCGAGTCATGTTACGACCTGATCGGCGCCTACTGCTCGAGCGCAAAAATCACGTGGAACCGTGGCGAGGTGCCGACGATCGAATTCGCCTACAGCTTCTACGACTTCGAGATCAACAAAGCGGACGGCGGCCTGCAGGTGCCAGGCTCCTACGCGCGCATCCCGCAGATCGTCGGCAGCAACAACGGCTACGTGACGATCGACACCGCGCAGAAGTGCGGGCTCGAGAGTTGCACGTGGGAGTGGGCCGCGGGCGAACTGCGCGAGAACGGCTGCCACGGCGCGGACAACGGCGTGACGTCGATCTCGGTGCTCAAACCGCGCGTCAAAATGTCGTTCAACACATTGTACGACACCGCCGACGCGGTGCTCGACGCAGCTGGCGGCGCCGCAACCATCGGCCAGCACCGCTGGCAGGCCGCGCTCGAGCTCGGGTCGCGCGTGTCCGTCGGCGTGTACGTCGGCAGCGTCGTCGGTAAGATCTTCGCGCTGCTCATGCCGAGCGGCGTGATCAGCGCAGCGCCGCAAATCAGCATGCGCGGCGAGCAGGTCGCCTACCAGATCGAGCTCGAGGCTGGTAGCTACACCGCCGACTCGACGGACACCGCCGAGACGTCAGCGGACAGCCCGCTTGACTCGATTGCGCGCGTCGGCCTCGGCTGATACGTGTTGAGCGGCGCGGCTGTGGTGGCCCACCCGCGCCGCTCAACTATCGGCCACCACTATCACGATAGGGGCCACCTATGGATATTTTCGCAGGCGCGATCAGACGCTACCAGTACGACCAGGACACCGCAGCGCTCGTCGCCGAGGGCGAGGGTGCCGGGCCAGTGTTCGCGCTTAAGACACTCAACTACTTCGAATCACAGAAGCTCTACGACAGCGAAGACCCGATCGAGCAGATGCGCACGCTCATCACGCTCGGACTCGTCGACATCGACGGCGACGCGGACAAGGCGGCACAATTCATCGAGCAGCCACGCGTCGCCTTGTGGGTCGCCGCCTTCGACGCGATCAAGCTGGATTCCTGGGGAAACTGACGCAGTGGGCAGGGGGGACCGTGACGCACCGAGGCCAGACCATGACCGCGACTACGGCCCTGCCCACACTCCAGCGACTCGCGCGCGGCGACCGCGCCATGATGCGGCTCGCGCTCGGATGCCAGGGCGCCAAGCGCTTGCACGCGCCGACGCCTGGTGACGTGCCCGACCTGCAGTGGTCGCACTGCCCGCTCGACCTGCTCGACGCGCCGCACTACGCCGCCGTCCGCACACTGTCGCGCCTGGCGCATATCTCACCGCTCGCAGGGTGGCCCGACCGCTACGCGTCATGGGCCGTCGACGGTGTGATGACGTTGCGCCAGGCGGAGGACTAGACCATGGGCGCGATTGCCAACGTCCAACAGCGGATTCAGATCGTCGCAGCCAACTCGGCGAGCGACGCGATCGAGCAGGCCAAGGGCGCGCTCGATAAATACGCGCGCTCGACCGAGTTGGTCAAAGCCGCGAACCAGCGCGCAAACGAGGCGATCCGCCGCGCGTCTGATGTGCGCAAGAGCGCGACGGAGCGCACCAAAGCGCTCGCCATCGCCGAGAAGAAAGCGGCGTCCGACATCGACGCCGCCGCCAAAGCGACCGAGCGCGCCGCCGCCGCTACCGAGCGCGCCGGCAACAAGATCTCCGCCGCCGGCGCGAAGTCAAAGGGCGCGTTCGCTCACGGCCTGCCCGGTCTACAGGGCAAGCACGACAGTTTCACGCGCCTCGCATCCGCCGCCGGCGGCGCGGGCGGCGCGCTGCAGGAGTCGACGCACGGGATCGCGCTCGTCGATGCCGCGATGCGCCTGCTACCGGGCGCGGCCGGCGCAGCCGTTGCCGGCCTCGCCGCCGTCGGCGGTGCTGCGTTCGTCGTCGCCAAGCATTTTAGCGAGGCACGCGCGCAGCTGCGGCTACTTGGCGCGGAGGGCGCGACCGAGCTCAAAAACACACTCGACATCACGACAGCCGGCGCGATCAAACTATCGCAGGCGCTCGACGACCTCGCCGACAACGGGTTGCGGCCGTCAAACGGACTGCTCAAGGACGTGACGCGCAACGCCGAGTCGCTCGGCAAAGATGGCGGTGAGGCGGCTGAGAAGTTTGTCCGCGCGCTCGCTGGGGGCCCGGAGGCGCTGCGCAAATTCCAGGCAGAGTTTGGTAAGCTCGGCGGCGCACTGCGCACACTACCAGACGTCGCCAAGTCGCTGGGCCTGAGCGCTGAGCGCCTCGGCGTCGCGAAAGAGCTGACAGCGTCGGCGCGCAATCACGCCGCGGCGTCGGAGGGATTGCGCCGCGTGCAGCTGCAGCGTCTCGAGCTAGCCAAGTCGGAGCGCGAGACAGCGCACCAGGTCGGGACGATTGCCGAGACGCGGATCGGATTCGCTCAGACGGTGGCCAAGCTCGACCTCGCCGCGTCGGAAAAGAAGACGGCGGCAATCAAGGCGCAAATCGAATCAGAGCGCAGACTACTCGAGTTGATAGAGCACGAGGCCGC
>CALENB010000207.1 GCA_937910235.1 uncultured Myxococcales bacterium | reverse complement strand
GTCGTCGCAGCCCTCGCGGTGGTCGCCATGATGACGGCGGGTCCAGCGTTCGCGGGCAGCAAGAAGAAGACCAAAGTGCGGCGGCCAGCCGCGACCAAGAAGGTCGACAAGGCGGCTACGGCGGACAAGAAGACCCCCGTCGCGGCGCCACCCGCGCCGGCCATCGCGGTGCCGGTCGTCGCTGAGGCCATCAGCGCGCCGACGGATTCGGACATCCTTGAGGCAGAGACGGTCGCCGTGCAGCCCGTGCTCGGCGTCGGCGCTGGCGCCAACGTCGCTTGGTACAACCTCGCGAACTACGCCGCGGTCGCTAAGGTCGACCAGAGCGAGGCGAAAGCGGCCCTCGCCGCCGGAATTGTCATGCCGAAAGCGGCCGAGAAGGGGTTTGGTTTCGCCGGCGCCTCCGACGCGAAAGACATGCGTGTCCTGCATTACGGCATCAGCCTCAGCTACCTGTTTGTGCGTATGAGCTTGCGCGACGTCGCCAAGTCCAAGGACGCCGCCGAGCTGCTGAAGAAGAGCGCCAGCCTGCTCGCGGATCTCAGCCCAGAAGCGCGCGGCGCGGCGATGGACTTGGTCCTCGGCGCTTCGCAGGGCAAACGCACGGCGGCGAGCGGCAAGTTCTTCCTCGCTGAGGCGCTGAAGGCGGGCATGCGTGGCGTCGCGGCGGGGCCACAGCGCGCGCATGGCTACTACATGGCGGGAATCTGGGCCGGTGGCGCGCTGCTCTACGCCTCGATCGGTGGCAACGAGACCTACGCCGACATGGCGGAGCCCATCGCCATCATGCTCGACAAGGACGCCAGCTTCGGTGGCTCGGACCGGGAAATCGCCAAGCATCTGCGGGTCATCGCTAAGGAGCTCAAAGCGAAGAAGCCGAGCGCGCGTGCGGTCGGTCTGGAGATCCTCGCGATCCAGAAGATCGGCGCCGACACCAAGTAGACGCCGCCGTGGATATGCACCACGACCCCGCCCCGCCTCGCGCTGTTGTTGTCGGTCTCGCGACGCTGGGGTTGCTCCAGGTCCTCGCGACGGTCGCGCCAGCCATCGCCCACGCGGCGATGTTCAACCAGACCACCGCCGCGAACGCTGCGATGTGCAGCCACCTGAAGAAGCCGAACGATCTGGCCATGTGCAGGGATGCTTGTCGCGCTTGGCCAGCCACGAGCGCGTGTCTGCTGGTGCGCCGTTTCGGTGACCTGGGCACGGCGGTGTTGGTCCACGCCGTCAAACACAAGCGCTCGGTGGTGCAGGTCGCGCGCGAGGGCAAGATGACCGTGGCCGAGGGTCGCGCGCTGAAGTTGTGGGCGGACGCGACGGGGATGCGGCGGGTCGAATGGGTGGCGACACCGCGCCTTGACGCACAAGGGCAGGCCGACGTCGCCCGAGCGCTGGCGCTGAGGAAACAGGCCGTCGCAGCGCATCAAGCCCACGATGGTCCCGGCACGCTGAGTCGGCTGCGCGAGGCGTATGCCCTGTTTCGCAAGCGACTTGGTGCGCCACATCCGCACACTTTTGAGACCGCGGGGCAGAGCGCATACACGCTGCTGCGGCAACGTAAGTTCAAGGAGGCGTCACACGCCCTACAGCGGCTGCTCGCCCAGCAACAAGCGACGTACGGCAACGATCATCCACACGTCGCGGCGACGCTGCAGCTGCTCGGCCAAGTGGCGCTTGGGGCGCGGCGGCCGGCGGAGGCGCGTGATCTTTTTGGCGCGGCGCTGGAGGTCGCGACGCCCGTGTGGGGCGCTGAACACCCGAAGATCCGGGTGATGTGGAACAACCTGGCGTTTGCGCTCAACGCGCTCGGTGACGACGCCGGCTACGAGGCGGCCTATCGCAAGAGCCTGGCGATCGCGCGTCTGGTGCAGGGGCCTGCTCATGCCGACGTGGCGACGGACCTCACGAATCTCGGCGTGTTGCTCTCCGAACGCGGCCAGTACGCTGAAGCTGAGCGGCTGCTGCTGGAGGGGATTCGCATTCGTACCGCTCATCACGCCCCAGCCGACGATCTGGCGGGCAGCTATCACAACCTGGGCGCGCTCAAGCAGCTGAACGGCGAATACGCATCGGCGCGGCGCTATCTGGAGCAGGCCATGGCGCTGTGGCCGAAAGGGCACGACTCGCACGGCCTCAAGCGCGCGAGCACGCTGCTCATTCTTGGTCAGGTGCTGCAGTCGCTCTCCGACTTTCAGGGCGCGATGATCGCCTTTCGCAAGTGCAAGGACCTGCGCGAGAAGGGTCTCAAGCGCGGCGATCCAGACACCGCCCTGGTCTACATGCAGATGGGCCAGCTGCTGGACCACATCGCCGCGCGGTTGCCCGATGGTGAGGAGCGAACCAAGGGCCTCAATCAAGCGCAGCAGCTGCTGAACCTCGCCTATACGCAGACCCGCCGGGCGCAGGGCGCGACCCATCCCGATACGCTGCGACGGCTGGCGGCGCTGGCTGGGCACTACACGTCACGACAGCAGCCAGAGAAGGCGGTGCCGCTGCTGCGCGAGGCGGTGAGCGGTCTGGCCAAGCGACTGGGCCCAGGGCATCCGCACGTCGCGGGCGTCTGGAACAACCTCGGTGTCGCCTTGGCGAACAGCGGCGACCGGGATGCGGCGCTGAAGGCCTATCGTCAGGCGGAGACGTTGCTTGTGGCGTCTGTTGGCGGGTGGCATCCAGACACGCAGGCGGTGCGGGTCAACATCGCGCGGCTGTTGTTGGCGTTGGGCAAGGTCCGCGCGGCGATGCGTGCGGTGGATGACGCGTCTGAGCAGCTGCTGGCGCAGATCAACGCCTCGGCAGCGGCGGCCTCCAGCGACATGGCGCTGCTCCACCAAGTCGGCGACCTGGGCAGCCTGTTCAACGCCGCGGTCAGCGCCCACGCCGCGGGTCGTGACGCCCGCGGTGGCTTCGCTCAGGTCGTGCGCTGGCAAGGCGCCGGCACCCGCGTGGAGACCTTGTGGCGGCAGCTGAGGCGCGCCGAGGCCGCTGCGACCCCGGAGACACGGCAGCTGCTGCGTCGCTATCAGACCCAGCAGCAGGCGCTGTTGATCGCCCGCGGTGGGGCTGCTGCTGCCGCCACGGCTGCTCTCGGGCGGTCGGGCGCAGCGAAGGCCGCGCCAGCGGCGCGCGCACGCCCATCGGCCAAGACCCTCGCCGCCGAGGTCGCGGCGATCGAGCGTCAGCTGGCCGCCCAAGTCCCCAGCCTCGCGGTGCGCTCCGGGCACCTCCACCCTACCGTCAAGGCCGTCTGCGCGGGGCTACAGCGGGCGAAGTCCAGCCTCGTCGACTACGTCAGCTACGCGCGATTGCCCGTCGCTGAGCGCCGCTACGCCGCGTTTGTGGTCGACCCACGGGGATGCAAGGTCCGCTGGGTCGACTTGGGCAGCCGCGAGGCCATCGACGCCGCGGTGAAGGCGTGGCGCGCCGCGCTGAACGCCGCCACAGATTGCTTCGTCAAGCGCAAGAACGCGCGCTTTTGCGGCAAGACCTTTCGTGCGCTCGACGCCGCCGGCCAAGCGCTGCGCGGACAGGTGTGGACCCCGGTGGCGGCCGCCGCCGGCCGCGCACATCGGACTTGGATCGTGCCCGCCGGCGCGCTGGCGGACGTCGCCTTCGACGCGCTTCCGGACGCCAAGGGGCGCTATCTCATCGAGGATCGCACGCTCGCTTATCTGCCCTTCCCAGCCGCGGCGGCGCGCGTGCGCGGGTCGTCGTCCCACGCGGCTAAGGGCGCCTTTGTGCTTGGTGATCTCGACTACCAGCGCGCTCAGCGGTCGCTGTCGACCGCGGTCGCTGGCTGGCAAGTCTGTACCGCCGCTGGCTGCGCCGTGTCGGCGAGCGCGGCCAAGGAGATGAACGTCGCCCTGCACACCGACGCGGTCAGCCGCGGCGCGGCCGTGTGTGGACGGTCGGCCAGCTGGGGTGCGCTGCCGCCGACCGAGGCGCCCGCCGTCGCGCGATCGCTGGCCACTCGGGTGGCCGACCACGTCTGGCTGGCCTCGGGCACCGCCGCCACGGAGCGCAGCGTGCGCGGCGCGCTGCCCGGCCGACGATTCATCCACCTCGCCACGCATGGCTTCTTCTCCGACCCGAAAGCGTGCGGCCAGCCCATCGATCCGCTACGAATCGCCAAGCTGCTGCAGCGCTCCGTCGCCGACGGCGCCGCGGCGCCCATCGTGGATCCAATGGCCATGAGCGGCGTCGTCTTGTCGGGCGCCAACGCCATCTCGTCGGGCGCGTCCGCCGCCAACGACGGCGTGCTGAGCGCGCGAGAGGTCGCGCGCATGGACCTGCGTGGCACCGAGCTGGCCGTGCTCTCGGCCTGTGAAACCGGCCTCGGCGTGAGCGGCGACGGCGAAGGCACTCTGGGTTTGAGCCGCGCGTTTCTGGTCGCGGGTAGCGCGCACACCATCGTCTCGCTGTGGCAGGTGCCCTCCGCCGAGACGACGCAGCTGTTCACGCATTTCTACGCCGCCCTCGTCGCCGGCAAACATCGGGGCGACGTTCCGGCGGCCTTGCGGGCGGCGCGTCTCCACCTGTTGGCCGACCTTCGGGCCCGAAAACTCGGCGCGTCCACGTTTCTCTGGGCCGCCTTTGTGCCGTTCGCGGCGGGCCTCTAGTCGCCACCGCAGCGCCGAGGCCGTCGGATAGATCCATTGGCGCCGCCGCGCGTCGGAGTGAGCCATGACCCACACCATCCCCACCCGCCTGCCCCGACCAAAGCCTGCCCGCGTCGCCTGGGCCATCACGCTGTTGCTGTTGGTGGCGGTGACACGCCCCGCCAGCGCTCAACCGGCGAAGAAGGACTGCGGCGGCGCGACGCCCACGCACATCTGCAAGGCGTTCGAGGCCGCCCCCAAGGCCAACGTCGCGGACGCGACCACCCAGGCCGTCATCGCGGTGTGGCAGAAGCTTGAGGCGCCCTTCGGCTCGCTGACCGGCCGCTCGACGGGGCTCGTGGTGCTCGGCGCCGCTGCGCGTTTCCACGGCAAGCCGTTTCCGCCGGCGGCCTACATCTGCCCAGGCGTGCCACCGGTGGTGTACGTGCCCCATACGCTGGTTGAGCGCGTGCTGGTGCAGAAGAAGTACCCGGAGGACTTCCTGGCCTTCGTGATCGGCCACGAGCTGGGCCACCGCGCCAACGATTTCTCAGCCGACGGCTGCCAGCTCGCGGCGTTTCAGCGGCCCGGTCAGGGCCACAGCGAGGAGGAGCTGGCCGACTCCCGATCCGCCTTTTTCACCGCGATCGCGGGTTACTCGACGCGGCTGCTGGCGCGAACGGACCTCGTCAGCGCCTTTCTCGCCGAAGAGTTCCACGTCCGCAAGTTTGGCTTGGAGAAGCGGCGCAAAGCCCTGACCAGCGCGCTGAGTCGGTTTGAGCCCTTGGAGCAGCTCTATCAGACCGGGATCACGCTGGCCCTGTCCGGCGAGACCAAGGCGGCCACGCGCGTGATGGCGTTCGCGGAGGAGCGCATCCGCTCTGGCGGGATCCCGGTGCCGGAGATGCTGGTCGGTCGGGCCATGGTTCTGATGATGGACGCCGCCCAGCTGGCGCCGTGGCAGGCCGCCGCGAACCTGCCTGTGCCGCACCAGCACCTGCGCTGCGCGCCCATCTTTCCGGGGCACACGGCGCTCGCAGAGGAGCCCGAGGCGCGCGCAGGTGTGCGTGGCGCCATGGGTGCGCGCGACGCGTCACGGCGGTCGTTGCTGACCGCGCGCAAGCTGCTGAGCGAGGCCGGGGAGATGGGCGCGTCGCCGTTTGCCGTCTCCGCGGCGCAGGCGTGTGTGTCGTTCTATCTAGGTGAGCCGCTGCTCGCCGCCAAATACCAAGCGCAGGCTGACAAGCTCGCGGGCAGCGGCACGCCCAAGTCGGTCCGCGCGGCCCTCGCGGGCAACCGCGCGCTCATCGGGTTCTTGGCCAAGGTCATCGCGACGCCAGCGCCGCCTACGACCGACCCGAAAGCCCTCAAACGCTGGGGCGCGGCCCTCGCTCGTAACACCAAGGCTTGGCGTGCCCACCCGGCGCTCAGCGCGATGGTGCAGCGCATCAAGCTGCTGCCTAAGTCTGCGGCCCAGCAGGCCCCAGCGCTCGCCACGGCGACCTGTCGCAACAAGCGCCTCGCCAAAGGCCTCAAGCCGCTGCAGCTGCCCAGCGCAGCCTTGGTCCGCGGTCCGCCGGGTGTGTGCCCGAAAGGCTGGAAGCGAGTGCACAGCCTACCGCGGCCAGACGTCGCGGCGCGGTCCGGTACACAGCACGGGGTGACGACGTGCGCGCCGGCTGACGGCACGGCGGGCGTACGATGGGTCCACGTCAGTCTGCCGCAGATCATGAGCCCGCCCATGCCGGCGATCGACGTGCGGATGCGCATCATCGACGGACGCACGCACCCCATGCCGGCCTTCGCCGCGTGGCCGTGCATCTGCGACGCTGGTCTCCAGTCGGTTGGCGTAAATGACCAGGGTTTGGCGGCCTGGATGGTCTCGTGTGACGCGCTCGGCGTTGAGATGGGCGTCGTCTTTGTCGGACCCGACGGCAAGATCCGGCGGCTGGTCGTCATCGATAGCGATTGAGCTCGTCGGGCGGCGAGGAGGAATGGGGGGTCAGAGCACTACACTTAACACCTATAGGTGTTAAGTGTAGTGCTCTGACCCCTTGATTGCCGCGGCGCCCAGCGGCTCGGTGAGCACCGACGCTTGCCTCCGGCTCGCAGCGACGATATGACCAGCGTGGGCGTACCCAACGACAGAGAGAGGTGTTAGATGACTCAGCTTCCGACCGTTCGCATGTACATGGACAAATGGGTCCACACCTTGACGCCAGACACCGACATCCACAGCGGGGTCGCCATGCTGCTGTCGCGCCATATCACCGGTGCGCCCGTCGTCGATGAGGATCAGCGCGTGGTCGGGATTCTGACGGAGAAAGACTGC
Source organism: uncultured Myxococcales bacterium (assembly GCA_937910235.1). Classification (GTDB taxonomy): domain Bacteria; phylum Myxococcota_A; class UBA9042; order UBA9042; family UBA9042; genus UBA9042. Next base: position 3,919 of record CALENB010000207.1, on the reverse strand, counting down.
CTTCGCCTGCTCACCATGGGCGATCACAGCGGCGAGCTGGAGGGGCTGGTGGCGGAATACATGACCACCGACGTGACGACGGTGCCACCAGAGATGGACATCTACTTTGCGGCAGGTGTGTTCTTGAACCATCACTTCCGCCGGTTGCCGGTGGTTGAGGACGGCAAGTTGATCGGCGCCATCACCCGCTTCGACATCTTGCGAGCGATTCGCATTCAGTTGCCGTAGCCCGAAAATTCGGCGTGGGAGCGCCGTGTGCCGGCGGTTTGCGGTGTAACGAACCAAGCGAACACAGCTACAGCGCGCGACAGGGAGGTTCATGGTGACCAATCAGGAACGGTTGACGCGGCGCCCCACGCGGACCAGCGGCGGCGTGACCGGCGACGACGCCACCACAGCGGACAGCGCCCGCGTTCGGACCGCCTCATGAGCGAGGGCTGGCAGGCAGACCTCGAGATCCAAGGTCCGAGCGCAGCTTACCGGCTCGTCCGCCCGCTCGGTGAGGGCGGCTTCGCGACGACGTGGCTGGCGGAGCGCGTGAGCGACGGCATGCAGGTGGCGTTGAAGTCGCTGCACATTCGGCGGCTCAAGGACTGGAAGAGCCTGGAGCTCTTTGAGCGCGAGACGCAGGTGTTGCGGCGACTGGACCACCCGCGTATCCCGAACTATGTCGACGACTTCACCTTGGGTGATGATCCAGCCCACCCCGACGGTCTCGTGCTGGTGCAGCAGTTTGTTGACGGCGCGCCGCTGAGCGACGCCATCGCTGGCAAGATGGCCATGGACGAGGCGCGGCTGGTGTCGTGGATGGCGCAGCTGCTCGATGTGCTCATCTACCTGCACAGCCAGACCCCGCCGGTGATTCACCGCGACGTGACGCCGAAGAACGTGCTGCTCGATGGCGACGGCGGCGCGTGGTTGGTGGATTTTGGCACGGTGCAGGCGGCGGTGCGCTCGGCTACGGACATCTCCAGCACGAGCGCCGGTACGTTCGGATTCGCGCCCATGGAGCAGTTCGTCGGCGCGGCCTTTCCTTCCAGTGACCTCTACGGCCTCGCTATGACGGCCCTCGCGGTGGCCTCGGGCAAGAACCCGACGGATATGGCCTTCACCGGTGTGCGGGTCGACGTGCGCGCGCTCGTGCAGGTCGACGCGCGGCTCACGCTCTTGCTCGAACGGATGACGGAGCCCGACCCGGAGCGGCGGCTCAACCACGCCGCCCTCGCCTTGGCGCAGCTGCGGCCCCTGGTTCATCGCCTCGCGGGGCGTGACGCGGCGGGTGCGGCGGCGATGCAGGCGGTGGCGGAGCGGGCCCGTGAGGCGCTGCCGGCCCGAAATCAGGCCGTGGAAGACGATCTCCTGCCCAGTGAGCGCATGCGCGAGGCCGGGCTGCGCATGGCCACCGTCGCCGCCGCTGCGCTGCCGATTCCGCCGCTGCGTGAGCGCTTTAGCTGGGCGCGCAGGGCGGCCGTGTCCCACACGGGCGACTGGCTCGCGGTGAACCGCTTTGTGCTGGACGCACGCGACTTCAGCGTTGTCGGCCGACTTCGCAACGAGCACAGCGCGGCCGCGTTCAGCACGGCTGGGGACCGCCTCGTCGCCTATGACGAGGGCTCGTGGCGCGACGGCCACCTGCACGTCTACACCCGCAGCGGCGGCACGTTCACCCACGTCGCGCACATCGAGACGGGGATCGACGACCCCGCGGTCGCGCTCTCCCCCGACGGCCGCGCGCTCTGCGCCACCGACGAGAGCCAGACGTTGCTCTTCGACGCTGCGACCGGTGCGCAGACCCAGCGGGTGCCTGGGCGCTGGGACGACGTCTGCTTCACCGCGGATGGCAGCGGGTTGGTCCTGGTCGACCGCGACAAGTACGAGGCGCGGGTGCTTCAGGGCGACGGCGGCGAGCACACCATCCAGGGCGTCAGCGCAGTGGCGTGTAGCGTCGACGGCGCCAGCCTGGCGGTGCTCGGCGAGCGCGGCGTCGCCCTGCACGACGGTGCGCATCCGGCCAAGCGGCTCGGCAAGCGCTTTGGACCGAACGGCAAGAGATGGCGCGCCGCCGCCTTCAGCCCTGACGGCCGTTGGCTCGTGGGCTTCAACTATAGCGACGACGTCTTGGAGCTGTTCGATGTGCCCGCCCGCGCCCACGTGGCCACGTTGCGCGACCCGAATCAGCCCAAGTCTCGTGTCAGCTCTGTGCTCTCACTCGGCTTCAGCGCGACGGGCGAGCGCCTGTTCGCCGCGTGCTCCATCGCCTACAACCGCTACGTGAAAGACACTGAGCGTTGCCTCGCGGTGTGGTCGTTGCCGGAGGCCGCCTACCTCGGCTGCGTCGCGCTGGACGACGACGGCAAGCAACCGCTGCTGGTCAGCGCACGCGGCTACTACGGACTCGCGCCTAAGCACGGCGCTGACAACAAGAAGACGAAAAAGCCCCAGAAATCGGACGAAAAGCAGCCCTGGCGGAGGCCGGAGGTCGCGCGCGGCGGGCTGCGCGGGCGGCCGCTGGAGGAGCTGCTCGACGACTTGGGTCGGGCTCAGTTGGCGGACGTGGAGGCCCGCTGGCGCTTCGCCGAGGCGCTGCTGGCCGCCGGGACGTTGGACGCAGAGGCCGCGCCGGCGGACGTGGTGGATGCGACGCGTGGTGTGACCCACGTGCTCGATCAGGTGGTCCGCGACGCGCGGGCGGCGCAGCGCGGCGTGACGACGTTTGGCGGCGGGACGCAGTCCGTGGCGCTCGCCGTGGACCACCTGCGGGCCGCGGCGGACGTGCTCCGGGGCCGTGAACCGGCCGAGTTGGTCGCGATGCACGGCGAGCTGCTTGCGGAGGCGGAGGCGGCGGAGTTGGTGAGCGCTCAGCAGGAGCGGCAGCGAAGTCGTCCCAAGATCAAAACGGTGCCGCCTGAATCGGCGCGTCGCATGGCGGTAGCTTCGGGGGCCGCCGCGCGGCGTGAGGCCGTGATGCCGTCGCAGGTTGATGCGCGCGCCCTGGCTCAGCGCAAGCTGTTGATGTGGGTCGCGGTGGGCGGTGTGGTTGGTGTTGTGGCTGGGGTGATGGCTGTTTTGATGCTGTAGCCGCTCACGGGCTCACGGTGTCAGACACGTCCTCTTCCTCGGTTGAGAGCCAATTAGGCCGCGCCTTTGGTTTGAGGTAGACGCGATGGCGGGTCAACTGCGCCTCGCGCGCCGTCGTCTGGCCGCCGCGTATGGGATTCAGATGCGGGTATGCCGGCGCGCGCAGCCATGCACGCGGAGGTGAAATCGCTCCGGGAATGCGCCAAGCAGGCGGAGAAAGCGCGCTCGGCTCTGTCATCGACAAGCACCGGTCCGTGGCGCGCACGTCGGTTCACCATATGGAGATGAGTGCTGGGAGAGTCCCGCCTGGGATACCGCAAGAGGGCTCCCGTGCATGGGGACGGTCAAAGAGGAAAGAGGACGTGTCTGACACCGCTCCGGCCTTGGTCGTCGTTCCGTCCACCGCATGAAAAATCAGCCTGCATGAGCCGGCCACGATCTTGCTGAGTATGGCCTGGCCTGGGAAGTTGCTGTTGCGACACAAACTCCCGCCCAGGACGCAGACCATGGCCGCAGCCTACACGCACAGAGATCCAGCGGAAACCACAAAATCCAGAACCTACCGGCGACACTGCCGCGGGGAAGCGGCGGGCCAGCTTCGACAGCTTCACCAAGCGCAGGCCTCCAGAGTGAGCGAGCGCGCTCATGCCAAGGAGATCGGCATCCCGCGCACGACGATGCGAGCTACCGTTTAAGGTCGTACAATCGACCAGCGATGAAGCCGTCGCGCTGAAGAAACACGCAAAGGAGGGCCTGGATTCGCACAACTCACTAGGCACCTTTCATGGGCCTTGGTCATCGTTTCGTCCACCACGAAAAAAACAGCGACCGAACAGCAGCA
>CALENB010000206.1 GCA_937910235.1 uncultured Myxococcales bacterium | reverse complement strand
CGCCCTGCGCCCTCTCACCCTGCGCCCTCTCACCCTGCGCCCTCTCACCCTGCGCACTCTCACCCTCCGATGACGCCACCCACCTTCGCCTGCGTTAGGGACGGGTGTTCGCGAGACTGCCTGATCTACCGTCATGGACGAAACGATGATCGAGGCCGGATATGGTCGCTGCGCTGGGGGCGCTGGATAAGAAGATCTACGTCGTGCCCTCGCTGGATCTGATCGTGGTGCGTCACGGCAAGGCGGCCAAGGAGGGCGGTCTGGCCGGGTCGTCTTTCGATCAGACGCTCTGGAAACGGCTCATGGCGGCGGTGCAATGAGGTCGATTCCCCCCGACCGGTGCGGTCCATCTGGCGCACGTACGAGGTGCCCATGGCCATTCGAGTGACGAGCAGCGTCGAGATCGCCTGCGACGCGACCCGCGCGTTCGACTACATCGCGAACTTTGAGAACAATCCGCTCTGGCAAGAAGGCATGGTGAGCGCCACGTTCACCACGGAGCCGCCGCTGCGTGTGGGCTCGATGTACGCCCAGGAGGCCCGGTTCATGGGTCGGCCGATCGAGACCAAGTTCGAGATCACGGCGCTCGATCCGGGCGTGTCCATCAGCATCGCGTCGCGCGAGAGCACACGATGACGTCACCGCTATGACGGAAACGACGGGCGAACCACAAACCACTCGTGCGACCAGCCACCCGCGTCCTGCACGAGCGCGCGACTGTCTGAGAGGGCTGTCCTCCACGTAACGCCATTCTCACCGACTGGTACGGCATGAGGTTTGTTATGCGTCACGCCATCCGCACCTGCGCGCTCGCCGCCCTTAGCGCTGTCGCCCTCGCCTGCTTCGCTGCCCTGCCCGGCTGCTCGCTCGAATCCGCTGAGCCGGCGTCAGCTCGTGGCCCGCGTTGCATCGCCAGTACACCCGACGTCATCTGCGCAGCGAAGGCGACGCTGCGCTACGGGGAGGCGGGGATCGCCGTGACTCACAATGGCACAGTCAGTCTGCCGATGGGCGAGGTCACGCACGGTGGCACTTACGACGTGAGATTCCAGGTGACCAACAGCGCCGCAGCAGCGACGTCGGCGATGCTGCACATCGAGAGAATCGACTTTTTGCACGCCTCGGACGCCAGCGCTTCGGGCGGGGAGCCGGTCTTCGCTTGTTTCATGGCCGACGGCGAGACGCCGTGTGGGGCAGGCGAGTTTCCGCCCATCGCGCCTGTCGGGGTCGCCGCCGCGGATTCGGTCACGGAGCTCGCGTTCGTGATCCGCTACACACGCAGAAGCGACGCACACGCCCACGACCGACTGGCCATCACCCTCGCAGGCGATCCGGCGCACGGCACCCAGCCATTCAACGTGCAGATCAACACCGAGCGAGGCACGCCGCGGTTGCAGCTGAGCCCAAGCGCCCTTGTCTTCGCGCAGGTCGGAGTCGATAGCGTGGCAGTGAAGTCCGTCCACATCCGCAACACCGGTGACGCAATCCTAGAAGTAAGGGGTCTCACGTTTGAGGCGGACGCGGCGTTCACCCTGCTCGACCCCACCGGCCACCCGCACAAGCCGGGGTCCATCGTGCATTTTGATTTGGTTTTGGTTATCTCACCTGGCCAGACCAAGTCGTTCGCTGTGCGCTTTGAGCCCGAAGATCCGCACAAGAAGCTGGGCACGGTCACGCTCCACAGCAATGACACGACCTTCTTGTCGGGCCACCTGACCCTCACCGGCAACCCCTCTCTGGCTTGCGTGCAGCTGTCGCACGAGGCCGGCGTGGACTTCGGCGTGGTGGCGCTCGGGATGTCATCCGCTGAAGAGATCCGCGTTCGGAGCTGCGGCGGCGACGAGCTGGTGGTCGACACGATCGCCTTTGGCGGCGCCCGCAGCCCCGGCGAGTTTAGCCTCGACTTCAGCAAGTTGAACGCCAAGTATCCAGGTGTCGATCCGAAGACGGGCCCCACCACGAACAAGCCGCTGCGGATCTCGGTGAATGGCGAGGCGGTGTTTGATGTGGTGTACACCCCTGAAGATCTCAACGCCCTGGAACCGTCCACACGGCTGCCTAGACCCGATCTGGCCACCATCACGTTGACGAGCAACGCCGTGACACCAACGATCGCGATGACTTGCTCCGGTGCCAGTAGTCACATCATCTGCCCGATCGCGACGATGACCATCGCTGAGGGGCTAGCGGTGATTCCACAGACGCAGCTGCACCTCAGCGGCGACCAGACTCAGCCGGGCAGCAGCGGTCGATCCACCAGCTATGCATGGACCGTGACACAGCCCTTCGGGTCCAAACAAAGCTTTTCGCCGGGCCCCACCGTCGCCAACCCGACGTTCACGCCGCTGGTGTCTGGCGCGTACGCATTCTGTCTGTCGATCGGCGACGGATCGCGCCAGAAGCTCTGTAAACCAACCTGCAAGACGGTGCTCGTGGTCGCGGAGTGCGCGCTGCATGTCGAGTTGTTGTGGCACACGCCGCTCGATTCAGACGAAACCAACACCGGCCCGGCAGCTGGCGCCGACCTCGACCTGCACGTGGCCCATGCGCTC
>CALENB010000205.1 GCA_937910235.1 uncultured Myxococcales bacterium | reverse complement strand
TGCTGTTCGGTCGCTGATTTTTTCGTGGTGGACGAAACGATGACCAAGGCCAGCGTAGGGTCGCACCAAAGCGGGCCGTTACAGACGTCGCCGTCGATTTTGAGCGATTCACAGTCGAGCTTGGGTTTGTGCGGTCGGCCATCGCAAAGGTCGTCGCCAGGCTTGGCAGGTCCCGTCGATGCCGCAGCGGTCGGTCAGGGTGCAAGGCTGCTTGCCGTCGCAGGCCGCGATCACGTTGGCCGGTGTCACGACGCACTTGCATACGCCGCGCCGTCGTCTGAGCAGGCCGACGACGTCGCGCGCTGCCGGGCGAGCCACGGACTTGCCCGCCCGCCACGATAAGTGCCAGCCACGATAAGTGCCAGGCACTTCGCGACGGCCGCGACGGCCACTTCGGCCACGAAAACAACCGCAAAGCCAGCTGTTACGACGTTTTCGCGCCGCTCGACCCAAATTCGACAATTCGACACATGTCGAATTGTCGAATTGGCGAATCGTCCCACGCCAAGCCAACCACAGCCCCGCCTAACTGTTAAACCAGTCGTCCCGGTCCGCAAACAGCACGTTGAACGTCTTCAGCGCGCCATAACACCCAGTAATATACCCCTGCATCTGCGCCCGCTCGTCGGCCTCCATCAACTTGTTGCCGTTCACCTTCTGCTCGAGCACACGCAGCTTGTCGCGCACCGTCGTGATCTTGCGAAAGAACACGTCGATCTCGACCTCCTTGGGCGCCAGCTCGTCGTTGCCAGGGTGAATCACCAGCTTTCCGCCCCGATACTTCGGGTGCAGCGGCGGATCCGACATCGCCAGGGCTTCGTCGATCACTTCGGCCAACAGGCCTTTCAGCACGTCTCGGTCCACGTCCTCTCCCTCCTCGCCCAGGCGAATCTCCTGGATTTTGGGTTTGATGGGCACTTCGTCTACGCGCGCTCGCGCCGGACGACGGGCCGCGTCGCGTTTCTGGTTCTCGGTCGCCTCGCGCAGGGCGCGGGATCGCATCAGCTCGCGTGGGGTCCGCTCCGGCGCGTCGGCGGGCACCTTGGCGCCTGGGATCAGCCGATCGCGCTGAAGCCGGTAGTCGTCGCAGGCAAAGTCGTGGGCGCCGACAGTGCCGCGCCGCGGTTTGCGGAAGCACTGTCCCTGCGTGCGGCCCATGCGATCGAGGAAGGCGACCTCAAAGTTGCTGCACGAGCCACAGTGGAAGTAGTCCTCGTAGACGTCTGCCAAGGGTGGTCCCTCCTCTTTTGCGACCGCGACCATCCGTCGCGCTCGCCTCGACTCGGCGGAGTATGCCACACTCGTTTGCCTATGGCCTCCTTGTTTCACCAACCCAAGTCGCTGTCGCACGCCCCAGGTCGGGCCTTCGTCCGCCGTGCTTGCCTGCTGGTTACGTGCGCAGCCCTCACGGTGCTCTGCGGCGCGTGCCAACCCGACGTACCCGAGAGCTCGATTCGCACCGCCGGGGCGGACGCATCCAGCGCGCAAGACGCCAGCAATCGCGGGTCGATTGACGCCACGCAAGCGAGCTGGGACGGCTGGCCGACGGACGGCCTGCCACCTGTGGTGACCCTGAGCACGCAGCCCCCCACCACCACGACCCAGGCCACGGTGCTGGTCTCAGGCAGCGTCAAAGACGACTCCGGCGTCGCCGCGGCGACCCTGCAGGTAGGCGCCAACGTCGCGGTGCCGTTGCACTTCGACCCGCAGACCGGCGCGTTCTCCGTGGCGGCGTTGCTGCCCTACGGCGCCCACACCCTCACCGTCCGCGCCTGGGACATTGGCGGCAAGACCGCCCACGCCACCGCGCAGATCACACGCACCGGCGCCCCCGTCGATCAGACCCCGCCCAAACTCACGGTCGCTGGGCCCAAGGCTGGCTTCGTCGTGTCGGGCAACACGGTGTGGGCCGTTGGTCAGGCGAGCGACGACATCGCCGTGACGGACGTGACGATTCAAGTCGGCGCAGCGCCGCCGGTGCGCGCCGAAACCAGTGATTTCTTCGGCCATTGGCAGCTCGCGGCGGCGATTGGCGGCGGCGGCGAAGTCGTGGTCACCGTGCGGGCCTTTGATGCAGCGGGGCACGTCACCACGATCACCCTCAACGGCGAGACCACGCTGCAGGTGGACACGGTACCGCCGACGCTGGCGCTCACCAGCCCGCTCGACAACGCGGCCACCGATGCGGGCGGCGTGCTGCTGCAGGGCACGGCGTTCGACGACAGCGGCATCGCCGCAGTGCAAGTGCGGGTCGGTGCCGGTCCGTTTCTGCCCGTACAGAGCAGCGACGGGTTCAAGAGCTTCAGCCTACCGCTGACCCTGCAACCCGGGCCAAACGCGGTGAAGGTGCGGGCCCGAGACGGGGCTGGCCTCGTCACGACGCAGGTGCTCACGGTGCAGGAGACCAGCGGCACGCATTGGTCGTCGCCGATCACGGTGCCGCTGCGGTTGCAGCCCAAGCAGAGCGCGCCGTCGACCTTTGAACTCGACCGCGCCGGCCTGATCGCGCTGCTGCCCCCCGAGAAAGCCGCGCAGATCACCGCGGTGAAGATGAGCGTCGATAAGCTCATCGCCGCCACGCTCACCCAGATCCGAAACGCCTGCGGTGCCGGGTGGAGCAAGCCGAACAACCTCGCCAGCCAGTGCCCGAAAGGTTGGGGTCAGCAGGAGATCAACCTGTGGCGCCTCGTGACGATGACGCCCGCCAACGTCAACGTGAAAGGCACGAGCATCGAGGGCATGGCCGACATCGCCAAAACCCTGAGCCAGTGGGGGTTGATGGACAGCTTCTCCGAGATTCTGGCGGCGGCGCTCAACATCAGCACGACCAGCCTCATCGTCACGGCCTCGGCGGTCGCGGACTCCATGGTCGCCAACGTCGTCGGCAGCCACCCCAACGCCACCCCCGCCGGCGAGATCATCGTTACGCTAGAGGACTGCCTCAGCGACCTCAAAAGCTTGGCGAAGCGCTACGGCCCATCGGGCTCCCACCCCGGATTCCTCGACGCGAAGACGCCTCCGTACGGCAAGATCCTGACCGACGAGTTCGTCATGAAGATGGTCGCCACCTCCAATTTGCACTGGCACGACGCGCTGCAGCTCGGCCAGGGCAAGGGCTACTTGGCGCTGGTGCGGGACACGAAGGGGCCGACGTTCGACGACGTGCTCGAGTTCGATTTCCTCAGCGAGAAGACCTACACGATCGACGGTATCGCCCTCGCCGCCACCGTTGACCTAGCGTTTCGTGTGCAGGAGAGCTCGCAGTGGATCGACGTCGGCTCGTCGATGCACCCGCTGCCGCGTGGCAACAGCCTCGGCTGGTCGCTGCCCAAATGGACCCTGGAGTACGCGCTGATCGACGCGTCGTATCGTGGATACAAGGATCATCGCTCCGGCTGCGACTACTGCTCAGGCCAGAAACAGGGCGCGCTGCTGTGGGAGGTGCCGGTCCTCGGGCTGGATGAAGCGGAGCTGGTGGTGGGGCGGCAGGGGTACAGCAAATCGGGCAGCAAACCGGAGAACTTCGCGAAGATCTCGCCAAACCCAGCCGGGTGGCTGCGGATCTGGACGTTGTTTGGACTCGGAAAGCCACCGAAACCCCAGTATGTCTGGGATATGTTGCTCGGCGTGAGCCAGCGCCGGCTGCTCGATGGCGGCGTCGCGCAAGGGCAGGGCTCGGTGCGATTTGTGCTGAAGGACGTGCCGATCGGCCTCTCGGCGCAGGAGCTGAAAGACGCCCTGGCGCCGTCGCTGCAGAGCCAGCGCGCCAAGCTCGCCAAGGTGCTGATGGGGGATTGGCAGAGCAAGCAGCCGATCGACGTGTTTCTCTCGCAGGGCATCCAGGGCAAGACGTGGCTGATGTTTGTGGCGGGCAGCGATCCCTTGCCTGCGGGGAGCGCCAATCATCCCAAGCGCGGCTTTTTCTCCGACGCCAAGCTGACGAAGAAGCTGTCGAGCGCCACCGACCAGGGCAGCGGCGACGCGGTGCACGAGAAGCTGCCGTGGCCCGCCGCCGTGCAGACCGTGTATTGCAGCGATTTGGCGGGGTCCACGCATCGACTTCGCCTCGATCCGCAGCCGGACGGCACGTTGTGGGTGACCATGCGCAAGTGGATCGGGACGGAGGCGCCATGAGGCGTGGCCCGTTGTCTGCCGCGCTGTTGTCTGCCGCGTTCCTCGCCGGCGCGTGTGTCAGCCAGCAACCACCCCTCGCGTACGGCGATCCGAGCGCAGGGTTCGCCGCCAAACCCAGTCATGACGCTGGCGCGGCTGATGGGTCGGCGGACCTCACCAACGATGACACGCCGCCAGCGTTAGCCATCCAGAGCCCGGTCGACGGCGCCGTCATAGATACAGCGACCGTGGTGGTCGAAGGCACGGCCACGGATCCCATCGGCGTCGCGCAGGTGCGGGTGCGACTCGACACCGGCCCTTGGTTGAAGGCCCAGCTCGGGACGACGTGGCGCGCTTGGGTCACGGTGCCGCCTGGCGACCACGTCATCACCGCTGAAGCCTCCGATCAGGCCGGAAACAAGGCCTCCAAGCAGATCAAGGTTCATCGTGTGCGCACCTTCGAGCTGATCGCCCGTGTGCCCGCCAAGTCCGCCGCGCCGGTGACGCTGGATCTCGACAAAGCCGCCGTGAAAGCGCTGATCCCTGAGTCTGCCGCCAAGGACGTCACCATCTACCTGCTCGACGTGCGCCCGCTGCTCGTCGCTGCGCTCAACGCCTTCAAGCAGCCGACCGTCTGGGGGCTCGACACCAAGGCTTGGGGGCAGGCGGAGTGGAACATGCACCGCGTGCTGACCATGACGCCCGACACCGCCGACCTCACCGGCACGACCGCCGCGCCGTTGCTGGCCTTGGCCGCGAATCTCGGCCTCGCCGCGCCGCTCCTGCTCGCAGACATCGCGACGATCCCGCCGACGACGGCGTTTCTGTCGACCGAGGCCGTCGCCCAGGGCCTCTTCAACAGCGTGCTCGCGAGCCACCCCGCCCTCGTCGTCGACCCGGCGGACGGCGTGAAGAAGGTGCCGATCACGTTGCACGACGCGCTCGTGGACCTCGTCACGCTCGACCAGAAGCTTGGGCCGGCCGGTGATCACCCCGGGATCCTCTACAAAAGCACCGCCGCGCCGGTGTTGCTGCCCGATTTTCACATGACCCTCACCGGCCACAGCAACCTGCGGCAGCTGGAGGGGGCGGACCTCTCTGGCGGCCAGCGCTGGCTGTTCGTCAAGGCGCCGGGCGACGACGTGGTGGTCTTCAACTTCCTCGACCCCAAGACGTTCTCCGTCGGCGGCGTGGCCGACGAGCCGCAGATCGATCTGTACTTCAAGATCCACGAGCACCCAGGGTTCGTGAACAGCGCGTTTGTGCAGCAGGCCGGACCCGACGGCGTGCACTACAAGGGCGGAAGTACGGCCTGGAAGCTGCCGACGTGGACGTTTGAGCACATGGTGATCAGCGCGGTGTACGAGGCGTACAAGGGCCTTCATTCGGACACCAACTACAAGACGCAGGCGACCTACGACATCGGCACCATCAAGAGCGCGGCGACGTGGACGTGGGACAAGGGCTGGCTCGACATCAAGACCATCGCCGGTATCGGCCAGCCGCCGCCGCCGATCTATTGGTGGGATCTGGTGCTGGAGCTGGCGCAGAAGCGGCTGCACGACGGCGGCATCGCTGAGGGTAAAGCGGACTTGAAGCTG
>CALENB010000204.1 GCA_937910235.1 uncultured Myxococcales bacterium | reverse complement strand
GCTGCTGTTCGGTCGCTGATTTTTTCGTGGTGGACGAAACGATGACCAAGGCCCGTTGGACCCTCCGGTTTCGGCATTCACGCGGCGGGCTGCTACTCGGGCGACTCGCACTCCAGACACCGAAAGAGCGTGCGAAAACCGAGTCGCGCTAGGATGGGCGCCGAGGTTGCCTCGACGGCCAGCGTCGTCGCCGTCGCCCGCGCGTCGCGCACAGCGGCCAAACGAGCCGCCAGCAGCGCGCGATACACGCCACGCCCACGATAGGGCGCCAGCACTTGTCCGCCGACGAGGTAGGCGATGCGGTTGCAGAGCACGACTGCGGCAGTACCCACCGGCACACCGTCGATGCTGGCCAGATAGAACTGGCGCTCAGGCTGTGCGAAGGCCCATCGCCAGTCGGATACGATGCGCGCCGACACGGGCGAGCCCCAACCGGCGCTGCATGCGTCGCTCCAGAGCTGAACGTCGTGCATCTGCATACGCCGGACCACCACGTTGCCCGGCGTCGGCAGCATGGCAGTGGTGTCGATCGCCATGCCGCGAATCGGTCGCAGCGAAAAGCCGAGTTTTACGAGCTTCTCGGCGGTATCCACGGGCCGCGTTGGCGGCCCCACCAACCACCGCAGTGGTAGGCCGAGCGAGCCATAGCTGGCCACGGTCGCTTCGATCACCGCGTCGGCATCTGCGCCCAGCACGGACAGGCTGACCTCATTGCGCCACCGCAGCGGGATTGTCGGGGTGATGAGTTGGGACCAGCCAGGCCGCAGCACCTCGCGCGCGTCGCCGCATACGAATCGGGAGCGCGTCGGGGCTTCAAAGGTGTCTCGATGGAGATCGTCGCGCGTGTCGGTCATCGCCGGTGGTCCCTTGCGGAGTGGTCGATCGCGAATCGTCTCTCGACGAGCGACCCCCTCCCTTCAGATCAGAGCAGCTTGGGCTTGGCGCTCGTCGAGCCAGCCGAGTTCTTCGTCCCCTTGCCGAACCCAAACACCGACGCAAGCGGTGAGATGTTGAAGCGACATGGCGCGACTCCTTCGGGCGATGGGTGTGGATCTTCTGCCACGACGACGCGTTCGTGACACCAGAGGCATGAGGGGAAGTCGAAGCATAGGCGCGAGGGGCCTGTTTGGGTACGTATGGCGTGCGACCACACAAACCTCCCCCCGGAGACCCCTCGCCATCACGGCATACCCATGCGCCAAAATTCCACACTTGAGGTACTTCTGAAAGCCGCGCTGCACAAACTTCGGCGGTGGCGCGCCTCGGTCGCTCGATTCATGCAGAGAAGGCAGCCAGCGCCGCTGCGCCGCCTGCCACAAGCCCGCATTTTCGGGCTGTCTGCGTCTGTACGCGCCAAGAACCACGTCGCCCCCAAGGGAGGGAACGTGCGTGCGCCCCCCTTGGTACGACGCTGGCCGAAGACGAAATCGTCGGGTGGGCTGGAAAAATCGCCGATCACGGCCTTGGTTGGCAAGGGCCTAGTCTGCGCTCCGGAAGCGCGCAATCGCCACTCCACAAGCGAAACACGCGACGTGAACCTGCGTAGGTGGTTCGCCCGGCGGTGGCGTGAAGCGCAAGGTTGACGTGCGCGGTCGCTCGCAGTCGAACGGGAGCCCGCCGCCGACCGAGCCTGCGCCGCTATCGAGCGCTGCGCCGGCCGATCCTAGGACCATTCGAAGCGCCGCAGCCCGTCAACGCGCCGCCGCAGCCTCACGCCCTCACTGCTGGATCCACACATCGTCGACTTGCCACTTCGGTGAGCCAAACGCCGACCCCGTCACCAGGAAGCCCACCTGCACGGTCTTCTTGCCAGCGATGAACGCCGTCAGGTCGTACGACAGCGTCTTGGTCCCCGGCACGACCGGCAGCGTCGCCACCACCGACCACGTCGCCGCGCCATCGGTCCGCACCCGCACGCTCAGCGTCGTCCCACTCGGGAAGTTGCCGGCCTGACTCGCCACGTACGTCAGCGAAAAGCCCAGTTTTGCAGCCTTTGCGCCACCCGTCTGCACCGTGGGCGAGATCAACCACGCCGCCACAGCCGGCAGATTCGGGAAGCTGCCTTGCTCGGTGAGCTCGGCCAGCTTGTTGCTGCCCGTCGTCAACGTAAACAGCTGCTTCGCGCCGAACCCAGGCTCCAGCGCCGTCGTCCAGCCGCCCTCGGTGAAGGTCTTGCTGTAGCCATTGAAGTTCTCCGACCAAGGCAACCCGACCGTCACCCCGTCGCACGCGTCGCCCTTGCCATCGCCGTCGCTGTCTTTCTGGTCGCCGTTGGCCACCGTCGGGCAGTTGTCGAGCGCGTCCTTGACGGTGTCGTTGTCATCATCGGGGTCGCACGCGTCCCCCAGACCATCCTTGTCGAGGTCGCTCTGGTTCTTGTTGGCCTGCTGCGGGCAGTTGTCGAGCGCGTCCGCGATGCCGTCGTTGTCGTCGTCGCCATCACACGCGTCGATCGTGCCGTCGCCGTCGGTGTCCGTGCTCTTGGGGTTGCTGCTGCCCACGATGAAGTCGTCGATCACCACGCCCAGGTACTTGTTCTCGATCGCGTCAACGCTCTGAAAGGTGAACCGAAAGCGCACCAGCTGGCCGCTGTAGGTGTTGAGGCCGACGAGCTGCACCGCCCACTTCAAGATCACCGTATCCGCGCCCTTCTGCACGAGATTCGACCAGTTGTTGAAGCCGCCGGCCTCCGTGCTGATCTGCAGCGCGACCTTGTCGTACTTGGTGCCGCCCTCAATCGCGAAGAGGTACCGATAGCTCAGCGTGATCTTCGCCGCGGTCGGCAGCTGCACCAGCGGCGACGTCGCGACGCCGGACGTCACCCCCTTCGCCTGATAGTTGACGCCGTTGCCGTAATACAGCGCGCCCTTGGGGCTGTAGCTCTCGCCGCCCTGCAGGTCCTGCCAGCCGACGTTGTCCTGCTTCGGCGTGAAGCTCCACCCCTCCGCGCTGCCTGACCAGGAGAACATCGCCACCACGCCGTCATCGAGAAAGCCGTTGCAGTTCTCATCGACCTTGTTGCACGGCGTCTCCACCGGATGCGGCGCGGTCGGGTCTTTCGGCGCGCAATCGCTGATGTTTGGATAGCCGTCGCCGTCCATGTCGTTGTCGCAGAGGTCGCCGAGCTTGTCGCCGTCGATGTCGCTCTGGTTCAGGTTCGGCGTCAGCTTGCAGTTGTCGCAGGCGTCGCCCAGGCCGTCCTTGTCGCTGTCCGTCTTGCCGTCGTCGGCCACCGAGACACACAGGTCGCACGCGTCACCCACCTTGTCGGCGTCGGTGTCGAGCTGGGTCGGGTTCGGAATCAAGACGCAGTTGTCGTTGGGGTCATACACGCCGTCGCCATCGTCATCGAGATCGCACGCGTCACCGTCCTTGTCGCCACCCTTCAGGTTGGCGTCGGTGTTGAGCTGCAAGGGGTTAAACACATCCGCGCAGTTGTCTTTGTCGTTGGGGATACCGTCGCCGTCTCGGTCGTCGTCGCAGGCGTCGCCGATGCCGTCCTTGTCCTTGTCGCCCTGGCCACCGTTGGCCACGGTCGGGCAGTTGTCATTGGGATTGCAGACGCCGTCCTTGTCCGGGTCCGGGCAACACGCCGGTGACTGGCTGGGCTGGTGCCCACACGTGCCGCTCGCGCAGAAGTCGACCGTGCACGCGTCCTTGTCATCACACTCGGTGTCCTTAAAGCAGCTCGCAGGCTTCACGCACTGGCTCTTCACGCATTGGAGCCCGGATCCGCAGGTCCCGCAGCTGCCGCCGCAGCCGTCGCCGCCGCACTTCTTGTTGCCGCACTGCGGCGTGCACTTCGGCAAACACAGCCCGACTTGGCTGCACTGCGTGTCCTGGCTACAGGTGCCGCAGCTGCCGCCGCAGCCGTCCGACCCGCAGTTCTTGCCTTTGCAGCTCGGTGCGCACAGACACGCCCCGCCGCTGCTGCAATATTGCTGGCCCTTGCACGTGCCACAGCTGCCACCACAGCCGTTATCGCCGCAGATTTTGCCCGCACATTCGGGCTTGCAGGGGCAGAGGCCGCAGTCCTGGGGACAGTTGTCGCAGGTCTCGCCGTTCTTTGGGTTGCAGCTCAAGTTGCCGCACGTCGGCACCGGGCAGCAGTCCTGGGCGCAGCTGCCGCAAGTCTCGCCGGCGTCGCAGACGCTGTTGCCGCACTGCACCGGGCACACGCCACAATCGGTGGGGCAGCTGCTGCACGACTCGCCGGGCTTGCACGCGCCGTCGCCGCACACCGCCGGGCACGCGCCGCAGTCCTTGGCGCACGTGTCGCAGCTCTCGGCCGTCTTGGGATCGCCCGTGTTGGGATCGCACAGCCCGTCGCCGCACTTGGCAGGCACCGCGACACACTGGCTGGTCTTGGCGCAGACCTCTCCCGCCGCGCAGACCCCGCACGTGCCGCCGCAGCCGTCGTCGCCGCACTTCTTGCCGTCACATTTCGGCGTGCACGCCAGCCCACAGCCACCGCAGGTCTTGGTCTGGCACAAGCTCACGCACTTGGCGTCCCAGGCCACCTTGCAGCACGACGGGTCGGTGTCACACACACACTTCTCGCAGCTGCAGCCGTCGCACCCGGCCGCCGTCTCGGCCTTGCAGCCGTCATTGGGCGGGCAGACGCCGCAGTCCTTCGCGCACGTGTCGCAGCCCTCGCCCTTGGTCGCCTCGCAGGTGCCGTCGCCACAGATGGGTTTGCAGGTGCCGCAGTCGTTCGGGCACGTGCTGCACGTCTCCTTCGCCTTGGGGTCGCAGATGCCATCGCCGCAGGTTTTCGGGCAGACGCCGCAGTCCGCGGCGCAGGTGGTGCAGCTCTCGCCTTTGTCGGTCTGGCAGGTCTTGTCGCCACACGTCGCGCAAGCGCCGCAGTCCGTCGCGCAGGTCTTGCAGTCCTCGCCGGCCTCGCAGTTGAAGTTGCCGCACACAGCCTTGCAGGGCCCGCAATCCTGGGGGCATTTGCTGCACGTCTCGCCAGCGGCTGGCGCGCATACACCGTCACCGCAGCTCGCTGGGCAAGCGCCACAGTCCTTCGCGCAGCTCGCGCAGCTCTCGCCCGTCGCGGGTGAACACAACCCATCGCCGCAGCTCGTCGGGCACGCGCCGCAGTCGCCCGCGCACGTCTTGCAGCTCTCGCCCTGGGCGGGTGTGCAGAGCCCGTCGCCACAGGTCGGTGGGCAGCTGCCGCAGTCCTTCTCACAGGTCTTGCAGGTCTCACCCTGGCTCGGCGTGCACAGCCCGTCACCGCACCCGGGCACGGGGATGCAGTACGTCTTGTAGTCCGCGCAGCAGGTGCCCGCTTGGTCGCAGCCCACATCGCAGCCACAGGTGCCCGGCGCCGCTTGCTTACCGCAGTTGTCCTTGCAGCTACCAATGACGGGGCAGGTGCCACAGTCCTTCGCGCAGCTCGCGCAGCTCTCGCCCTGGCCCGGAGAACAGATCCCATCGCCGCAGGCCGACGGGCAGGGGCCGCAGTCCACCGCGCAGCTCGCGCAGCTCTCGCCGATCGCCGGTACGCACAGGCCGTCCCCACACGTCGGTTTGCACGGGCCGCAGTCCTGACCACAGCTGCTGCACGACTCGCCAGCGCTGCAGATCTTGTCGCCACAGACCGGTTTGCAGGGCCCACAGTCGCCGGGGCAGGTCTGGCACGACTCGCTCCCGTTGCACGCGCCGTCGCCGCAGCTGGCGGGGCAGGCGCCGCAGTCGGCCGGGCAAGTGCCGCACGATTCGGCGCCTTTGCATGCGCCATCGCCGCACGTGGGCGGGCAGACGCCGCAGTCCTTCTCACACGTCTTGCACGTCTCGTCGCCATTGCAGACGTTGTCGCCGCACTTTGGTTTGCAGATCCCGCAGTCCTTGGGGCAGCTGGTGCACGACTCTGAGTCCAGCTGGCACGTCTTGTCGCCGCAGCTCGCCGGGCAAACGCCGCAGTCACCGGGGCAGGTCGAGCAGCTCTCGCCTTTGCCGGCCTCGCACTTCTTGTCGCCGCACACCGCCGGGCAGGTGCCGCAGTCACCCGGGCATGAGCTGCAGGACTCTTGGTGATCGGGCTGGCAGGTGCCATCGCCGCAGCTCGCGCAAGCGCCGCAGTCCTTTGCGCACGTCGCGCAGCTCTCCCCTGCTTTCAGCTCACACGTGCCGTCGCCACAAGCTTCAGGGCACTTGCCGCAGTCTTTTTCGCATTGGCTGCAGGTCTCGCCCTTGGCCGGCTCGCACAGCCCGTCGCCGCACGACGCCTCGCATTTGCCGCAGTCCGCCGGGCAATTCGCGCAGGCTTCGCCGCCGATGACGTTGCACTGTCCGTCGCCGCACGCCTTGCACGCGCCGCAATCCTTGGTGCACGTGTTGCAGTCCTCGCCCTGCTTGGGCGCGCAGACCCCGTCGCCGCAGACGACGCAACTCCCGCAATCCTTCGCGCAGCTGTCGCACGTCTCCCCAGCGCTGGGCTCACAGACGCCGTCGCCACACGTCGCCGGGCAGGCGCCACAGTCGGACTTGCAGGTCGTGCAGCTCTCGCCCTTGGTCGGATCGCAGGTGCCGTCGCCGCAGGAGGCCTCGCACTTCGCGCCGCAGCTGCTGCACAGCTTGGCGCAGCCCTCGTCCCAGGTCGATGTGCAGCACGACGGGTCGATCTTGCAGACGCACGACTCGCACGCGCAATCGGTGCAGCCCGGCTTGTTCGAGGGTTCGCAGCCCGCGCTGTCGGCGCAAGCGCCGCAGTCCTCAGCGCAGCTCGCGCAGGACTCAGCCTTGTCGCAGACCTTGTCGCCGCAGATCACCGCGCAGGCGCCGCAGTCCGTGGCGCACGTCGCGCAGGTCTCGCCGGACGTCGCATCGCACGTGCCATCACCGCAGCCTTTGGCGAGGCAGATGCCCTCCGAGCAGATCGCGCTGCAGATCTTGGGCGGCGCTAAAAGGCCGGATCCATCGCCTTTGCACTCGACGGCGTACGTCCCCAGGCACAGCTTGGCGCCTGGCTGGCAAGGCAGGTCGTAGCAGTACCCGATCTGCGGATGGCAGCTCTGTCCCTTGGCGCAGTCGGCGTCCGTCAAACACGCGCCGCTGCCCGTGGTCGTGTCCTTGTCGACGGCCGTCGTGTCGATCTTGCCTGTGTCGCCGCCCTCCGTGTCCGCGTACGGGTTCACAAACCCCTTGACCGGCTGATCGCTAGTTGGGCCGCAGCCCGCCGCTGCGATCGCGATGAACAATCCGACCGCCAGGGTAAGACGCGCCGCCGAGGGGGCGCCTTCCGTGCCTCCGTGCAAGCGTGTGGCGTGGACATCGGCGGCCTCTAGGGTGGAATCTGCGTGGCGCATGGCGGCTTCTCCTGTCGCGTTCGCGCGGAGCCTATCACTTGCCTGAGCGCTTCGGGAATATTGGTTTACCGCGGCCCGACGACGCCGCAAGTCCGCGCAAAAAGAGCGAGGGCCCCTGCCGAAACAGGAGCCCTCACGTCTTCTCCGAAGTC
>CALENB010000203.1 GCA_937910235.1 uncultured Myxococcales bacterium | reverse complement strand
GGGTCAAAGTGATGATTGAGGGTCAGCACGGGCACGACGTGATCGCGGATGGTGCGGGCCGTGACGGAGTTCGAAATCCGTCGAACCAACGAGTGCTGCGAGTGTGTCGGCAGCACGACCAGCTGCGCGTTGTAGCGCTGCACAAGATCCGGCACCACGTTGAAGGGCGAGCCGATCTCGAGCACGGGCTCCACGTCCACGCCCATCGCGCTCAGCTCGGCGGCGATCTCATCGAGCCCTGTGCGCGCCTTGGCCCGGGCCTTAGCGTCGATCTGGGCGCGAATGAGTGAGTCGAGGAAGTATTGTTCGGTGGAGCCAACGACCGCGTGGGCGAGCACGACGCGTGTGCCTTTCTGGCGTCGGGCGAGGTCGGCCACTGGCGCAAAAGCGCGGCGGCTCGTGTCGGTCAGGTCCGTCATCATCAGAATGCGCTCAAACATGGGTACCTCATTTGGCCTGGGAGTGAAGGGCGAAGCCCGCACGGGGTGGGGCAGCCTGATTTGTCCGGCTGGGACGCACCCAGTCGCTGTGATGACTGCGCGCCCCCAAGAACGTGTCCGCGCTCGGTTCGAGTCCGGCAAGGTATACAAGATCGACTAGATTCCAAGTCTCCGCGGCCACAATCCGCTGAGGCCATGGCCAGCGCGATGCCGCGAGGCGCTGCGACGTGGCCGCGACCACCCTCCGCACGGCTCGGAGCGCACGATCTCCGCGACCCTTGCCGCGACGACGGCGGCGCCGTAAAACCGCGCTCCACCCAAGGATCCACATGATTGTTCGACGCGCCAACTCGAAGCCGACGCTCCGTCGCACCGCCCTGCTCGCGGGCTTGACCGCCCTGACGGTCGCTTTGAGCGGCTGCGGCGGCGCCAAGCCAACCAGCGCGCCGGCGTCCGCAGCTGCGGCCGTGACGACGGCCGCCACCCAGACCGCGGCAGCCCTACCACCGGCCGAGGCGTGGCAGTCACCACCCTCGCGCCGTGGCGACGTCGTCGACAGCTACCATGGGGTGCAGGTCGCCGACCCGTATCGCTGGCTGGAGAACCCGGACGACGCGGAGACCCGCACGTGGATCACCGCGCAGAACAAGCGCTTCTTCGACTGGCTCAAGCGGGTGCCGGCGCGAGACCAGATCCGCAAGCGCCTGGAGACGCTCTGGAACTACGAGCGCTACGGCGTGCCGCATCAGCGCGGCGGGCGCTACTTCTACAGCAAAAACAATGGCCTACAGAATCAGAGCGTGCTCTATGTCGCCGAGAAGCTCGACGGCCCCACCAGGGTGCTGATCGACCCGAACACCCTCAGCGCTGATGGCACGGTGGCGCTCAAGGGCGCGTATTTCAACAAGACCGGCAGCCACGTCGCCTACCAGCTCTCCAGCTCCGGCTCCGACTGGGCGGAGATCAAGGTGCGAGACGTCGCCACTGGCAAAGACCTCCCCGACCACATCCGCTGGGTGAAGTTCTCCGGCGTGTCGTGGCGAAGGGACGGCTCCGGTTTCTACTACTCGCGCTACGACGCCCCAAAACCGGGCGAAAAGCTCAAGGCCGTCAACTATTTTCAGAAGCTCTACTTCCACACGCTCGGCGCGTCACAGGCCAGCGATCGACTGGTCTACGAGCGCAAAGACCATAAGGACTGGGGCTTCTCGGGTCAGGTCAGCGACGATGACCGCTGGTTGATCATCTCGGTCTGGAGCGGCGCGTCGGCCCGCAACCAGCTCTTTGTGCAAGCGCTGACGCCGTCGACGACCAGCGAGAAGAAGACGAGGAAGCAGCTGAAGAAGGCGCGACCGGCGGCCAAGGCGGCGCCGATCCTGCCGCTGATCGCCGGTTTCAAGCATGAGTACGCGTTCATCGGCAACGAGGGCGACCGCCTGTGGCTGCGCACCGATGACGGCGCGATGCGCGGCCGGATCATCGAGATCAGCGCCACAAGCCCCGATTCCAAGGGCTGGAAGACGCTTGTACCCGAGCAATCGGAGACCCTACGCGGGGTCGGCCTCGTCGGTGATCGCTTCACGTGCCGGTACCTAAAAGACGCCCACAGCCTGGTGCGACTCTTCGACACCCACGGCAAACCTGACGCAAAAAACCCGACCCTCGCCCTGCCCGCCCTGGGCTCGGTGTGGGGATTGTCGGGGGACAGAGACGAGCGCGAGTCGTTCTACCTCTTCACCAGCTTCACGTTCCCGACGACGGTCTATCGCTACAGCTTCGACACCGGCAACAGCACGATCTTCAAGCAGCCGACGGTCGATTTTGATCCCAAGACTTATGTGACGCGGCAGGTCTTCGCGACGAGCAAGGACGGCACCAAAGTTCCGTTCTTCCTGGTGCACAAGCGCGGACTGGCGAAGGACGGCAAGCGGCCGGTCTATTTGCACGCGTATGGCGGCTTCAACATCAGCATCACCCCGTCTTTCCGGGTCGATCGGCTGCAGTGGCTCGAGATGGGCGGGGTGTACGCCTTGGCGAATCTGCGGGGTGGCGGAGAGTACGGCGACAGCTGGCACACGGCCGGCATGCGCGGCAAGAAGCAAAATGTCTTTGACGACTTCACCGCCGTGGCCCGGTGGCTCGTGACGGAGCGGTGGACGAACCCGAAGCGGCTGGCGATCGGCGGCGGCTCCAACGGTGGCCTGCTGGTCGGCGCCTCGATCACGCAGCACCCGGAGCTGTTCGGCGCGGCGCTGGCCGGTGTTGGGGTGATGGATATGCTGCGTTTTCACAAGTGGACCATCGGCTGGGCCTGGGTGCCAGAGTACGGCTCATCGGACGACAAAGACGCCTTCAAGTGGCTGCACGCCTACTCGCCCCTGCACAACACCAAGCCTGCGGTCTATCCAGCGACGCTGATCACCACGGCCGACCACGATGACCGTGTGGTGCCCGCCCACAGCTTCAAGTTCGCGGCGGCGCTGCAACAGGCTCAGCGTGGCGCGACGCCGGTCTTCATTCGGGTCGAGACGAAAGCGGGCCACGGCGCCGGAAAACCAACCAGCAAGCGCATCGATGAGGCGGCGGATAAGTGGGGGTTTCTCGTCGGAGTCTTTGGCGCGGACGCCTTCACGCTGCCCAAGTAGCCTGGACCGACATCTGCCGCAGACGCTATCCACACAGACGCCATCCACGCAGTCGCCATCGGCCTCGATCATCGTTTCGTCCATGACGGTAGACCAGGCAGTCTCGCGAACA
>CALENB010000202.1 GCA_937910235.1 uncultured Myxococcales bacterium | reverse complement strand
GCTGCTGCAGGATCTCGCCGAGATAGATGAGCACGTTGCGGCAGCTGATCAGATCGAGGTGGGAGAACGGCGGATCACGGATGAGATCCTGCTCCGAGAACACCAGCAGGTCGCGGATGCGTTTGTGAACGCGATAGCCGCCGCCATCCGGTTCTGTCGTGAAGAACCTGGCGAGTCGCGCCGCCGAGACCGCCGTCTCGATCGACTTTGGATAGCGCCCGGCTCGTGCGACGGCGATCGCCTCGAAGTCGATGTCTGTGGCGAAGATCTTGATGTCGTACCGATGCGGCTGGGCATCCATGCACTCGTGCAGCAAAATCGCGAGGGAGTAGGCCTCCTCTCCCGTCGAGCAACCGGCGGTCCACGCGCGGATCGCAGCTCCAGGCGCGCGCCCCTCAAAGAGATCCGGGATCAGGTGACTCTCCAGCACGCGAAATGGATCGGTGTCGCGAAAGAAGCTCGTCACGCCGATCAGCATGTCTGCGAACAGCGCGTCGACTTCCGCGGGCGTCGTCGTCAGCAGGTCCAGGTAGGCTTCCGCTGTTGAGATCCGGTGCTGCGCCATGCGGCGCTCAATACGGCGCTGAATCGTGCGTGGTTTGTAGTGCGAGAAGTCATGGCCGGTGTGCGCGAGCAGCAATCCAAACACGTGGTGCAGCGCGGCTGACATGGGCTTGAGACCGACCTCGGGCACGATCTGCACCGCCAAGGTCCGCGTCGCGAGCACCATCAAACGAGGCGGAATCTCTGCCGGTGCAAGCTCATGGTCGACGACGCCGGTCGCCAGCGCGCTGGACGGCATGCCGTCAAACTGCGCGGTCTCCGGTGTCTGTGCGAACACCAAGCCGCCGTTCGCCTTGATCGCCCGCACGCCGGCGCTGCCATCGCTGCCCGAGCCCGACAAAACCACCGCCACGGCCTTCTCGCGCTTCTCCGGCGCCAACGACAGGAGGAAGTGGTCAATCAGCGCGCTGCGGTCGCGTGGCGAACCTGGGATGGACATCCGCAGCCGACCGTTGCGCCAATAGACCTCGCGATTTGGCGGCATCACGTAGATGTGGTTGGCCTCGATACTGGCGCCATCCTCGGCGGTGACGACGCTTAGTTCTGTGTGATGGCTGATTAACCTGACCAAGCTGCTGGTCTGATCCGGCGCCAGGTGCTGGAGCACAACGAAGCCGACGGCTGGGCTGGCTTGGGGTGAACACGCCGCAAAAAAGGCCTCAAGTGCAGCGAGGCCGCCGGCCGACGCGCCGACGCCGACGACAAACACATCGTCTTCGGTGGCCGTCGTCTCGGCATCGTCACGGGTGGTCGCAGTGGGGTCCGTTGGATCCGGGCTGTTGGCTGAATCGTCGTTGCGTGTCATGGAGCGGCCCCCTGCAAACTCAGTCCGCGCCGCAGCGACGCGCCATGCCGCCCACCGGTTGGGCGCACGGTCGGCAGTCTAACGCATCAGGGACGGGATGGCGTGACCGCGGTACGGCGAGAGCGGGCCTCGATCATCGTTTCGTCCATGACGGTAGACCAGGCAGTCTCGCGAACA
>CALENB010000201.1 GCA_937910235.1 uncultured Myxococcales bacterium | reverse complement strand
ATAAATCATAAAGCGGGTAAGAACCCGGAAGTGACTTTGGATCGATGGTACTAGTAGAACGTCGTGCGCAGCACGGGCTGGAACATCGCCACGTCGTGTTTGCAGACCGGGTCAACTGGACAGCGAGCGCAATCTGGCTGCTGCATCTCTGGGCAGCGTTTGCGCGCGCCAAAGAAGAAGTAGTCGATGGCGCCCAGCTCACGCCCCGACGCCTCCATCAGCGCCTCCACGGCCTCAAAACACGCGGCGCGTACGGCCTGCTCGTCGCCTGGCTCCAGCAGTCGACGACCGACGATCCGCTCCCGCAGCGCTTCATCGCCGACCTCGACGAGCCCCGTGCGCAGGCAGCTCCGCATGATGTGGTAGTCGACCACCGGGCCGAGCTGCTTGCATCGCGATAGATCGATGAAGCCTTCGGGTCGTTGACCGAGCGCGAGGACGAGGAGCATCGCCTTCTTGCGCAGCGGATCTTCCCGGTAACCGGTGACGTGGTCGAGCACGCTGATCAAATGCGCGCCGGGATCGGGCGACGCCTGCGCTTCGGCGACCAGCTGCGCAGGCGTGTAGTGGAGCTCCCAGAGATCGCGGCCGAAGCCGCGCGCCAGGGCGTGGTGGGTCGCCAAGACCGGCATCGGCACGGTGCCTTCGTCGTCCGCGAAGATCGCGCGGGTATCGGCCCATCGCAGCGCCGCTTGGCCCCGGGGCAGGAGCTGATCGGGGTTCTGATCGAGCACACGTTTGTAGGCCGCGAAGCAGTAGTCGGAGCCTTTGAGGCGCTGCCCGTCGATGGTCGCCCACGTCGGTCGCGCGTAGATGCCGTTGGCCGGGCTCCAGAAGCCGAATTGATGCAGGATCGCGGCGAAAAAGTAGTCGAGCGCGCGGGGATCGCCGACGGCTGGGAAGTGGGGACCGGTAAAGTTGAAGGGCTGCACCGTCTCCAATCCGGCGATCACCTGACCCATACGCCGGACCTGCACCCGGTTGACCTGCACCCGCGGATCGCGCCGCACGAGGCGCCGTCGCTCCTCGACTTGCCGCGGGCTCGTGTCGAGCAAGGCCTCCATGCCAGGCGCTTCGATCGTCGCGGCCGCGACCGCCGAACCGAGCAGCACCGCCTCGGTGGGGTGCAGACCGCGCGCCAGCCCAGCGAGGGTGCCGCCGCAGACGCTGTCACCCGCACCCGTGAGATCGACCGGCGTGGACGGACAGATCGGCACGCGCGTGCAGTGGTCGCCCTGCCAGACATCGGCGCCCTGTGAGCCGCGTGTCACGACCAGCAGCTGGCCGGGACGCACCGGCGGGCGCTCGCCGCCGAACACGAGCTGCAGCTCAAACTCGTTGAGAAAGAAGATGTCGACCGACTCCATGAGCGCCCGCACCATATCCGGCGCGCGGCGGGCCATGTAGCCGTAGGTGCCAGCGGAGATCTTGGCATCGCAACGCGCGCGCACGCTCTGCACAAAGCGCATCTGCAGCTCAGGTGCGTGGATCGCGGCGATGTGGATGAGCGCGGCGTCTCGCAACACCTCATCGCCGAGCATGCTCGGATCGAGCGTCTCTTCGGTGCCCCAATCGGCCGAGACCAAGCGCGCGTTGCCGTCGTCTTCGTACACGATCTCGAAGTGCGGCAGATCGGTCACTTCGCAGGGCGGACCCACCCAGGGCACCAGCCGCGCCGCTTCGGTGAAGATGTCGGGCAGCTCGGTCGGCCGAAAGCCGAAGAAGCTCGCGTTTCCGCCGGCTCGTCGCGCCGCCAGCGCCGTGTAAAGCGCCGCGCCACCTGCGATCGTGCGCGGCTCACCGCCCGCACGAATGCGGTCCACTGAGGCGCCGCCGATAACAACGATGGGGAGGCCGGTGTCCATGGCCGGCAGCCTCGCGCGCGACGCTCAGGGGATCAAGGGGGCGCACGCAGAACGGCGAAGATCCGGCCGCGCAGCCGGGCGTCAGTCGTTGCTGCTGGACTTCTCGACACGCCGGTAGCGCTCAAGAAAGTTGGCCAAGCTCGGTGGGTTGCGGGTCTGCAGCAGCAGCGTGCCGCGGCCGGAAAAATGACAAACCAGGCCTTCACCAGACAGGAACAGGCTCTTGAATCCACCAAACTTCGTGATGTTGTACGTTAATCCCGAGGTAAAACCGACGATGTGGTCCGTGTCACAGATGTAGCTACCGTCGACTTCCACTGCATGAATAGCCCCATAGCTGCCATAGAGCACCGTGCCAGGCCCGACGATCTTCAGCAGGAATAAGCCCATGCCGCTGAAGAACCCTTTGGCGCCGCCCCACGACGTGTCGATGTTCAGCGCGTCGCCCATGTGCGCGACATAGGCGCCAGATTGCAGGAAAAACGGCTCGTTCGGCTGCAAGATCCGCGACTGCAGGTCCCCCTCCGGCGCGGGCGCGAGCAGCAGCTCCTGGCCCGCCGCCGTCGCCGTAAACGTGTTCTGAAACAGGCTCTCGCCGCCCAGCATCTTGCGCTTGGCCGCCGCCAGCAGCCCGCCGCGCATGGCCGTCTTCATCTGGATGCCGCCGCTGCGGGCGACCATCGCGCCTGACTCCGCCACGCAGGACTCGCCGGCTTGCTCAAACGTAATGCGCGCCGAGGTGAAGTCGGGGCTGCCCAGTATCTCGTGACGCATGCCTTACTCCTTTCGTGCGGGCAGCAGCGCGCCGACCGTCTTGCCATAGGCACCGGGATTGCGGCTCTGCAGCCACAGCCGACCCCGGCCACTGAAGTTCAGCACCAACCCCTCACCGCTGAGGAAGCTGTCGATCCACCCCTTGGAGGCTTTGGTGACGGTATAGTCGAGCCCAGAGGTGAACGCGACGACGTGGCCCGTGTCGACGACCAGCTCGCCATCGAGATCGAGCGTCTCGATGCCGCCAAACGCGTTCAGCACGACCGGCCCATCGCCCGTGGCCTTGAGGAAGAACAGGTTCTCACCGGAGAAGAACCCCTTCATCCCCTGGAACTTGGTGTCGAGGCTGATGCCATCTTGGCACGCGACGAAGCTGGATCCCTGGATGAACAGCGCATGATCAGCCGTCAGCTCGTGCACCACCATGTCGCCCGCGAGGGTCGGCGCGAGCGTCACCTCACCAGGCGCGCCAGCCGCGGTGAAGCGATTGGTGAAGAAGCTCTCGCCACCGAGCGTCGCGCGCTTGAGCATGCCCAGCAGGCCGCCCTTGCCACCCATCGTGGCGTCGGTCGAGACCTGCACGTGACTGCTCATGGAGACCATGGCGCCGGACTCGGCCCGCACCATCTCACCAGGCTGCAACTGCACCTCGGCGAGCGCGAACGTCGGACGGTATTTGATGTTGATCTGCATGATCCCCTCCTAGCGCAGCATGGGCGTGAGCCAGCCGACGAGGCCCTGCACGTTGCGGGATTGTAGGTACAGCGTGCCGGTGCCGCGAAACGTCATGACCAGCCCTTCGCCGCTGAGAAACAGGCCCTTGAGCCCGCCGCCAGCGCCGCCAACCGTGAAGTCGAGGTTACCTTCGTAGGCCACCATGTGGCCGGTGTCGACGACATAGTCGCCGTCGACCTGGACCGGGATGATGTCGCCGTACGACGTGATGAACAGATCGCCCTGGCCGGTGCATTCGAGCAGAAACAGGCCCTCGCGGGAGAGCAGCATGCGCAGGCCGCCCCAGCGCAGCTTGGTGTCGATCGACCCGGTGCTCGCGAGGTAGCTGCCGGCCTGCACGATGAGCTGCGTCCTACCGTCGAGCTTGTGATGGACGATCTGACCGGAGAGCGACGGCGCCAGCACCACCTCGCTGCTGCCACTGGCCGGCCCTGTGAACGTGTTCACAAAAAGGGTCTCGCCACCGAGCATCTTGCGGACCAAGGCCACAAAAAACGCCATAATCTTACGGAAAAAGCCCGCCGCGTAGCCTGCGTTGAGGCGTGTGTCCATCCCGACGCCGACGTCGCGCCGCACCATCGCGCCGGCCTCGGCCTGAATCGTCTCGCCCGGCGCTAGGCCGACGCGTAGCCACGCAAACGCTGGCCCGTGTTCCACCACGTGTTCCATGTGCACGCTCCTCAAGGCCGTCTTGGGCCCGATCCTCACCGTCCGTTCGGGCGCAGCATGCCGCAGATCCACGCGAACTGCATCCCGCGCGCGGCGCTGCGCAGCCCCTGCCAAAACTCGGCGTCTGGGTTAACCTCTGCCACGATCTGCTCCGAGGTGTGCCCATGCTGTGTCTGACCCCGTTCGCCGTTCGCACGCCCGCTTTTCGCCTGATCAGCCAGCCCGCGAGACGCGTGCAGCCTCGCCTGCCGGGGTTCTTCGCCTCGATCGTGACGCTGTTGGCCGTGACGTCCGTCGCGCTGCTCCTCCCGAACCTCGCCTTCGCCGACGGGGTCCCCGCGCCCGCCGCAGCCACCGTCGAGACCGGCCACGCTTGGCTCAACCGGCTGCAGGCCCTGCTCGGCATCTGCGTCATGGTCGCCGGCGCGTGGTGGTTCCGCGAGCGGCGCGCCGGCCAGGTCTTTCCCATCCGCGTCGTGGTCGGTGGCCTGAGCCTGCAGCTGGTGCTCGGCGTCCTCATCCTCAAAACCCCGATCGGCGAGCCCGTGTTCGCCGCGGTCAACGACGCCTTCATCGCGCTGATGGCCTACTCCGACGCCGGCGCCGGGTTTCTCTTCGGCGACCTCATCGCCAAGCCCGGTGGCGGCGAGCATTGGTGGGTCAAAAGCGGCGCGTTCATCGGATTTTCGGTGCTGCCGACCATCATCTTCTTCTCGTCGCTGATGGCCGTGCTGTACCACCTCGGCGTCATGATCCGCGTCGTGCGGCTGTTTTCGCGGGTCATCGCGCGCGCGCTGGGTACGTCGGGGGCGGAGACGCTGTCCGCGACGGGCAACATCTTCGTCGGCCAGACCGAGGCGCCGCTGCTGGTGCGGCCTTTTCTCGACACCATGACGCGCTCGGAGCTCAACACCGTCATGGTCGGTGGATTTGCTACGGTCGCTGGCGGGGTCATGGCCGCCTACGTGGGCATGCTGCAGCCCCATTTTCCTGACATCGCCGGCCACCTGCTCGCCGCCTCGCTGATGAGCGCGCCCGCGGCGCTGGTCATCGGCAAGCTGCTCGTGCCCGAGACGGAGACCCCGGTGACGAGCGCGGGCGCCAAGATCGAGGTCGAGCGGGTCTACGCCAACGTGATCGAGGCGGCGGCCACCGGCGCGTCGGATGGACTCAAGCTCGCCGTGAACGTCGGCGCGATGCTGCTCGCCTTCATCGCGCTGATCGCCTTGTTTAATGGGCTCATCGCGGGTCTCTTCGGCCTGTTTGGGCTAGCCGGCTGGACCCTGCAGCAGCTGCTCGGCGTCGTCATGGCGCCCGTCGCTTGGCTGCTCGGCGTCGACGCCAGTGAGGCGGCCAAGGTCGGCACCTTGCTGGGGGTGAAGACGGTCATCAACGAGTTCGTGGCCTATCTCGATCTGGCCCAGAACCTCGCCAGCGCCGCGCCACTGTCGGAGCGTTCGCGGATCATCGCCACGTATGCGCTGTGCGGTTTCGCCAACTTCTCGTCAATCGGTATTCAAATCGGCGGCATCAGCGCGATCGCGCCGAGTCGAAAACGCGAGCTCTCGGTGCTCGGATTGCGCGCCATGATCGGCGGCACCCTCGGCGCCTTCATGACGGCCGCCTTGGCCGGATTATTGGTGTAATCCCGCGCAATTTAGTACTTGACGCAGCGTGTCATTTTGCCCATCTTGTCAGCGCTCGTGCCGGTGCGTCTTCCCTAGCGCACCGCGAGCCACAGCCGCCGCCAGCCAGTTGGGCAGAGGCGCGCGCTCAGCTGACAGGAGCCACGGCTCCACCGCCGGAGGATTTCATGAGCGATAACTTCTACACCGACAACGACGACCTGCGATTTCATGTGGAGCGCAACGTCGACTGGGCTGCGTTGTACGAGGCCACTGAGTTCGGCGCTAGCGTGGAAGATCGGGTTGAGTCGGCGGAGGACTCCAAGGAGCTGTACGAGGACGTGCTGAAAGAGCTGGGCAAGTTCGTCGCCCGCAAAGTCGCGCCCGTCGCGCGCCAGATCGACCACGAGGCCACCTCCCTCGTCGACGGTCAGGTCGTCGAGTCCCCCGCGTTTGCCAAGGTCTTCAAGGGGCTCAAGCGCATGCAGGTCTACGGCTTGCCCGTGCCGCGTGAGCTCGGCGGCCTCAACGCGCCGGCCATGGTCTACCTCGTCGCGAGCGAGCTGATGGCGCGTGGTGACGTCTCGGTGATGACGCACTTCGGCTTCCACACCGGCGTGCCGATGTCGCTCATCACCTACGCGCTGCGCGACAAACGCAGCGTGTTTGAGAACGGGCGCCTGATGTCGACCCCCTACGACGACGCGATCGAGGAGATGATCACCGGCAAAGAGTGGGGCTGCATGGTGCTCACAGAGCCCGGCGCGGGCAGCGATCTCGCCCAGATCCGGACCACCGCAAAGCTCGACGCGACGGGCGCGTGGCGGCTCGACGGCGAGAAGGTGTTCATCACCTCGGGACACGGCAAATATCAGCTCGTGCTCGCCCGCACCGAGCTGGAGAGCGACGCGCCGGGGCTCAAGGGCTTGTCGCTGTTCCTCGTCGAGCAGTGGTACAAAGAGGGCCGTGAGCGGATTGAGAACGTGCGCATCGGCAAGGTCGAGCACAAGATCGGTCACCGCGGCTCGCCGACGTGTTCGCTCATCTACGAGAACTCCCTCGGCGAGCTGATCGGCGCGCGTGGCGAAGGCTTCCAGCTCATGCTGGTGATGATGAACTTCGCGCGTCTCGGCGTCGGGATGGAGGGCCTCGGTGTGATGGAGGCCGCCTACCGGATGGCGCGTGACTACGCCGCAGAGCGCGTGACCATGGGCAAAACCATCGATCGCCATGAGATGGTGGCGGACTTTCTGGAAGACATGGACCTCTCTGTGCGGGGCACGCGGTCGCTGCTGTACCGCGCCTCACAGGTGACGGAGCTGTCGCAGCGCTGGGAGCAGATCCTCGAGCACGCGCCGCCTGTCGACCCCGACAAGCTGATGAAGCTGGAGCGGAAAGTCCGTAGAATGAAGCGGGAAGCGCGCAATCTGACGCCGCTATGCAAATACGCCGGCAGCGAGGAGGCCGTGCGCCTGTCCCGATTGGCCATGCAGATCCTCGGCGGCGCCGGGTACACCGAAGACTGGGAGGCCGAGAAGCTGCTGCGCGACGCGCTTGTGCTGCCGATCTACGAGGGTACGAGTCAGATTCAGTCGCTCATGGCTTTTAAGGACCAGATGATGCTGGCCCTAAAGAACCCGCAGAAGTTCTTGGGCAAGGTCGCGCGCGCCAACGTCAACAAGCTCGCGGCGAAAGAGCCGATGGAGCGGGCTATCGCGCGTCTGTACACCTACAAATACAGCGCGCTGCAGACCATCTTGGTGCGAATCGCCGGCAAGAAGCTGAAGAAGACGTCCAGCTTGCCGACCAGCGCGTGGAGCGAGGCGCTGCTGCAACAGTGGGATCCGAAGGACGACTTCGCCCCCGGTCTCCTGCACGCCGAGCGGCTGTGCCGGATTCTCGTCGACGTCGAGACGTCACGCAGCCTCGTCGAGGACGCGCAACGCCACCCGGAGCGGCGTGACATCGCCATGCGCTACATGCACCGCGCCGACCTACGCTGCCGATGTGAGCTGCTCGTCATCGAAGACCACGGTACGAAGCTGCTCGCGGCGTTGGCCAAGCGGACGGCGACCGAGCAGGGCACCGCAGCCTAGCGGGCCCGCGGCCAAGCCGAGCCCCGCCGCGTGGAGAACCCTGCGGCGGCGGGCTCAGCGCTGCCCGCGACTCACTCGCAAGGCACCGTCAGCGCAGTGTTTTGACCCGCGGACGGCCAGCCGTCCACCTTGCAGTCCCCGTCCAGATCGACGGCGCGCTCGAAGACGTCCGTCGCGCACCCCGCGCGCTGCTGCGCTGGCCACTTCAGTTGGCCACAGCCACCGAGAGAGGGCGCCAGCTGGTTGGCCTTGTCCTTGTTTGAGGTCTCATCGGCGAAGAAGTCCTGGCGCACGATGACGTGGTCGCCGTTCTGGTCGCTCAGCTCCAACAGCCGCTGATTGCCGGGAAACTCTTCAGTCGCCGTCCAGCCATCGCCGTCGTTACCCCACGTGAACTTGTAGGCGATGCGCACGCCAGCCCCGTCCGGCGCGGTCTTGGCGTCCCACCACGGCGCGTCGAAGCTGAATGACCAGACCCCATCGCCGGCGATGGCGTCGCCGTGGCTGCCGTCGTCGTACATGCGTGTGCGATTGGGCTGCCAGTTCCCTAGGGTCGCGTTGACGGCGTCGATCTGCGCCTCAGTGAGGCAGTGCGTCGTGCGATCTCCCAGGCAGCGGGGCGTGTCGACGTGGACCCCGGCGGCCAAGAACATGCGTCGGCCCGGCAGGTCTTTGGCCCACAGGAAAGCGTCGAACGTCTCGCAGTTGCGGTTCTTGGCGCCCTTGGCCATCCGCGCCAGCAGCACGACCTTGATGCGGTCCGGCACGTAACAGGCCTTGAAGATGAAGCTGCTCACAGCGGTCGTCAGCGCCGCGTCAAACGCGTCCGTCGTCGTCTCGGCGGCGCCGTCGCCCGTGTAGTCAAACCCAGCGACGCCCAGCGCCGCGGCGTCCAGGAGGCTGGTTTTGTCGGCGCCAAGCTGAAAAGGTGGCGTCGCGCCGGGCAAGGCGGCTAGGCGTCCCACCATCGCGGCCAGCGCGCCCAGGTGCACATCGCCAGCGCTGAGCCGATCGTTGAGCGCGATGAGCGTGTCGGTCATCGACGTCGCCGGGATCGACTGCAGCGCCCGCCCCTCGGCGCGCGCCTTGGCGAGCACCAGCAGCGTCAGCGTGGTGGTGCGCAGATCGAGCGCCGCCATCCCCGGCGAGAGCTGGGCCACGTCGAGATCGATCGCCGGATCCAACACCGAGGTCTGCGCCGGGATGTGGGGCAGCACACCCAGCGCCTGCTTGGCGCCAATACGCGCGTCGAGCACCGGATTGGTCAGCGCGGTGGTGCCGTCGAGCTCGATGATGAACGCCGCGCCGCCATCGACGTTGCCTTCGCTCAGCTTCTGCGCCTCCGCATAGAGGGTGACGGACGCGCCAACGAGGCCCGGGGCCCGGCCATGGATGCGCACCGGCGCCGGATCGGGCATCGGCTGGTGACCTTTGCGGGTGAGCTCGCTGAGCAGCAGGCCGTCCAGACCACAACCGACGGTGGTCGCGAGCAGGGCGAGCAGCGCCACGCGGTGGACGATGGGACGGGCGAGGGCGGAGAGGCTTGAGTGGCAGGCTGACATCGCGCGGTCCTTCGGCTGATTGGAGCGCGCACCCTAGCAGACTGCGGCGTCCGCTGGCACGCCGGTTTTGCCGGAACGCAGAGGTCACGCGGAGGCCAACGCGTTAGTGGTTTGACAGGACGGCGCCGGCACTTACGATGGCGCTCGTGATGCACCACCCCCACCAGCCCAATCGAACCTTCGCGCCCCCTCCCAGGCCCCGCATAGCGCTCGTGGCCGGGCTCTGCGTCGCCTCGCTGCTGATCACAGCGCCACCGGCACGTGCGGCCGCGCCACCCAGGGCGGCCACCGCGCGACCGTCCAGGGCGCCCGCTGCCGCAGCGTCGAAGGCCAAGGTCACGCGGGTCGCCCTCAAACACCTGCGCCATTTGGTCATCGATCCTGGGCATGGCGGCAGCAACGAGGGGGCTGTGGGTTACCACGCCAGCCGCGAGAAGGCGCTCACGCTGGAGATCAGC
Source organism: uncultured Myxococcales bacterium (assembly GCA_937910235.1). GTDB lineage: Bacteria > Myxococcota_A > UBA9042 > UBA9042 > UBA9042 > UBA9042. The sequence continues at coordinate 6,050 of CALENB010000201.1, read as the reverse complement.
AAAGTGCTGCAAGCCTGGATTCACGCGCACAGCAACGTCAAAGTCAGCCTCACGCGGCACGGCGACGTCGATCTGGCGCTTCGCGACCGGCCCCGGTCCGCCAACAAGCTGCGCGGTGACGCGCTCATCAGCGTGCACTGCAACGCGAGCTCCAAGTCGACCGTGGAGGGCATGGAGGTCTGGTTTCTGACCGCGGACAGCAGCATGAAAGTCATCCACGACATCGTGCGGCGCGAGGAGGGGGTCCCCGAGGCGGGGCCAGAGGTCGCGCGGCGCTGGTCGGCGCAAGGCGTCGTGGAGACGCTGCGGCACGCCGAAGCCCATCGCGCCTCGCAAGCCTTCGCGATCGCGCTGCGCCGTGGGCTCATGCGCGCTCGACCGCATACACGGTTTCGGGGCATCAAACAGGACGCCTTCGGGGTGCTGAAAGAGGCGCGGATGCCCGCCGTGGTGCTCGAGGTGGGCTACATCACGCACCCCGAAGAGAGCATCGCGTTGATGGTGCGGCGCAACCAGGAGGCCTTTGCGCGCGGGATCTTGTTCGCCCTGATCGAGCTCGACGCGTCGATGGCGCAGCAGCGGGCCGGTCGCGCGCCGCCGCCCCGAGACAGCGCCGCTCGCCGTGACAACGCCGTCCGCGGCAACAGCGCGCACCACCACACCTCAGGCGCCGGGCAACCGCTCAGACGCGCAAGCGCGCCTCGACCGCACTGACCAGGGCCGCCGCCAGCGCTCGCACGCTGAGCCCCTGCGCGTCGCCCAGCACGGCCAGCACCTGACCCTCTGGCCCACGCAGCACGCCGCGGCGAACGCCACGACGGTAGTCGCTCATGTCGTTGCCAAAGACCCACCGCGCGCCCGAGCGTCGCGCCAAGTGTCGCGCAGCCGCTTGGTGAGCGGCCTCGTCGGCGCCCGAGAGCAGCTTGAAGCCCAGCAACGCGGTGCCTGGGCTGGCCTGTAGCACGAGATCGATGACCTTGGGCGTGGGCCGCAGCGCGATGTGCAGCGTCTCGCCCGCGTCGGCGACGTCGCCCGTCGGGCCGTTGGGACGCGAGCTGAGCTTGCCGATCACCGGCACAGGCGCGAAATCGGCCACGGCCATCGCGCACGCCGCCAGCGTAGGCTGCTGCGCGGCGGCGACCTCGCGGACCACCCGCGCAGCGTCGGCGGCGGTGCGAATCGGGTAGCAAACGAGCTCGCCGGCGCCGAGGTGCGCGCGGCGCGCGAGGGCGTCGGCGCGCAGGGCGTCGAGCGTGGTCTCCAGGGCGCCGTCGCGCAGCGGAACGGAGACGCGCAGCACGCCGGGCACATGGGCGTCCGGGCCGTGAATGTAGTGCACCGTCGCCCCCAGGCGGAGCCAACACTCGGCCATGGCCGCGGGCAGCTGACCACTTGCGACATTGCTGATGTGGCGCACGTCGTCGATCGGCTCGCGCGTGCCGCCCGCGGTCATCAAGACCACACGCCGCGGCGACGGATCCCTAGACGGCGATACGGCAGGCACCGGGCTCATCGTCGCTCGTTCATGTGAGGGGCACATCGCGCAGCAGGGTCCACCACACCACCGCCGCTAGCGCGATGCGGTAGAGCCCAAACGGGGCGAGGCCCTTGGCGACGATGATGCGCAAAAACACCGCGATCGAGGCCCATCCGATGACGAACGAGGCCGTCAGCCCGACCACCATCGCCACCCAGCCGATATGTGCGCTCATCACGTGCCACTCTTTGAGCAGTTCGTAGCCCGTCGCGGCGCCCAGCACGGGGATCGCGAGCAGAAAGCTGAAGTCTGCGGCCGCCTTCGCGCTGAGTCCCGCGGCCATCCCGCCGATGATGGTCGACATGGACCGCGACGTGCCTGGGATCAAGGCGAAACACTGCGCAAAGCCGATCACCATCGCCTGCCGCAACGTCATCTGGTCGAGGTCATCGACGGCGTCATCGCGGCGCAGGCGATCGGCGATCAGCATCACCACACCACCCACCGCGAGCGCGACGGCGACGGGCATCGGCCCAAACAGCACCGCTTTGATGGCTTTGCGAAAGAGCAGACCAATCACCATCACGGGCACAAACGCCACCATGAGGTTGAAGATCAAGCGCCAACCCGCCGCCGCCTGGACGATGTCGTCCGACAGCACCCCCATCAGCCGGGTGCCGACGTAGCGGAAGTAAAACAGGCAGCAGGCCAGCCACGCGCCCGCTTGAATGACGATGTCGAAGGCGTCGACAGCCGCTTTTTGCGCCTCGGTCGCGTCGAGGCCGAGCCAGGCGCCGGTGAGAATCAGATGGCCGGTAGACGAGACGGGCACAAACTCCGTGAGCCCCTCCACCACACCCAACACTAGCGCTTGCCACCACTCCATGCGGCGGGTGTAGCCCAGCCGGTGCGCTGCCGCAAGATTCCTGACAAGCCACCAGATCGGCGCCATGCTGCCGCCATGGCATCCATTTCGGCCCGCACCGTTCGCACCGTCGCCCTCCTGCTCGCCGCGAGCGCGCTGGTGTCGCGGTTCATGGGCTACGGCCGAGACCTGCTGCTCAACAGCCTCTACGGCGCGACCGATCTCACCGACATGTACCGCGCCTCGTTCGTCGTGCCCGACATGCTCAACTACTTGCTCGCCGGCGGCGCGCTGACGTTGAGCCTGCTGCCCCAGATGTCCCGGGTTTACGCCCGTTTGGACGCACAGCACCGCCCTGACACGTCGCAGGTTGGTCGCCACCCAGACGTCGACCGCCTGTTCTCGAAGATCGCCTCGACGCTGCTGCTGGTGGCGACCGTGCTCGTCGTGGTCGGCGAGCTCTTCACTGAGGAGTTTGTCGGTCTCGTCGTCAACGGCTTCTCCGCAGCGGACATCGCCGAGACGGCGCGACTCACCCGCATCGTCCTTCCCGCTCAGCTCTGCTTCATCTTTGGCGGTCTCGTGCAGGCCACACTGCTGGCGCGGCAGCGCTTTGGCGCGCTCGCGCTGACGCCGCTGCTCTACAACGGCGGCATCATCGTCGGCGGCGCCATCGGTGCCCAGTTCAACGCCATCGAGGGGTTCTCGTGGGGCGCGCTCATCGGCGCCGCGCTCGGCGCGTTGGTTGTGCCCTTAGCCGTCGCGCGAGATCAGGTCCGATTTCGGCCCACGCGACCGACGCTCGACAAGGACGTCCGCACGTTTCTCTGGACCGCCTTGCCCCTGATGATCGGCGTCAGCCTGACGACCGTCGACGAATGGGTTGGCATCCACTTCGGCTCGCACCTCGCTGAAGGCTCGATTTCTTGGCTCAACAGCGGCCGCAGGTTGATGTTGGTGCCCATCGGCCTCATCGGAACCGCCGCCGGCCAAGCGACGGGCGCCTTTGTCGCGCGACTGTACGCCGAGGGCAAACGCGACGAGCTGGCAGCGCTGCTTGGCAACGCCCTGGCCGGCGTCATCGCCCTGTCTTTGGTGATCGCCGCCTTCATGATGGCCGCGCCGACCCCGATTGTTGGGCTGCTTTTTGAGCACGGTCGCTTCGGTCCCGAGGACACGGCGCGGACCGCCGCCGTCCTGATTCCGCTGAGCGCTGGCATCGCCGCTTGGTCTGCCCAGTCGGTGTTGGCCCGCGCGCTCTATGGCGTTGGCGACACTTGGCGGCCCATGTTTGCCACGACGATCGTGACCGGCGCGGCCCTGCCGCTGTACGGCTGGCTCTCTGCCTGGGGCATCACCGGGCTCGCGCTCGCTGGCGCGATCGGCATGACCCTGCAGGTCTTGGCGCTCGCGTGGTTGGCGCGCGGGCGCCTGGGTCTGGACCTCAGACCCCTGGGCCGTGGCCTACTCCGCGCCGTGCCGGTTGCGGCGCTGGCGGCGGCCGCGGCGTGGGGAATGGAGCTGTGGGTCCCACCGTTGGTGTCTACAGCGCGCCCGACCTTGGGCTATGGGCTGCGACTCGCCGCGGCGGGTTCGGCGTGGCTCTTTGTCGTCCTGAGTGTGGGTGGACTGGTCGGCCTCCCCGGTCTCGCCCCGATGGTGAACCGGATTCGTGTCAAGCTGCGCCGCCTATGATCCGGTCGGGTCGGGCGCCGGGCTGGTGCGCGCTTTCGTTGGCTTGCGTCGAAGTGCAGACTGCTCGGGTAGGAGGTGCTCCGGTGCGCGTCAGAGTCTTGTTCTCTCCATCGCTACCGTTGTGGGCAGCGTTGCTGTCGCTGTCGACAGTCGCGGCAGCCTGTGGCCCCGCTGCCCAGCCTCGCGGCGCCGCGCCCCTCGACGGCGGCGCCGCCTCGTTACGTGACGCCTCCGGTCTCACAACACGTCCCGCCGCGGGTCACCCGGGTGCCGCGCCGGCGAGTCGGGCGACGACCGCGGCGCCAGGCGTGTCGGCTGGCGCGGCGAACCACGGCGCGCGCACGTCGTCGCCGGGCGCGTCGTCGCAGGCCATCTCAGAAGCCACCCTGCGTCGCCTCGCCCCGTACGCCGACTCCCTCAAGAACGCCGCTCGCCGTGACCGCGCCATGGAGCACACCATGCGCACGTACATGCTGATGACGCGAGAGGTGTTCCGGCGCCTGCGCGGCTCCGGCACCAGCTCAGGCCCAGGCGGAAGCGCCTCCTATGACCCAGCGCCGGCGTGGCGATTTCAGGCTCAACTCGCGAACGACCTGCAAGCGCTCGCCGACCGCTCCGGCGTCATCGACCTCCACCTGGCCAACCTAGCCAAGGCCGCCGCGGGCGCAGGACAAGACACGGCCGGGCGCGGCCCGCGGATCGCCCTGTTTCGCTCGATCTTCACGTGCATTCGCGGTGACACTCAGGTCCGCGCCGAGCATGGCAAGGCGTGGACCACGCGATTGGTGAACGACAGCACCGCGCGATTCAGCGAGCTTGAGCGGGTGCGACTCTACGGCCAAGAGCTGCGCATGATGCGCACCTCGGTCCGCTGCTCCAGGCTCATCGCCAGTCGGCGCGGCCTCGACGACTAGCGCGGCCCCGACGACTAGCGCGGCCCCGACCACTAGCGCGGCCGCGACGACTAGCGCGGCCCCGACGACCCGCAACGCCGAGTCATCAGCGAACCAGAGGCGACACCCCATGCCAGAGCTTCCCGAGGTCGAGACCGTCCGCGCGTGGCTCGCGCCCGCCCTCGCAGGCGCGACGCTGTCGCGGGTCGAATTGCGGCGCGACGACCTGCGCTACCCCATCCCCGTCGTGTTGGTGCAAGCCCAGGTCGGTCGCCTGGTCACCGCCGTGCGGCGCAGGGCCAAGTACCTGCTCATCGACACAGCGCCCCAACCTACCGTCGCTGCCGACGAGTCGGGCGCGAGCGCCCTGCTCATCCACCTGGGCATGTCGGGTCGCTGTTGGCTCGAGAGCGATCCTGTCGACCCGCCGCCGTGGCGCAAACACGAGCACTGGCGCATGTGGCTGCACACGCCGCAGCACCAGCATTTGCTGCGCTATCAAGACGCGCGCCGTTTCGGCGCGCTCGACGTGGTGGAGGCAACCACGCCCCACCGCCTGCTCGTTGGCCTCGGCCATGAGCCGTTTGACTCCGCATTCAACGGCGCCTGGCTCCATGCGAGCACCCGCAACCGCAAGACCGCGATCAAGACGTTCCTCATGGACGCGACGCGCCTCGTGGGCGTCGGCAACATCTACGCGAGTGAAGCGTGCTGGCGTGCGCGCGTTCATCCGCTCAAACCCGCGGCAAAGGTCGGACGCGCGGCGGCGGACAGGCTCGTCGTTGGTGTTCGAGACGTCTTGCGGGAGGCCATCGCCGCGGGCGGCTCGACGCTCAAGGACTTCGTCGGCGGCGACGAGAACCCGGGCTATTTTCAGCAGCGGTTGGACGTCTACGGCCGCGGTGGTGAGCCCTGCCACCGTTGCGGCGACGACCCCGACGCGGGTGACCAGCGGCCGATTGTGCGGGTCGTATTGCTGGGCCGCGCGACGTATTTTTGCGCCGCCTGTCAGCGCTGACAGGCCGGGTTCGGCGTCTGAACGTGTCGGATACGTCGTCGCACGTCGACGCGATCTGGGTGTCAGTCGTCCGTTCGCCGCCCGTTCGCCGCCCGTTCGCCG
>CALENB010000200.1 GCA_937910235.1 uncultured Myxococcales bacterium | reverse complement strand
CGGCTACTGGATTGGCAAGAATCCGCAGGGACTCTGGAACCTCAAGGTGTTGGACAACGGCTTCTGCATCCCTCAGGCCGCTGGGAACGCCAAGTACTGCAACACCACGAACAAGACGGACGGCTGGATTGAGACGTGGTCCATCACGATTCAGACGCTGAGCAATCAGAAAGTGGCGATGAACGGCAACCTGATCGTCAGCGGTGGTTTGACGCTGTCGGGTGGCGGCAAAATCACGGGCGATGTGACCCAGTCCGGCAACTCTACCTTCGAGAAGGCGGTGACCTTCAAGGGCCCGCTGGGCTACGAGTGGTGTTACGCCGGCCGTGACGGCGAGCGCTCGATCGTGGTTGGCGGCGTCTGCACACCTGGTGTGGGCTCGCACCGGACATGGCTGAGCGCGCAGGATTTCTGCCGCGCCAAGGGCGCCGACCTCTGCTCGGGTGCGCAATCGCTCGTGCTGCGCGCGCACGGCATGCTGCCCACGTACACATCCTCTGGGAACTGGACCAACTCGTTCGCCGACAATGACGGCAACAACTGGCGCGACGCGAATGGCGCGACTGGGGACGACCACGGCTACAACTCTGGCTACGCAGCCCCGTGTTGCTTCAACAACACGCCGAGCCGACCCACGGACGAGATCGTGAAGTGGCAGTCGGGCGACAAGGGCATGCGCGTCGTGCACATCCACAACAAGACCGACGTCAGCTTCCACTCGGCGGCTGTGTACTGCGCGACCCTGAACGCCGACCTCTGCACCAAAAGCCAGTACGTGTACCTGCGTACGGCGGGCAAGATCACCGTGCAGCCGGTGTGGCCGAACGATGGCGAGGACACCGACGGCGTCCAGGAGTACGGCACGTCTGGCAACAAGAGCAACTTGGCGGACGACATGTCGTACCACAACAGCTACGGCTTCGCGTGTTGCGCTGGCGAGCGTACGTCCAGCAAATGCCCGGCGGGCAGCACCGACACCGGTGGTGTGTGTTGGGTGAAGGTGCACAACACCAACAACGTAAACTGGATCAACGCAGCACGGGACTGCGGCAAGCTCGGCGCGTCGATCTGCACGGTCTCGCAGAGCTCGGTGCTGCGCCGGTCGAACATCCTCAAGAGCCCAGGCAACTGGACGGCGGGCTTCAGCGACTGCGACGGACAGTGCAGCAGCTCGTATGGCATCGGCAACGCTGGCAACAACCTGAACCAGAACAGCGGCTACGGCTACGCCTGCTGCCTCTAACCCGGCCCAGCTGAGAGATCGCGACGTCCGCGCTGGCCTTCCAGCGCGGACGTTCGCGTTTTTGGCCAATCTTCGAGAACCAACGGTGGCGGATCGCACCTTTGACCCGGTAGACTCGGGCGATTAGCTGACCAGCGGGCCAAGCGGCCTCGGGAGACGCCATGCGCGGTGAATCGTGGGCACAGACGGATCCGGGCCTGATCCGGGCCCGCAACGAAGACACGATTTGGGCGGACGACGCCACCGGCCTGTACGTCGTCGCGGACGGCTTGGGGGGGCATGCGGCTGGTGATTTGGCCAGTCGCATCAGCGTAGACGCCATCCGCGGCTGTGCGCAGGACCTGCGCGACCTCGCCGACGCGGCCGACGCGGAGGGCGATGAGGCGTCTCGGCGTGCGGTCTTTGATCGCTTGCAGGCGGTCGTCGAACAGGCCAACGACGCCGTGTTCAGCCGCGCGCGGGAGGATGAAGACCTGCGCGGGATGATGTCGACCGTCTCGATGGTGGTGTTGTCGCGCTCGGCGGGGTACGTGGCGCATGTCGGTGATTCGCGCGTCTATCTCGTTCGAGACGACCACATGGATCTGGTGACGGTTGACCACACCCTCGCGGAGGAGCTGATCCGAGCCGGGCGCATGACCCGCGAGGAGCTGCCGAGCTTTCGCTACAAGAACGTCATCGCCCGCGCGATTGGGGAAAAAGCCACGGTGCAGGTCGACTTGTTGTACGTGGATCTGCGGCCGCACGATCAGCTGCTGCTCTGCAGCGACGGGCTGTCGGACTTCGTCGTCGAGGCCGAGATCCTGCGCACGCTGCGTCGTCACCAGCAGGATCCGGCGACGGCGCTGATCCAAACGGCGAACGATCACGGCGGCGGCGACAACATCTCGGCGGTTGTGGTGCGGCTGGAGGAGACGCAGGAGGACGCGACCACGACGATGACGGCGGTGGTGCCGCTGGAGTTGGCGGAGAAGGTGAGCCTGCTCGGCGACCTGTTCTTCTGCCATCACCTCACGCCCGGCGAGCGGATGAAGGTGCTGCGCTACATCCACGAGGAGCTCGTGCCCGCTGGCACCGCGATCGTGCAGGAGGGGCAGCAGGGCGACGACTTCTTCCTGGTGGTGGCGGGCGCGGCGAACGTCTCGGTAAACGGGGTGCTGGTCAACCAGATCCACGCCGGCGAGCACTTCGGCGAGATCGCGCTCGTGAGCGGGCAGCGGCGCTCAGCGACCGTCACGACGACGGAAGAGACGCGGCTGTTTCGCATGTCGCGCGACGGCTTCTACGATCTCTCCCAGAAAGATCAGGCGATCAGCGTGAAGATGCTGTGGGTGTTCAGCCAGAGCTTGGCGCAGCGGGTGACGGAGCTGTCGCACCAGCTGGTGGAAGCGTCGCGGTCGGAGGGCTAGTTTCGACCGCAGCCGCAGCCGCCACCATGCGCGTGACCGCTCGCCGGACCGTGGCTGGGGTGGCCCGCCTGCTGCCAGAACCAGGGCGCCGGCGCAGGGCCTTTGGGCACGATCGGCTGCAGCGTCTGGGCGTCAAATACGCGACCGCCTAGCACCACCTTGGAGACGCGCTCGGAGCTGCGAATCTGCTGATCCGGCTTGCCGTCGATCACCACAAAATCGGCGAGTTTTCCGGCCTCCAAGGAGCCGATGTCGCCATCGAGGCCGAGATACCGGGCGCCGTCGAGGGTCCCAGCGCGCAGCGCCTGCACGGGTGTCATGCCGCCCTGCACGAAGCTCCACAGCTCCCAGTGCGCAGCCAGCCCCTCCCGCTGACCGTGAGCGCCGAGCTGCACGTGTCCACCCGCATCGACCAGCTGTTTGGCAAAACGCGCCGCCTGGATGTGGTTCCACGCCCCATCATGCGCGGTGCGCGGTCGGCGCGCGCGTGGATCGATGGCCCAGGGCGGCACAAATCGATTCAGTCGCCGATGCTGGTCGACATGGGTCTTGGCGTACCAGTAGTTCTCGCCGCCGAGCCCACCGTACGCCACGCCCAGGGTCGGGGTGTGTCCGACGTGGGTCTGCGACCACAGCTGCACCACGTCGGCGTAGAGCTTAGCCAGGGGCAGGGCGTGCTCGACGCCGGTGTGGCCATCGACGACCTGCGTCATGTTGTGCATGAAGAGCGCGCCACCCTCCGGCACGACCATCATCTTCAGCTCGCGGGCGGCGGCGAGGATCTGCTGGCGCTGCTCGCGGCGGGGCTGGTTGTAGCTCTTCACCGAGAAGGCGCCGATGGCTTTGAGCCGAGAGAGATGGCGCTTGGCGTCCGCTTGGCTGTCGATCTTCGCCGTCCAGACCGCGGTCGCGCCATACAGGATGCTGCCGGTCGAAAACAGCCGCGGTCCGAGGATGCGCCCGACTTTCTGCTGCTCGCTTGCGGCAAACACGGTCTCGGTGTGGTTGGAGGGGTCGTGCACCGTGGTCACCCCGAACGAGAGCAGCGAGTGGCTCCCCCAGTTACGGCGCGGGATGATGCCGCCGGAGCCTTGCGCACCGTGGGCGTGGACGTCGATGAGCCCCGGAATCACGGTCTTTCCGCCGCCTTCGATGCGCTGCGCGTTCGCCGGGATGGTGACGCTGGTGCGGGGGCCGACCGCGACGATGCGGTCGCCGCGCCAGACGATGACGCCGTCTTCGATCAAGCCGCCGTCCTTGCGCAGCCCAAGACCGCCGGCCGAGCCACCACTGCCGCCGGCGCTGGCCATGGTGAGGATGCGCACGCCGACGAGCGCAAAGGTGCCGGTGGGTTGGACGGCTGGCAGCTCAAAACCAAGGTCGATCTCGATGGCCTTTGGGCGCGCCGGCTTGGGTGGCGGCGCCGCGCCTTGCGCCGGGATCGGGCCGGCGCTGCGGGCCTGAATGGCGGCTAGCTTGTCGCCGCCGAGCCAGGCGAACGCGCGTTTGAGCTGCAACTGCGAGAGGATCGGGCCGGTGCTCCACAGCAAGCTGCGGCTGTCGGCGGCCCACGTCAGGAACGAACCGCCGCTCTCCGACGCGCGCACCGTGGGCAGGCCTCTGCCCTTGGGCTTGAGCGTGATCGGCAGGCCGGTGAAGGCGAAGGGCACGACCCACGCTTCGTAGCCCTCACGAAAGGCGAGCCACTTGCCGTCTGGCGAGATGCGCAGCTCGTCGCCAAACTTTGAGCTGGCGTGCACACGGGCCCGTCGGTCGCCGAGGCCGACGCTGGTGAGCTGATGGGCCTTCGCCTTCGCGTCAAACGTGTGAAAGAAGACCCGGTCCGATGCCGTGGCGAAGTGGGGGCTGTCGCCCGTGCGCGAGAAGCGATGCATCGCGCCGCCGCTGACCGAGACGGCGTAGAGGCCGGGATCTCGGGACCACCGCGCCGAGCGCAGCCAGCCACCGCGCATCTTCTGAAAGGCGACGACGCGACCGTCCGGCGAGAACGCGGGTGACCGGTAGTGCCCCGGCTCGGGCGTGAGCGCCCTGCCCTGCTTGCCCCCCTTGGCCGCGATCATGCGGACTGCGCCGAGGCGGTCGTCGTCCCACGTCGCATAGACGATGTGTTTTCCGTCGCGCGACCAAGCCGGCGTGAGCTCTTGTTCACGGCCCTGCTGCGTCAAGCGCCGCGGCTTGCCGCCGGCGACGTCTTTCACCCACAGGCGACCCACCGCCTCAAAAACGACCTTGCTGCCATCTGGGCTCAGCGTTGGCCACCGTATCGCCCGCAGATGCACGGTCGGGGCGCCGACTTTCACCGGGTATCGGAGGGCTTGGTGCACGGTGCGCGTCGTCTTGACGTGAAAGGGCAGCGGCGCGCGCTTGCCGTCGACGCCGACATGCCAGAGCTGTCCGCCCGCCCACAGCGCCAGGGTCCGGCTGTCTGGGTGCCAACTCATGGCGGGGTAGACGCCGTGGACGGACCAAGTCTCCTGCAGGTCACGATCCAAGCCGTCCCAGAGGCGCCGCTCCTCTCCCGAGCGGAGATCTCGGGCCAGGAGCACGGTTTTACCGCGGATTCTGCGGATATAGGCGATCCACTTGCCATCGGGCGACGGCGTCGGCCGAATCGCGCCACCGGGACCGCTGAGAAGACGCTCCGTCTGGCCGGTGCGGCGGTCGAGCCGAAAGATGCTGAAGATCGTCTGGTTCGGATCCTTGTTGTACTGAAACACCTTGCCGGGCGTCGCGTCGCGCGAGTAGTAGAGCCAGCGACCGTCGGGGCTCAGCGCTGGCTCGCCGATGTCCTTCTGGTCATTTGGTCGCTTGGTCATCTGCACACCCGCGCCACCGCCGCGGTGGAACAGCCAGAGCTCGCCAGCCCCCAGACTGCGTTCGCTCGTGAAGTGCTTGCGCGCGACGATGAAGCGTGAATCTGCGCTCCAGGCCGGGCTGTTGAGCAACCGAAACTTCTCTTCGCTGACCGCTTTGGGCTCGCCACCGGCGGCCGGCATGATCCAGATGTTGTCGCCGCCACCGCGGTCCGACGTGAACGCGAGCCAGCGGCCATCGGGGCTGTACGTGGGCTGCATGTCCCACGCCGCGCCATGGGTCAGCGCCTTGGCCTCGCCACCGGCGATGGGCAGCTCGTAGAGGTCGCCGAGCAGATCGAAGACCACCTTCTTGCCGTCTGGATGCACCGTGACGCTCATCCACGTGCCCTCACGCACGTCGATGCGAGCCTCGGTGGTCGGACCGCGCCTCTTGTCGACGTCCCAGGCCTTGCTCGCGACGGGCGATCGCGCTGACGCCCCGGGATCCTCGGCTGTTGGCGCGATTGACGCCGGCGCCGCGGCCCATGCCTGCGAGGCGGGCAGCGCTAGGCTGGCGACCACCAGCCCGGCCAACGTCACGACACATGCGGACTTGCCGTGGGTGGATCTCGCTGCCAAAGGACGTTGGGGTTGCTGCATGGGGCCTCCGAGAGTGACTGCCTACCGCGACGGAGAGAAAAAGTCTTGGATCGTCTGGGCGACTCGCGCGTCGGAGCCTGCACGGATAGTCGCAGAAGCAAGACAAGCTGCCAGAGTCATGGGACTGTTGGGAGCCCTCACTCGCCGAACTTGGACTGGGATCGCCCCGCCGATCCTGGCTGAACGTGCAGCTGTTGGGGGCACGGGCGACGTCCGCCATTTTTCGAGCCCACGGCGACCTGCCGCGGGAGGAGCTACGCATGAGAAGGTTCGCGAGAGCACAATGGATTGGGCCGGGGTTGGCGCTGGTCGCGCTGGCCCTGACGACGGCAGGCGCGCCGTCCGCAATCGCGGAGACGGCGCCGGCAGGCGCAGCGCAGCTTCGCGAGGTGACCGGCACCGCACACATGTGGATGGGTCTGCGGCTGCGGGTGAAGCTCAGCGCCGCGGACGCGCTGGGTAGCGGCGTGATCTTTGGATTTGACGGCAAGACCGTGGTCCGGCGCGGTGGTGCTGTCGTCGCTAAAACCGCCATTTTGCTGGGTGACCGCGTGCACGCGCGGCTGCTGAAGGGGCCGACGGGCTGGGTCGCCGTCGAGGTTGAGGCCACGGCGACGCCGCAGTCGGGCAAGGCCGCACCGGGGTCGAAGGACACCTTTGGTGCCGGCGGCGGATTTGGCTCAGCAGGCGCGACGACGGGCAAGGCGGCGGACCAGGCGGCGCCCCCGGCTGGCAAGGCCGCGCCACCGACAACAGCTGCGCCATCCGCGGGGACCAAGCCAGCGCCGGGGGCGACGTCGGACTTGGAGAGCGAGCTGGGCGACCTCGGCGGGCTCGGCGGCACGACCGCACCCAAAGTGGCGCCCAAGGTCGCCGCGCCGAACCAACCGATGAGTCGCAGCGACAAGGTCAGCGCGCTGATCGCCTTCTGCAATCGCAGCAGCAGTCGCCACACCAGCGGCTGTGAGAAGCTGCGCGCCGCGTGCCGCGGGCGCGTGTGGAAGGGGGACATGTTACGGCTCTGCCCGGCCATCGGCGTGCGCAGCGGCGGGACGTCGTCGGGCTCATCGTCGTCAGGTTCATCGTCCTCGGGCACACCATCGTACGTCACTTCAAAATACAGAAAGATCGCAATGGCTTGCCGGCGCCTGCCGAATCATGAGACCTGCCAGAAGCTGCGCGCCGTCTGTCGGAAGAACTACCGCAGCACACGCGGCGAACAGCGATGACTGTGCGGTCAGCTCGGGGTTGGGGCGGTGACGAGCGGCGGCGGTGGCGGAGAACACCGCGAAAAGCCCATGGATCCAGTGTTTGGCGGGCTCGGAGTCAGCATGACCCAGGCGCGCATCGGCGGGCAGAGCTCGCGCCTTTGGGGAGGTCACTTGAGCTTGAGTACGATGCCGAGGCGCGGGTTGCTGTCCTGGGGCATCGACATGGACATCGCCAAGGGGGGCAAGGGCTGGTTCTGGGACGGCGCGTTGACCTACGGCGTCGGCAAGATCGTGCGCCGTCGGATTGGCTTCCGCCTGGGCGCGGGTATCCGAGGCAGCGGTTGGACCAAGGGCGGCCTCGGCAGCGCGCTGAGCGTCCCGGTCGAGTTGGCGCTGCGCGTGTACGCGACCCGCTCGTTGACGCTCCAGGTCGCGCTGCGACCGAGTTGGCAGGTCGCCGGGGCTGACAGCCGCAAGAAGGGCTCGACGCTGTTACCCTTCGCTGACGAGCTCTGCCTCACGGCGGGCGTGGTCTGGGGCCGTCGCACGACGCGGGCGATGGAGGTGGGGCTCTTCCTCGGCGCACGTTATCAAGAGATCGGTGGCGGTCGCTTCATGGGGCTCGTGTTCGGAATGGGGTACCTCAACAAACCGTAGCCTGACCCGTGCGGCGCTCTGCGAATTGCGGCAGAATCGTCCGGCGTGGCTAGCATGCGACGTGGCTACCATGCGACGTGGCTACCATGCGACGTGGCTACGATGCGGCGGCACGCGTCCCCTCGCTACCCGGAGTTTCCAATGAAAGTCGCCGACCTCATGACCCGATCGCCCCATTTCATCGGTCCTGAGACGACGGTGCGCGCGGCGCTGGAGTTGCTCGACCTGTACGACATTCGTCATCTCCCGGTCGTCGACGCTAGCGGCATGCTGCTCAGTATCGTCAGCGATCGCGACGTGCGGCCCATCACGGACCCCGACGTCGTCGGCGACGTCGATGTGGTCGAGCGTGTGCTCGAGTGCCAGGTGCTCAACGTGCTGAAACGCCTAGCGGTGGGGGTGAACCCCGACACCGATGCAGCTGAGGCCGCGCGCATCATGGTCGACGAGCGGGTCGGCGCGTTGCCGGTCGTGGCGGAAGACTCGGGCGAACTGATCGGGATTCTGAGCTACGTCGATCTGCTGATCGGCGCGTACGACGTCTAAGGGTGCAGTAGCCAACCGCCTAGTTGCCGAAGACGTGGCGGTACCGCTCCCGATGGTCCGACGCCAAAAAGTCCTCGAATCGGCCGGCAAAGCGCTGGCGATCCACGTTCCGCTGAGCGCGCAGGTCACCGGCGAGGCGCTGCACGGCGACGAGATAGGCCGAGACCGTGGCGCGATCCGACCCCAGCGCCGGCACCAAGTCATCGAGCTCCCTGAGCTGCTCGGCGTGGTCGTTGAACGTGCCGAGGGAGCGCTGCAGATCGCGGAGCCAGTCGACGAGCACCGTGACGTCGCCCGGGAAATACGGAACCATCAGGGTCAGCAGGTAGCGCAGCTTCTTCACATCGAGACGCACCGCATGCATGGCGGCGTCGGTGGACCGCGGCGGGGCGACGATGGCCGATCCGGTCAGACGGCCGAAGAGCTGGCTGGCGACGGCGGCGGCGCGAGGACCGACGGCTTCATCTGCCTCGGCAGGACGATCTTCCTCGCGATAGGGCTGGCTTAGGAAGTGGTGCCAATCCCGCAGCGTCTGGTGAAAGCGCTTGCGGTCGAGCTGCCGTAGCAGCTCCGCGTTGGCGGCGTCGCGCCGGCGCTGCAGCTGCTCGAGCAAGGGCGCGAGCTGGGCACGATGGGTGACCGGCTGCTGCTGCAGGTAGGCCGACAAGGCCTCGACCCAAACGTCGAGCTCGCGCGTAGGCCCCGTGATTCTGCCGATCCAGCGTAGCTTCTTGCGAAATCGCTTCGCCACGGCGGGCGGAAAGGCGCCGCGTAGCAACGACAGCAACGCGCGCGACCGCCGCAGCGCCACGCGCATTTTGTGCAGGTGCTGGACCGCTACGGGACCACCGACGTCGGCACGCACCCCGGCGCTGCGGGACTGCAGGATGGCGCACTGCTTGAGCAAGACCGCCTGCAGCACGTCGAGCGCGCGGTCAGAATCAGGCGCACGGGCGGGCTCAGAGGCCGGATTGCTGGGCGATTGGGAGCGACCGATGGCGAGTTCGGTCACCCGACGACCAGCTTTGCGCGACGACCCGGCCAACACGGACCACATGGCGTCTGGCTGCCAGATGCTCGCGTCCTGCGGGGTGAGGGCGAGCACGTCGGCCATGGCGAAGCCGAGCACGGCCGGTGGCGGCGGCGACGGCGACTGGGACGGGGACGGGGACGGGGACGGAGCGACGCGCGGTTCGACGTGCAGGTCGAAGCGGCCGTTGTCGAAGGGCTCGCCCGGCGCGGCTTCGGCCAGCAGGAGGCGTTCGCGTTGCCCGGCTGCGTCGTGTTCCATGGCGCGATGGATGCAGTAGGGGTTGTTGCCGTCGCGGTTGAAGAACACGTAGCTCGTCCACGTGCACCCGGCTTTGCAGACGTCAGCGTAGTAGCAGGTCTTGCAGAACCCCCAGAGGTCCTCGGTGGTCCGACCCTTGAGGTACGTCAGCTCCGGCGTGTTGCGCACGATGTCGGCGAGCTTGTCTTGGCCGAGCACGCCGCCGGTCCACCTGTCGCTCGGCAGCGACGGGCAGCCCTTGATCTTGCCGTCGGCCTCCAGCCCCAGCGTCCACTCGCCAGCGGAGCAGCCTTGCCAGTGCGCGCCTTGGTCGCCCCCGTAGCGCAGCGCCTGCTCGTAAGGGCCGAAGTAGCCGATGTTGTTACCGGGGTACAGCGAGATGCCATGTGGGTCGAGACGCTCGGTCTTGATCTGGACGAGCAGCGGGTACAGCTCGAGCAGCTCCCACGGTTGAAGCAGCAAATCCGGGCGATCCGCGGCGTGGCCCATGGGCACCGTCAGCTGAATCTGCCACGCCTTGCTGCCGATCTCGTTCAGCAGCGTCGCCATCGCCGGCAGCTCGGGCATCGACAGGCGATTGATCTGGCTGTTCGTGGCGAGGCGCATCGGGGTCTTGGCTACGGCCATCGCGGCGTCGACCGCCGCGCGCCAGGAGCCGACGCTGCCGCGCTGGGCGTCGTGGATCTGCTCGAGGCCATCGATGGAGATGGAGATCGTCCGCACGCCTGCGTCGACGGCGCGCTGGATGCGATCGGGCGTCAGGTTGCGGGCGCCGGTGGTGATGCCGCACACCATGCCGCGGCGTGTGATGTCAGCGGCGATGATGTCCCAGTCTTCACGCAGATAGGCCTCACCGCCGATGAGGGTCACCTCGCGGAGCCCGAGCTCATCGAGCTCGCGCACCACATCGAGGCAACCTTGGGTCGTGAGCTCGCCGGGCCGCGCGGGGCCCGCGCGCGAGCCGCAGTGCTTGCAGCCAAGATCGCAGGCGAGCGTGATCTCCCAGACGCAGTACAGCGGATGCGGCGCGCTGCGGTCCGCAGCCGTAACGGCGCGAACGTGCTGCTTTGGCGCGTTGGGCGGGTCATCAAACATGTGTCGGGGCCTCGCTCAACCGCCCGGCGGGATGCCGTACTCGGGCTGTGGCGTTACGTCGACGGCGTCGATCGCGTCGAGGGTATCCGAGCCGGCGTCTTGATTGGACGAGGTGTCGGGCGCTGGCATGCCGTAGAGCGGCATGACGGGTACGTCCTCAGCGGGTTGCGCGTCGAGGGGGACGGCGTCAGTCGTGCCGCTGTCGCTGGTGCCGCTGTCGCTGGTGCCGCTGTCGCTGGTGCCGCTGTCGCTCACGCCCGCATCAGACGTCGCGTCCGGCGCTGGCAGACCGTACAGGGGCCCAATTGGGATGTCCGCGGCCGCGCTTGTGTCGGTGCTCGAGGTCGTGTCGGCCACCGTGGTATCGGTCGTAGACCCCGAATCTGCGGCGTTGGAGTCCGATTGGATGGCGTCAGGCGCGACGCCATAGACCGGTGTTGCCTGCTGCTCTGTGGAGCACGCGACGACCAACGAGGCGCTGGCTAGCGACGCGGCGATCACCCCCGTGCCGCTGCTGATCCCGTCGCGCAGCCGGGTCAGCGTGCTGGTGCGCGCGTCGTGGACGGCGCTCTTGAGGTCAACGCCGCAGAAGGGACACTGCGTCTCGTCGAGCTTCTCAGCGACCCGAATGTGGCGGCTGCACGCGGGACAAGCCGTCATGCGGCTGCGAGAGATACGGATAGGTGGCATGGCGACAAGCTCCGGCAAGGCGACGATCAGCGGCACGGGGGTGCGTGCTTGGGTGAGGAATCTACACCAAACGAACACCGGCGTGGTTGTGCTTTGTGACCGACCAAAAAAAGGCGTCCGTGTTTGAGTCGATCCCGGTCTGCGACACTGCCGCGTCGCGATGACCAACTAGGACTGGGAAACGCCGCAAAATCAGTAAACAAGCGGCGTCAGCCATATCGGACCCAACGAGTCCTAGACTTGACCGAGTCGATCGCGTCGGGGAGCATCGTCGAAACTTTCTGCCCGCCCCCGGAGTTTCTCATGAAGAAGAAGATCGCGATTGGTGTCGTGACCGTGATTGTGGCCGTGCTCATCTTTGCGTTCGCGCTGCCATCGAACGTGCACGTCGAGCGCTCGCTCAGCATGAAGGCGCCGGCGGCGACGGTATATCCGCTGATCAGCAGCTTTGAGTCCTTCAATCGCTGGTCGCCCTGGTTCAAGCGCGATCCGAAGACGAAGTACACGTTCACCGGCACGCCCGGGCAGGTCGGCTCGAAGATGTCCTGGACCAGCGACCACCCCAAGGTCGGCAATGGCTCGCAAGAGGTCACGGCGCTCGAGCCCAACAAGTCGGTGACGACCCACTTGAATTTCGGCGGCGAGGGCGACGGTGACGCCAAGTTCATCCTTGAGGAGGCCGCGGGCAACACGAAGGTGACGTGGACGCACGACACCGACATGGGCAACAACCCGGTGGGGCGGCTGTTTGGTTTCTTCGCGTTCGAAGGGATGATCGGGCCGGATTATGAGGCAGGGCTCGCCAATCTGAAGGCCATCGTGGAAGGCGGCGACGCCAAGGCTGACGACGCAGTCGCGGCTCCGGGTGCCGCTACGCCAGCCGCGAAGTGAGCTGGTCGTCGCGCTAGCGCAGGGCCGTGATCTCCCACGTTCGCGCCACGCCATCGACCTTGACGATCACGTCATCGCCCTCGCGCTTGCCGACCAACGCCCGACCCAGCGGGGCTTTGAGTGTGATCACACGCACCTGCACGCCATCGACGTGCACCGTGTCCGCGCTCCCGTACGGCGCGACGTAGCAGCAGAGCGCTTGGCCATCGTCGTCGATGAGCCGCACGAGGCCGCCGGGACGCACCACGTCGGCGCGCGGCGGCAGCGTCCAGAAATGATACGCCGACAACACCTGTCGCAGCTCCGCGACGCGATCGGTCATGCCGGTGGCGAGGTAGCTCATCTCCAGCCCGCGTGTGTCGTACTTGTTGTCGGCGCGCGACTCCTCGTGGGTCGCGGCGGCGTGGGTGCGCCGCAGGTTGTCTTGGGTCTGGCGGAGGCGCGTCTTGATCGCGGCCAACACGGCCTCGAGCACGGCAGACTTGTCGGGCAAACCGGTCATCGAGAGATCCTTGGATCGCGGCGCGAGGCCGGGAAATAGGGCGATTAGGCCGCGGTGCGCTGCCAAGCCGCGCCGCGCCAGCGCAGCACACACGCCAAAGCGGTGCCCAACCGCCAGACGACCATCGCCGCCCAGAGGGTGAGCAGCCCGCCGTCATGAACAACGCACAGCCACCACGCCGCCGGCAGAAAGACGAGCCACTGGCCAATCAGGCTGATGCGGAGGATGGCGATGGCGTCACCGATACCGATGAGCGTTTGCGTCAGCACCACCCCGACGCTGTCGACGACTTGGCCGAGACCGAGGATGACCAGGGGCGTGACGGCGATAGCGATGGTGGCTGGATCGTCGTCGATGAAGATGCCGAGCCACGTCGATGCGCCCAGGGCGAGGATGCCGCCGATGCCGCCCATGAGCACCATCCCGACCTTGATGACGTCGTTGCCCCAGGCGCGGGCGTCGCGTGGTTCCCCCCTACCGAGGGCTTGACCCACGAGGGTGGCGCCGGAGATGCCGAGGCCGACACCGGGCAAGACGCAGAGCAGCATGAGGTTGACGAGGACGTTGCTGGCGGCCAGGGCGTCGGTGCCGACCTTGCCGGCGATGACAAAAAACGCGACGAATCCGGCCGAAAAGGCGAACTGCTGCACGCTGGCCGGCACCGCGAGGCGCACGATGGTGGGCATGACGGCGAGGGTGCCGCGGGCGCGGAGGAAGCCGCCGGGCCGCGCTTGGAGCCAGCCGAGCCCGAAGTAGAGCGCCGTGCCGATCATGAGGCTGATGGAGGTCGCCCAGCCCGCGCCGGCGACGCCCAACTCCGGCAGGCCGAGGTGACCGAAGATCAGGGCCCAGTCGAGCACGACGTTGAAGAGATGCATGATCATGAGGGTCATCATGTAGTTCTTCGAGCGGTCGGTGCCGTTCCAGTATCCGCGAAAGGCGAAGTTGGCGGCGGCGAACGGGGCGGCGACAAAACGCGCGCCGAGGTAGGCGGCGCCGGGCACACGCACCGCCGGGTCGTCGTTGAGCACCGCGAGGATGTCGGGCGCGAAGACCACGCCCAGCACGGCGACCGGTATGCCGAGGCCGGCGGCGAGCAGGAGCGCGGCGTTCAGACCGACGGCGGTCTCGCTGAGCGCACCCTCACCCTTGCGACGCGCCGCGGTCGCCTGCACGCCTGCGCCGAGGCCGAGAAGTAGGGAGATCAGCAGCCAGTTGGCGAATCCGGCCATCCCGACACCGGCGAGCGAGGCTTGTCCGAGGCGACCGACAAACGCCGTGTCGACGAGATTCAGTACATTCTGGCTGGCCATACCGCCCATGATCGGGAGCGCGAGGGAGAGGATGCGGCGGCGGCGTGGTGCGGTGAGGGCCATGGCGGGGGTATACCCTGTTGATGTCTGGGTCGCGAGGTAGGAGCGGGTCAATGATGAGGGCGGTACAGACGACGACACGATGTCCGGCGGCCGGTCGCGTTGCCGCGCGCGCGACGCCGCGCGGGCGCTGGCTGCAGCTGGGCGTCGTGACGCTTACGGGTGTGCTCGCGGCCGCCGGCTGCGGCGCGCCGAACGGCCAGATCGGCGACGGCAGCCAAGTCGAGGACGACCCAATCTATGGCGGGGGCGACGGGATGTCGCCGACTGTGGGGCCCGATCGGCGACGTCCGTCGCGCCGAGGGGCCAGTCCGCGGCGACCAGCGCCGGGCCGCCCAGGCGCCGCCCCTTCGGACCGCGATCCACCGTCGCTCGGCGGCATGCAGCTCGCGCAGCGGTGGCGCAACGGCGCGCTGCGGCACGACCGCCGGTGGCTGCCGCAGCTGTGGCCCTGGCTGCAGCGCGCGGAGGCGGAGGCGTCCGCGGCAGGACGCGCGGTGCTGCAAGCGGGTCGCCGCCTCGTGGTCGACGAGCGACGCACGTTCAAGGGCTCGTGTTGGACATTCGCCGACGCCGTCTACACCGAGGCGGGCGTGGCGCGCCGCGCGCGGCGACGCGTCTACTCCACCAAGGCGGCGGGGCCCTACGTGGACCCCTCTCTGATTCGACCGGGCGACTTCCTGTCGTTCATCAACCTCTCGTATCGGACCAATCCGCACAGCGCGGTGTTTGTGACGTGGCTCAATCCCGACCGACTCGAAGCGCTGATGTTGACGTATGTGGGCGGCCGACGGGTGCGACCGGGCGACTACCGCAGCTACGTCCTGAGTCGGGTCTATCGGGTTCAGCGGCCGAAGTGAGCGACCGGTGACGCGCGCAGCGCCCGGACGCCTGTCAGAGTGCGCTCGCGACCGCGTCTGAGTGGGGAACCTTGCAGGAGGCCCCCGTGCGAAAATCAGTATTCATCATCCATCACCCTGACGAAGACGCCTACGCCGGCCAGCTCGCCGGATACCTCGCTGCTGCGGGTATCACGGCGCGGCGGGCCGCTTCACTCGGCAACACCTCCAGCGGGCGGGCGGTCATCTCGCGGCAAATCGAGTCGGCCGGCGCCTGTGTGGTGCTGTGGTCGAACGTATCCTGCGACGACGAGCTGGTGCGCGCCCAGACCCGCCACGCCGTGGGGCGCGCGGTGCCAGCGTTGGCGGTCCACCTCGGCACGCCGTCGCTGCCAGCGCCGCTGGGCCTGCCCGAGGTCGTGTGGACGGCAGGCGCGGCGGCCGTGGTCGCCGAGGTGCGAACGTTGTTGGCGTGGGACGCGCGCGAGTCGAGTGAGGTCCGCGACCGCGAAGCGGTCGGGATCTCGACGCGTGTACCCAGCCGGGCCTCGGCGCTCGCACGCAGCGGTTGGCTCGCGGCGGCGCTCGCGACCGTAGCGCTGGCGGCAGTCGGCGTAACCCAAGCTGCCAGCACGGCAGAGCGCGGTCCGTGGAGTCCCGACGCCGCGCTCGTGCCCGCCGCGGCGACGCCGGTCCAGGCGGCGTCGCCGAGCACGCCGGGTGGACCGGGCCACGCGTCGCTGCCGCAGCGCTTCGCGCCGAATCCGCCAGCGCCTGTCGCGGTGGCCGCGCCGGTGCCGGAGCTGGTGGCGGAGCCGAGCGCGGCGGTCCCCGCGGCTACGCTGGTCCCGTCGGGTGACGACCCGGCCGCGGTCGGCGTTCCGGCCGGTGAGCTGCCCAAGCTGTCCTCGACGCCCTCTCGCGCCGAAAAACCGACCGTTCAGCGCGATCCACTCGCGGGCGTGGTGCTGCCCAAAGGACGCATCGTGCAGCAGCTGCAGATCGAAGGCGTCGACGTCGCGCTGCAGGTCGTGGATGACGGCGTGCGTCTCTACCAGCTGCTCGGACCAGGCGCTGCGCACTTGCGCACCACCGACATGGTGCGAACGAAACGAGCGGACCGCCGCTATCTCGACGCCCGTGTCAGCGCCGATGGCAACACCCTGCTGACGCTCGATCGCGAGACTCGCGCCCCGTCCGCTGGGCAGACCGCGGCGCGGACGCCCGTGCGCGTGGCGGTGTGGCGCCGCAACCACACGGGGTATTGGGTCACGTCGCAGGTCCGATTTGGCCGTGTCCCCGCCGCGGCCGCGCTGCAGACGACGCTGACCCTGTCGCCAGAGCACGCGGTGACGTTGGTGCGATGGCAGGGCGGCGCCGGTGTCGAGCCGGGCGTGCTGCGCTGGCAGGTCGCGACGCAGCGCCCGACGAAGAAGCCGTAGCTACGGCGCGCGAGGCAGCGTCACGGCGCCGGATGCACCGCGCCGCAGGCCATGCAGGTCCGCGCCTCGAGCGAACCGTAGAATCGCTCAAAAACCGGCGCGAGTTGGGTCGTGGTGTCGGTGAGATGAAACCACTCCTCATACACCCCGGCCTTGCAGGCTGGGCAATACCAGCGGAGGCCGTCGAGCTGGCCTGGTGGGCGGGCGTACTCGGCGACGATGCCGATGCTGTCCGCGAATCGCTGCGGTGAGTGCGGCACGTTGGCAGGCAACAGAAAGATCTCGCCTTCGTGGATGGTGAGGTCACGAAACTCACCGTCCTCGACGATCTTGAGGACCATGTCGCCCTTGATTTGATAGAAGATCTCCTCCAGGGGATCGATGTGATAGTCGGTCCGCTCGTTGGGGCCACCCACCACAAACACCATAAAACCGCCTTCGTTGTAGAGGTTCCTGTTGCCAACTGGGGGCTTGAGCAGGTGCTGATGCTCTTTGATCCACGCCATCAAGGGGATCGTGCGCAGCTTGGCCATGGCAGCTCCTGGGTCTCGAGCGGTGGGTCGCGCGGTGGGTGGGGCGACGGTTCGCGAATGAGCCGAGCATGCGACACCGTCGCCGGGGTGACAACGCTGCGCGGCGCGGCGGCCGCGGCCTCAGCCCGGACGTCGCCTGCTAGGCGCCCGTCTCATCGGTCGCCTGAGCCGCCGCCAGTTCCGCCGCGCGCGCAACCGCCAGCACATCCGCCTGAATCGCCGTCAACGCGATCGTGTAGACGATGTCCTCCACCGAAGCGCCGCGGGACAGATCGTTCACGGGCTTGGCCAACCCTTGCAGCATCGGCCCGATGCTCAGAATGTCTGCGCTGCGTTGCACGGCCTTATAGGTTGTATTTCCGGCGTCCAAGTCAGGAAAGATGAACACCGTCGCCCGCCCCGCCACGGCCGAATGCGGCGCTTTGGAGGCGCCCACGCTCTCTACGACGGCGGCGTCATACTGCAGCGGACCGTCGATGAGCAGGTCGGGGCGCCGCTCCCGCACCCGCGCTGTGGCGCGCGCCACCTTCTCCACGTCCGCGCCTGCGCCAGAGCCGCCGGTGGCGTAGCTGAGCATCGCGACGCGGGGCGGGATGCCAAAGGATGCGGCGGAGTCCGCGGATTGTATCGCGATGTCTGCGAGCTCGTCGGCGGTGGGATCAGGGTTCACCGCGCAGTCGCCGTAGACCAGGACTTGGTCCGGCAGGCACATGAAGAACACGCTGCTCACTAGGTTGGCGCCCGGCGCTGTGCGAATGAGCTGCAGCGCCGGGCGGATCGTGTTGGCGGTCGTGTGCACGGCGCCGCTGACGAGGCCGTCGACGTCACCCTCAGCCAACATCATCACGCCGAGGACGACCGTGTCGCGCAGCATCCCCCTGGCCTCCAGGCGGTGTAAGCCCTTGTGGGCGCGCCTCGCGACCAGCGCGTCGGTGTACTGATCGATCAGGGCGTTGGGCTCGCAGATCTCGACCGCGCTCAGATCGACCCCCTCTCGGCGCGCGACACGCTCGATCGCCGCCCGATCGCCCAGCAGCACCGGCCGCGCGATCCCCCTGCGGGCGCAGATCGCGGCCGCGGCCAGGGTCCGAGGTTCATCGCCCTCTGGCAGCACGATGCGTTGATTGGCGGCGCGTGCACGCTGGATGAGCTGGTGCCGGAACGCGGGCGGCGAGAGGTGGCGCTCCCGCTCAGTCATGGTCAACTCAACGAGCGCAGCGGCGTCCAGCGCGTTGGCGACCGTGCCCACGACGAGCTCGGCGCGCTCGCGGTCGTCGCTGGCGACGTCGACGTCCATGTCGAGGACGATGCGCACCGTCTCCAACGTGTCGTGGCTGACGCCTAGCACCGGCAGGCCGGCCTCCAGCGCGGGTGCGCACAAGGTACGTACAGCCGGCGAGGGCTCCAGACCGCCAGTGAGCAGCAGCCCCGCGAGGTGCCGGCCACCGACTTCGGCCAGGGCAGCGGCGACGATGATGTCCTCGCGGTCGCCCGGCGTGACGACCAGGACGCCTGGGCGCAACCCGCGCGGCACCGCGTTGGTGAGGGTCATGGCGCCCAGCACGACCTCAAATACGCGTCGATTGGGCTGGCCGGGGTTGATAACCCGGGCCTGCAGCGCGTCTCGGACACGGCCCATCGTCGGCGCGGCCATAAGCGGGGAGTACGGCACAAGGCCGAGACAACGCAGGCCACTGGCGGCCAACGCTGCGACGAGCGGCGCTGCGGTTGCGGCGTCGACCGGCTGGCTCAGCTCGCCAGGCAGCACGCTCAGCACCGCGGTCGCGTCAGGCCGCTGGGCATCGCCGACCTTGTTGAGCACGACCCCGGCGAGCGCGTCCCCCAACGCGCTGTAGGCCTGCGCGGCGGTGCTGAGGATGGTGGCGGTGTGCTGCGGGCTGGTGTCTGTCTGTCCGACCAAGATCAGGCGTGCGTCGAGCGCGCGGGCGATGCCGAGGTTCAGCGCGGGCACCCACTCTGCGCCTGCGTCGTGCAGCAGCCCTTCGACGACGAGCACATCGGCGTCGCCGGCCGCCTCGGCACACAGCCCCACGACCCGTTCGAGCAGCGCTTGCTCGTCGCCGGCCGCCAACATGGCCTCCACCTCGACCTGCGCGATCGGCGGCGGCGGCGAGAGCCCAGCCGTCAGTCGGGCGAGATCGACGGCGCGCTCGCGACGGCCAAGCCGCTCACCCTGCTCGATGGGCTTGCAGAATCGGACCCGCAGCCCTTCGCGCTGGAGCGCCCGCACCGCGCCAATCGCTACGGAGGTGAGGCCCGCACCTCTGCTCCCGGCGGACACCAACATCAACGCGCTCGTGACCATCGTCTCTCTCTCCGTGTGGGGCGGGACCGAGCCAGCTCAGGACCGAGCCAGCGCAGACCCTAACTTCGCCGCGGCTGGCCGCAACCCCGCGACCGGTTTTGCTTGACGACGTCCGGCGACGGGCGTACCCGAAGCCGCTACCGCTCGACCGCAAAGGAGCCTCGTGCAGACCCTCACCGACCCCGTCGCCCTCGCCGCCAAAGTCGCCCTGGGCTCCGGTCTCGCCCTGGTCGCGTGCCGCGTCCTCGGCGTGGAGGATGGCGTCACCGCGGCGTTTGTGGCCGTATTATGCACCACGCCGACCGTATTGTCGGGTTTGCAGCGCGCTGCGACCCAGTTTCTCGGCAGCATCATCGGCGGCGTGGCGGCAGCTTTTTTCGGCTCGCTCGGGCTGCCCGTCGAGGTCGCGCTGCCCATCAGCGTCGGTGTCGCGGTCGGCGCGATCTTTCCGCTCGGGCAGGGCCACGCCTACGGGGTCGCGGCCTTCACGGCGATCTACATGCACCTGTTGCCCCACGGCAGCGTCGGTCACACCCTGGCGATTCGCATCGCGGCGGTGGGTGTGGGCGGCGCGGCGGCCACGCTCGTCAACATCGCGATCTCCGCCGCGTTCTACGAGCGCATCTTCGCCCGACGTGTGCGCGTGAGCACCGCGACCCTGTCCGCGGCGCTGCAAGCGTTCGGCGCGGGCCAGATTGACGCCGACGGGCTCCTGCCGGTGTTCCCACAGCTCCGCGATGTGGCCTCCGAAGTGGCCCGCGCCAAATACGAGCTGCGTTGGCGTCGCTCGGCGCAGCTGGCGCGAGTGGAGCGCGCCGGCCGACAGATTCGGGCGCTGACGCGACTGGCGCACTTCGCGCGCGACCTGGGGCTCTCCGTCGAAGAGGCCGGCAGTGCACTGACCGAGCTCGACATCGGGCTGCTCTATTACGCCGCCGCGCGCTTGCGAAGCGAGAGCGCACATCGGCCCAAGCCCACCGGAGAGATCGGGCAGCGGCTGCTGGCGGCGCTCGATCGCTGGGAGTTTCTGGTCGCCAGCAGCGCGACCGACTCGCGGTAGCGCTCCGGCCACGAGCGGCTCACGCCACAAACAGCTCCGCGCTGCCGAGACCGTCGACACGCACGCGCACGTGCTGCCCAGGAGAGAGCGGCACCGCCGGCGTCGCCGCGCCTGCGAGCACGATGTCGCCTGCGCGCAGGCCCTCGTCGCGGGTCGCCAACATGCGCAGCAGCGTCGTCAGCGAACGCGCCGGATCGTCGAGGATCGCGGCGCTGGAGCCGGTGTGCACCACGACGCCATCCACCTCGAGGACCATCCCGAGGTTCTTCAGGCTGAGCCCTTGCGGGTAGAGGTCGCGGAGCGGTGTGACGCGACAGCCCACGACAAAGCGGCACGACGAGGCGTTGTCTGCGACGACGTCCTCCAGCTTGAACTTGAAGTCTGCGTAGCGACTGTCGATGACCTCCAGCGCAGGCATCACACCGGCGACGGCCGCAAGCGCCTCGGCTTCGCTCACCTCGCCCTGCAGGTCCCGCGCCATGAGGAAGGCGATCTCCGGCTCTGCCCGCGGATGCCCATAGTGCGCGCGGGTCAGCGTGCCGCCGTCCGCCAGCAGCATGTCGCTGGTGAGGTGCCCATAGATGGGTTCGTGCACGCCAACCTGCGCCATCTTGGCGAGGCTGGTGAGCCCCATCTTCATCCCGGCGCGCCGCGCACCACGCGCGACCCGACACGCGATCAGCGCGCGTTGAATCGTGTAGGCCGCGTCGATGCTCAGGTCGGCGTCCGTCAGCGTGAGCTGCGGCACCGTGCGGACCTCCATGGCGGCGGCGTCCAAATGGCGGGCGCGCTCCAAGTGGAGGCTGTCGGTGCTTGTGTTCGATGGGTCGGTCATGGTCTGTCTCCTGCGTGGCCGCCTGCTGGATACGCCGCTTCCGGCACCCGACGCAAGCGCGAGGCGCGGTTGAGCGTGGAGCATTGCCGCCGTGTGCTCTACGCTGCGTGCTCACACTCCGACCTGCGCCAGATCTGACGCTCACTCGCCGCCGCGCGGCCCGCACCCAGAGCACGCCATGAACGCGACCAGTCACAACCCCAGCGACGAGCAGGCTGACTTGGCGGCGATTCGCACCACGGTGCGGCGCTTTGTGACCCGTGAGATCCTGCCGAACATCGAGCGCTGGGAAGAGGACGGCAGCTTTCCCCGCGCGCTCTACCAGACGGCGGGCGAGGTCGGGCTGCTCGCGCTCGGCTTCCCAGAGGCGGTGGGCGGCGTGCCGTCGTCGGAGATGGCGACGTTGGTCGTGGTCGAGGAGCTGGCGCGCGCCGGTTCGGGTGGGCTCATCGCTGGCCTGCTCAGCCACGGCATCGGCCTGCCGCCGATCTTGGCGCTGGCGAGCGATGATCTCGCCGCCGAGATCGCGCCAGCCATTTTGCGCGGCGACAAGGTCTGCGCGCTCGCGGTCACGGAGCCCGGAGGCGGCAGCGACGTCGCCAATCTCCGCACCACGGCGACGCGGGATGGCGACGACTACATCGTTCGAGGCAGCAAGACCTTCATCACATCAGGCATGCGCGCCGACTGGCTGACGACGGCCGTTCGCACCGGCGGCGACGGCGCGGCGGGGGTCTCCGTGTTGGCGATCCCCGGCGATTTGCCTGGAATTCAGCGCTCGGAGCTACAAAAGATGGGCTGGTGGTGCTCGGACACGGCGGCGCTGCATTTCGACGACGTGCGGGTGCCGGCGCGCCTGCGCTGCGGCAGCGAGGGCATGGGGTTTCTGGGGCTGATGCACAACTTCAACCGAGAGCGCCTGATGCTGGCCGGTATGGCCGTCGCCTTCGCCGAGGTGTGCCACGCCGACGCGCTGGAGTGGGCCCGGGATCGGCAGACGTTTGGCAGGGCGCTCATCACCCGCCAAGTGGTGCGGCACAAGCTCGTGGAGATGCAGACCCGGATTCTAGGCGCCAAAGCGCTGCTGCATCAGACCGCGCGGCAGGTTGACGCGGGCGGGGAGCCCGTCGCCGAGGTCTGCATGGTCAAGACGTTGGCGACGGACACGTTGGAGTTCGTGGCCGGCGAGGCGGTTCAGATCCTAGGCGGCATGGGCTACATGCGGGGCACACGCGTCGAGCGAATCTTTCGGGAGACCAAGGTGCTGAGCATCGGCGGCGGCGCGTCGGAGATCCTGCGTGACCTGGCGGCGCGACAGCTCGGTTGGTGAGCGACGACGACCAGCGCGCCACGGCGCCCTAGTACCTCTCGTCCAAAGTGCCTTCCGGGTTCTATCGCGGGATCGACATGTCGATCCTTGGTGCGATCCTCGCCCCCATGAAGAAGCGACAGACCAACCCTAGGCGTTCTCCCGGCCCTCAATCAAGGCCGATCACCCTAACACGACCGCCGAGCGCGACGCGCTGCGTGAGAAGGCCGCGAGCGCGGCCGCGCCGTATCGTGAGG
>CALENB010000199.1 GCA_937910235.1 uncultured Myxococcales bacterium | reverse complement strand
GTCATCGATCATCAGCACCGTCTCGGTGCCCCGTAGATCGCGCTGCCACAGCGCCGACAACGCCTCATGCGCGCGGCGGCTCTGCTCGTGACGATCCTCAAAATCGATCGCGTGCTCGTTCCAGAAGTGAAAGCCCAGCATCGGCCCGCAGGTGCGCGCCACGTCGGCGCCGGTCGCGTCGCCGAAGAGCGCCTCCACCGCGCGCTCAAACCGCTCACCGGCGATGGTGCCGCCGAGGAACTCCGGAATGTTGAAGCGTAAGCGAATCAACCGCTCTAACAGACTGTGGGGCCGGTGCGCGCCTTGTGCGCTGGCGACGATGAAACGTGTCTCCGGGTGCAGCGCGCCGACCTGAGCGCGGGCGAGGGCGAGCAGCTGCGAGCGACCGCTGCCGACCTCGCCGCGCACCAAGACCGCGCCGGGTTTGCCAGCGCTGAGCACCACCCCGATTCGGCTGCTCAGGTCTTCCACCTCAGCTTTGCGGCCCAGCGTAGCGTCGGGGCCGGCGCCGTCGCGCTGCCATGGCAGGTCAAACCGCGTTGGCTCTGCGTTTCCGCGCGACGAGACGACAGGGCTCGCTTCGATCAAATCAGCTTCGTCGAAGAACTGGCCGACCACGTCGGCTCGCTCTTCCCCAGATTCGCTCGGCAGTGGCGCTAAGCACACCTCGCAGAAGCGAAACTTGGAGACGTTGCTATGCGTGCAGCGGGGGCACTCCATCGCGGCCATGGTTCGATCACCTTCGCCAACTGGTCGGCGTTCGTATGAGAGGGGCGAGAGTATGCGCCCGCAGTGCGTGGTGGGGCAAGCGAAAAGGCGAAGTGGTCGCGTTGACTTCGCTCACGACGGGACTATGCTACCCGCGCGCCGTGACCAATGGTCAGGCCAAGCCCTGTCAAACGGCCAGCTCCGACCGTCAGGTTGAACTCTTGCTGAACCCCAAAGGTAGAAACATGAAGAAGTACCTCGCATTCCTCTCGATCTCAGCCCTGTTGCTGACCTCTGCTTGCTCCGCGACCGTCGGCGATGACGGCGCAGTTGACGGTACCGGGACTGACGACGCCACCGTTGGCGCTGACACGACCACCGACGCTGGCTCAACCGACGCTGGCTCGACCGACGCAGGCAGCGTGACCGCCGGCTACAAGTCCGTGGTGATCTGGGACAAGTACACCGAGCCGGACTGCAAAGCGACGACGGGTCCTGGCCCGGACATCGATATGGTCGCCGTTTGGCGCGGCAACGATCTGCTCGGAGTCGGCAAGCCCGGCACCTGCACTTACAAGGCTGGCACCACGGTCGCCTGCCCGGACAACCAGCACGCGGCCGCCACGGACGTCGCGGCTGCTTGTGGTCCGTTTGGTGACCTCGACTTCAAGAGCGTCTCCTTTGGCTACTTGAGCCTCGGTGGCGGCTCGGTTGAGATGGCGATCGGCGCATGCACGAAGGGCGGCACCGACATCGAGGCCTGCGACGGCGCCGGTGACGTGGTTGAGATCAAGGTTGGCGACTCCATCGACGTCTACGAGGTCGATCAGTGGTACCTCGGCAAGGCCGGCGGCAACACCAAGGCTTACATCACGGGCGCCTGCAAGTGCATCCCGGAGACCTACGAGGTCGAGCTTCGCGTCACCGCTGGCGTTGACACGGGCTCGCTCGCAGTCGGCCAGAAGACCGGTACGGGCACGCTCGACGTCAAGTAAGCTCAGGCTCAACGGCCTGCTAGGAGATCTCCCCTAGCGCTGACGCGGCGCGGTGGCTTTGGCAACCGCGCCGCGCTGCGTTTTGGGCGTCACACCTTGGGCGTCGCGTTTTGGACACTGTCCTCGCGCTCGCCTATGCTCGCCGGGTTCGCAAGGAGTTCCATGAACGACGCAATGCATCGCTCTCCCCGCACCCTCGGCCTGCTCGTGCTCTGCGCGTGCTGCGTCGCCGGCGCGGCGTTTGCCAAAGGCGGCAAGAAGACTGGGAAGTCCAAGGCGGCCAAGAAGGCGGCGACGAGCGCAGCGGAGAGCCCGGCGAAGTCGAAGTCCGACGACGGCAAGGCGGCGCAACCCGATATTCGACGCACATGGCTCACGGCAGAGGATCTACGGCTTGGCGACTTTCACGCGCCGCCGCCGCCTTATCCTTTCCCCCTGCTGGGCGACGAAAAGGCCCGTGAGGTCTTCGTCGACAAGGCCGGACGACTGTACGAGGAGCGCAAGTACAGCGGTGTGATCCCGGACTGGCGTCATCGCAATACGCTGCATCGGGGCCGATGCCGGGTGCGGGAGCAGACGCTAACTTGGGTCGGCTTCCAGAACACTTTCAGCAGCTCGCGCATCTTCATCCAGGTGGACGGCGAGGCTTGCGGCTACGTCTACCGGCCCGATGAGAAGCACATCGTCATTGATCTGCCAGCGGTTCGGATCGAGAACCCCAACTTGAAACGCGACATCCTCACCGGCGCCTTCCCAACGCCGGTGGCCCTGGTGCACATCGAGACGATGGGCACCCGTGGCACGCGCGTGACCATTGCGCTCAAAGAGCCGCAGCGTTATCTCTCCGCGCACCTCGGGCGCTACGTCTTCGTCGACGTCGCCCGCTGAACCCATGCAGCCTCTGGCTGGGCGAGGTCTGTGACCGTCGCCCGTAGATGCTCCGCAGCGAGAGGACCCCATGAGCGAAGAAAAGCCACGTCGTCGTCGGCGTCGTCGTGCCGATGGCCGTCAGGGCGATCTGATGACGATGATCTCGCCGGAACCGTCTGCTGACCAGGCTGTTTCTGGGGCCGCGGCGTCGATGTCCAGCGGACCGGACGCGGCGGACGTCGGTGGTGACACGTCGCTGGCGGCCCCGAGGGCTGACCTTGCGTCTGCGACGACGACGGCGACGGCGACCGCGGCGGTCGTGCCAACCGTCGCCCCGCCAGCGGCGGCGACACCTGCGAAACGGCGACGCTCCAAATCCAAACCGGCCGCGAAGACGAACACCGCCGCCAGTGTTGGGGCGACGGTGACTGAGCCGGCGGCGGTCGCTGACACGGCCACGGGAGCAGCGCCCTTTGTCGCTGCTGCGCCCTTTGTCGCTGCTGCGCCCTTTGTCGCTGCAGCGCCCGTCGTCGCTGCTGCCGCTGCGGCTGACGTGGCCAAGCCTGCGAAGAAGTCGAGCGCGAAGGGTGCGGCGAAGCGGCCGACAAAACCGCGGCGCGCGCGCAATCCTGCGCCAGCGGCGAAGCCCACGGCGGCTGACGCGGCCAGCGAGACCGTGGCGACCGCGCCGAACATCGCCGCGCCTGAAAGCGCCGCGTCGAGTCGGCCCAGCATCGCGCCGCCGGGTAGCGCCGCGTCGAGTCGGCCCAGCATCGCGCCGCCAGGCAGCGCCGGGTCGGGCCGCCCCA
>CALENB010000198.1 GCA_937910235.1 uncultured Myxococcales bacterium | reverse complement strand
GTGGCTGGCCGGCGGCGCCTCGGAGTTGGCCGCGCCGCGTGGCCGGCCTCGGCGGCGCTCGACCGGAGCGCCTGCGCACGCGCAGGTGGTGGTGCTGGTTGTGGATGCGCTACCGGCGGCGCCACGGACTCGGCGGCGGTCGGTCGCGTCGGCGCCGCACGCATCGCGGCTAGCGGCTGGGGCGCGTCGGCGCTCGCCGCGATTGGGGCATCGGCGGCGTGTGTAGGCGCCGCGAATGCTGACGCTTCGTTGGCGCGGGCGACAGTCGTTGACGCCGCAGGACCGGTTGGTGCAGGTGCGTGCGCGATCGTGCCAACGAGCGCGACGCCGAGCGCGATTGGCCCGATAATCCAGGCGCTAAGGTTGGCGACCAGCGTCGTCGCCTGCGCGGCCGGGCGCGCCGTCGCCTCAGCCAACGCCTCACCCTCGATGCGCGCGAAGTTGGTTTGCAGGCGCTCCCACAACCGATCTTGGGTCGCGACATCTGGGCCGGGCGCGTCGCGTTCGGATCGCAACAACGATTCGAGCACAGGGTCCGGTACTGGCGGGCGGCTCATCATGGCCTCACCTCCTGAGGGCCGCGCAGGCGCAGCACCTCTGATTTGAACTTCTTCCGCGCCAAACGCAGGCGGGAGTAGAGCGTGTTGAGCGGGGCGTCCACCGCCGCTGAGACCTCGGGCATCGACAGGCCGTCGAGCTCGTGCAGCACAAAGACATCACGTTGGTCGTCGGGCAGCGTCGCCAAGACTGCGTGCACAAGCGCTCGGTCCTGCGCTGCCTCGGTCAGTTGCTCTGCGTCTGGCGCGTCGTGGTCGCCGAGCTCGCGCTCAAAACCAAGGTTGACCATCCGGTTGCGTGACCGTCGCCGTTCGCCAGCAGCGACGCGCCAAGCGATCCCGACGAGCCACGCGCGCCCTGAGCGGTCGGGTTCGAAGGTCTCCCACCGACGAAACGCGATCAGAAAGACCTCGTGCGTCGCATCTTCGAGGTCGCGGTGTTGCACGCCCAGACGCCGCAGGGTGTGCCATACGTCGCGCATGTGGGCCGTGTACAAGCCGCGCAGCGTGGCTGGCGACTCGTCGGCCAGCGGCTCGCGGCGCGTCGCCGTGGGCTGCTCATGCGGCTGGTCTGGTCGGGCGGTCGTGGTCATCCTATCCTGCGGCGCACGTCGTCACGTCGCGTTGTTTTTCAGCGCCGTCTTTCAGCGCGGCGGCGTGGCGGGGCCACGGTCTCACCGGGGCTATTGTGGCGACAAGCGTGAATCCGTCACGCCCGCGCGCCGCGGATTCGCAGACTGCGGCGACAGCGCGCTAGCCGCCCGGTCGCCAGCCCACCTCGACACCGAGCGTGGCGGCGACCCCGCTCCGCTGCCAGACGACGTCGCCGCTGGCCCGCAACCGCGTACGCACCCATGGCAGCGTCGCCTCGGCCCAGACTCCCAGTGTTAAGGCGCCCAGTGCTAATGCACCCTGGGTCACTTCGCCCCTGATCGACTCCCCGCCCGAACGGCCGGCGAACCACAGACGGCCTCCGATCTCACCGTCTAGCGTGCGCACGCTCGTCGCCCGATCGAGCCCGGCCGAGGCGCTGAAGCGCAGCCCCACGGAGGCGAGAGGACACAGCGCGAGCGGCCCGACATGACCGCAGACCGACGCCACGAGCGCTGCGGTCGACGATTGAACCTGTCCGGCGCCCACACGCAGCTGCGCCGGCACCAGCGCCCGCACGTCGAGCCGGGCGGAGGCCGCGCCCCGTCGGACACTCAGCGCCGCGCTCACGCCGCCCGTCGTGGCTGGCGCTTGCGCGAACGCGGCCAGGGCACCCAGATGCACGCGCCAGAACGCCACTTCGGCTGCGGCTGCGCCGCCGCCCGACCCGGAACCTCGGCCTTGCGGCGGCTGCGTGGCGCGAACGGGCCACTGAGCTGGACCCATCCGACGTCGGCGCTGGCTGCGCGCTCGCTCGCGCCGCAGGGCCCGCCGCGTCACCTCCGGCGCAGCGAGCGCTTGGTCGAGCGCGACGCACGTCGCCACAGCCGCGGCCTCGATAAGCGGAGCGGGTTGACGGCCCTGCAGCAAGCGCGCGCCCAGCCGCGCCGCTCCCCACGTCACATCGACGACCACCTGATAGCGGCTCTGAACACGCGCCCAGCGCAGCTCAACCAGCAGCGGCGCGACGCTGGCCTCGGGCGAGAGACACGACCGCAAGTGCCGCTCAAGCGCCGGCTTGGCGTTCGCGGGCGCGTCGCCGTGCACATCGACGTGCAGATGCAGACCCGATGTCGCGGGCTGAGTCGGAGCGATCTGGCCGTAAACCTGCGCCGCCGCGGGGCCAAGCAGCGCGACAAGCAGGACCGTCACCTGGCTCAGCGCGCGCGCCGCCGTCGTCACAAAGGCGTGGTTGCGAGCGCGTCGTGTCAGAGAGAGCGGTCGCATTGGGCTCCGGGTTCACACGCAGGCTGCAGCCGAACTCCGTGTTCGCGCAAGGCCAATTCGACTGAGGGGGTTTTGACTGTCGCGCCGGTGCACTACGCTCGCCCACAGCAGCTAGGCTCAATTCTGGAGGACACATGACCATTCGAAGGCCAGTGACGTCGTGCGTGTTGACCGCAATACTCGGCTGCATCGCCGTTTGGACGCCGGGTGTGAGTGGCGCTCAGGCCCCTGCGCAGGCGCCAGCCTCGACCGCACCTCCAGCCTCAGCGGTCGGCGCCGCCGCGTCAGACGACCAGATGCCGAGCGCAGCGCTGGTCTACCGAGCCATGACGGTGCTGCGCTACAATCCCCAAGGTGCGCAAGAGCGCCTCTCCCTAGGGGTCCGCAAGCGGCTGACCGACTCGCAGCACGCGCTGCGCAAGAACACGTTCGCCTACGCTGGCATCACGGCGATGCTGACCCCGGCCTTGCAGCGGATCGGCGCGCGGGTCGAACTGCAGCCGCTCGCTGTGCTCAAGCTCTACGCCGCCGCGGAGTGGGTTTGGTTCATGGGCAACTTCGATTTCGTGACGAGTTACAAAGACGCCGATCAGGACTACTCGGACACGGCGCTCCAGGCCGCGGGTGACGCCGGAACCAACTACGCTGCGAGCGGTATGGCGCTCTCGGCCGGCGCGCTGATCCAGGCGAAAGTCGGGCCCGTGGCGGTGCGCAGCGACACGCTGATGCAACACTGGCGCATGCCGATGCACAATCAGGATCCGGTCTTCTACGACCCCTTCTATGACCTCCTCACGCCGTCGCGCGGCTGGACGCTGGTGCAGAACAACGATCTGCTCTACGTCCAAGGCCGCCTCGTGGTCGGACTGCGGCACTCCATGAGCCGGTCGATGCTGTCCGAGAAGGCGCTGGCGCCGGTCGCTGCCGGCAAGTCCCCGCGCGATGTGACGCACCGTGTCGGGCCGTTCGCCGCCTATCGCCTGACGGCCGACGGCCAATATGCCGACAGCCTGTTTCGCCGGCCGACGTTGGTTGTGTTGACCCAGTGGTGGCTGCAGCACCCGTACCGCACGGGCCAGGATGTCTCAGGCGGCCTGCCCTGGATCGCGGTCGTGCTGGTCTTTGATGGTCGCTTGGCCACGCTGTAGTCCCCGCCCCCCGACACCCGCAATCGGCGTGTGATGATGGCGGACCCACCGCGTGATGCGACGGTCGAAACGTCAGCACCCCTACCTACGGAGGCCCTCCATGCGTTTTCTCCACACCATGTTTCGGGTCCGCGATCTGGACGCGGCCTTGCACTTTTTCGTTGATCTACTGGGCCTGCAGGAGGTGCGGCGCCGTGACCACGAGGCGGGGCGCTTTACCCTGGTGTTTCTGGAGACGCCGCCCGATCCCTCCGGCGCTGAGCCGCGAGACACGGCGCAGATTGAGTTGACGTGGAATTGGGACGAGACCGAGCCGTATCCCTCGGGGCGTAACTTTGGCCACGTCGCGTTTGCGGTGGACGACATTTACGCGGTCTGTGCACGCCTGCAGACCGCTGGGGTGACGATCTTGCGCCCGCCGCGAGATGGCTACATGGCGTTTGTGCGCTCCCCGGACTTGATCAGCGTCGAGCTGTTGCAGGCAGGAGCGCGGCTGGCCCCCCAAGAGCCCTGGGTGTCGATGGCCAGCTCGGGAACCTGGTGACGCTTGGTGGGCGGGGCTCGCTCGCGCTCGCTCGCTCGCACAAGGGTCGAATTGAATTCGCTGGTTGGGCGGAGCTATGCGATAGGCGGCGTCGCTGCACAAGCGGCTGAAGCATCCGATCTCGCAGACCTGACCCAAAGTAGGCGAAGATCATGAAAACCAGAGGATAAGATAGAAAAGTGCCGTACCCACAGACACTATGAGGGTGTTGGGCCTCGATCATCGTTTCGTCCATGACGGTAGACCAGGCAGTCTCGCGAACACCCGTCCCTAACGCAGGCGAAGGTGGGTGGCGCTATTGGAGGGTGAGAGGGCGCAGGGCGAGAGG
>CALENB010000197.1 GCA_937910235.1 uncultured Myxococcales bacterium | reverse complement strand
GCAGCAACGCGCGGTCATCGAGGCCCGGCTGCAGCGCGACGACCACGGCGTCGCCGATGGCGGCCATCATGTCGGGTAGCCAGCCGGTGCGGATGCCGGTGGAGGGCACGGCGAGCCAGACTTGATCCCAAGTCTCAGCGGCGACGGTGGTCCACTCGGAGTGCAGACCAAAGTCGGCGAAACCTACGGGTGTCCAGGGGTCTTTGCGGTTGAGCGGGTACACCACCACGCCGCCGGAGAGCTCGGCGCGGTAGCGTTCGCGGACAAAAAAGGCGACTTCGGCGCCGCCGCGCTGGAGGTGGTAGCCGTAGGCTTGGCCGACGGCGCCGGCGCCAACAATGAGAACCTTCACATCACCCTCCAAGGGCCTGGAATTGAGCCTTTGCATCCACCCGCGCAGATCGATAGGTTCCGCGCCGCCGAGCGCCCGACCCTTGCTGCGCCGCTCAGCCCGGAGAGGCCGATGGCAACCAGACCACATCTGACGACTAGGCGACACCGACTGTTTCACAGCAACCCGCTCGTGACCACAGCACTGCTGTGCGCTGTGATGATCGCCTGCGGCACGGAGACGCCCGATCCCTTCCAGGTGCCGCTCACCGACACCGGCGACCGGGCGATTGACGCGGGTGTTCTAGACGGCCTCACCTTCGACAGCGGCGAGCCGCTGGATTCGCTGGCGAGTGACGTGACTGGCAGCGCTGCAGATACCTACGAGCAAGACACCACCGACAACCTCGGCGATGAGACACACGAATATGGCGGCCCCGGGTACAGCTGCGCGAAGAACGACGACTGCGACAGCAACACCTGCATCGACACACCGAAGGGAAAGATCTGCGCCCAGAAATGCGTCAATGACTGCCCAGGAGACTTCGCCTGCACGCAGCTTCCCGGCAGCGACGCGACCTACTACTGCTTGCCCCGCTGGCTGCATGCGTGCGAGCCCTGCACCACGTCGGATGCCTGCCAAGCGCCCGGATTCTCGGGCGCTGCGTGCATCGACCGGGGTGACGACGGCGCGTTCTGCGGCACGGCTTGCGACGACAGCGGCGACTGCCCGCCAGGCTACGGCTGCGCCCTGGTCAGCAACGTCGAAGGCACCCAGAGCCAGCAGTGCCTGCCCAAGGCCGGCGCGGCGTGCACGTGCTCACCGCGCGCACACAAACTGCTGTTGAGCACGACCTGCACGGTCAAACTCGACGCCGGCACCTGCAAGGGCGCGCGTGCATGCGGAGCGGCGGGCTTGTCGGCTTGTGACGCGAAACCGACCAAGGAGACCTGCAACGGCCTGGACGACGACTGCAATGGCAAGACGGACGAAGGCCTCTGCGACGACGCCAACGCCTGCACCACCGACACCTGCGACCCGGCGCTGACGCTGGCAGGCGGCTGCACCCACACCGCCGCGCCCGGCAGCTGCGACGCGGACGCCAACGCCTGCACCGAGGGTGACGCGTGTGACGCTGGCGTCTGCAAACCAGGACAAACCAAGCTCTGCGACGACACCAACCCTTGCACGCTAGACGCCTGCGATCCCGCGACCGGCTGCACGCAGACCATCGACGACGGCAAAGCCTGCAGCGACGACGACGCGTGCACGGTCGGCGACGTGTGTCTGGGTGGCAGCTGTTCGTCAGGTGCGCTGAAAGCCTGCAAACCCGGCGGATTCTGCGTCACGGCGGCGTGTGAACCGACCAGCGGCGCCTGCAAAGAGACCCACAAGCCTGCGGGGACACCGTGCTCGGACGACAACGCCTGCACCAGCGGCGACGCCTGCAAAGGCGCGGCCTGCGGGGGCACGACGGTGATCTGCGATGACGGCAACCCCTGCACGGCAGACAGCTGCCACCCGACGTTGGGCTGCCAGAGCAAGGCCAGCCCGCAGCCGTGCGACGACGGCAACGCCTGCACCGCGGCGGATGTGTGCAGCGGTGGGCTCTGCGTGGGCCAAGCGATCGACGCCAAAGCGTGGTGCGACGACGGCAACCCCTGCACCACGGACACGTGCGACCCCAAAGGCGGCGAGGGGAGCCCGAAGGCCGGCTGTGTTCACGTCAATAACCAAGAGGCCTGCACCGACGGCAACCCCTGCACCAAGGGCGACCATTGCATCAACGGCGCCTGCCAGTGGGGCATCAACATCTGCCAGTGCAACAAGGACGCCGACTGCGCCGTGAAGGAAGACGGCGACCTCTGCAACGGCACGCTCTTTTGCGACAAGGGCGCGGTGCCGTTTAAGTGCGCGGTGAACCCAAAGACGGTCGTGACCTGCTCCAAGGCCGGAGATACGGCCTGCAAGACGGCGAAGTGTGCGCCCAAGACCGGCAAGTGCGGCCTCAGCGCGGCGAACGAGGGGCAGCCCTGCGACGCGGATGGCTCGGTGTGCACGGTGGGTGATCTGTGTTTGGGCGGCGACTGCATGGCGGGCAAGACCTTGGCGTGTGACGACAACAACCCGTGCACCAACGACAGCTGTGACGCCAAGAAGGGCTGCGGGGCGAAGCACCTGGCGGACAAGACGAGCTGCGGCACGGCGAAGTGGTGCATCACCGGCGCGTGTGTGACGAGCGTGTGGTGCGGCGACGGCAAGGTGAACCAGGGCGGCGAGCAGTGCGACGACGGCAACAACGTCAGCGGCGATGGCTGCACGGCGACGTGTCAGAAAGAGGCGGCGATCGCGCCCGCGGTCGGCAGCTTGGTCATCACGGAGATCATGGCGGACCCGGCGACCACGGAGAAATACGGCGAGTGGTTTGAGATCTTCAACCCGGGAACGACGGCGATTAAGCTCACGGGGCTGGTGATCGGGGACGGGACTGGCAAGGAGACCATCAAGACCACCGGCTTGGTGTTGGAGCCCGGCGCGTACTTCGTGTTCGGCAACAGCAGCACGCTCGGTGGCGGCGGCAAGGCGGACTATGTCTACACCTACTCGGCGTCGGGCATCATGTTGAGCAACAAGGGCGACTCGGTGAAGCTGCTGTATGAAGGCCAGGTCATCGACAGCGTGACGTACGGTGGTAACGGGTGGCTGAGTGTGCCGAACGGCAAGAGCTATCAGCTGTCGCCGACGTCGTTGACCGCGGTGGCGAACAACTCGGGAGCGGCGTGGTGTGTGGCGACGGCTGTGTTTGGCAGTCAGGGCGCGAAGGGCACGCCGGGGTCGAAGAATACGCCTTGTTTGTAGGGTTTTCGCGCGACGTGGCCGGCGTTGTCGCGGTCACAG
>CALENB010000196.1 GCA_937910235.1 uncultured Myxococcales bacterium | reverse complement strand
CTGGCGACGGGCGCGGCCGCGCCGGCGGGCGGTGGCGAGGGGCTCGTTGTGCGGCTCGACGGCTGGGGACACGGCAGCTGCGCCGCGGCTGGTGGGTGTCTGACCAAGACCCTGTCCGCGTGTGATGACACCAAGGCCTGCACGCGAGACGGCTGCCAAGCCAACGCCGGCTGTACCCACGTGCAAGCCGGCGCGATGGCGTGTGAGGGCACGGCCTGCACGACAATCGCCACCTGTGCGGGCGGCAGCTGCAAGCCGTCGTCAAATGGCACGCTCTACACGCAGACAGACGCTGCGGTGGCGAACTATGAGGCGATGGTCCCGCTGAAGGGCGGCGGTATGGCCGTGGCCTGGCTCACCAGCACCACCACAGCCAAGATATGGCATGTGCGGCGACTAGGCGGTGATGGCGCCACGTTGTGGACCGAATCCAAGGTGGTCCCCGACGCCACGGCGGCGACCATGGGCGGGATGATCCAGGCGAGCGACGGGCGCATCGTCAGCACAATCCTCGCTAACGGGCCTTGGGCGCTGATGTACTGGATGCTAGACGTCCACGGCACGACCAAGACGCCGCCGACACGGCAGTACTTCGACCCGGTCTACAAGAAGGCCGGCAGCCAAACCGCCTCACCGGGCGTCGCCGAGCCCATTCCTGGACAGTTCTATGTGGTCGGGCGCAGCGATTGGAACGAGACAACGTACCTGCGCGGCACCCACCTTGTCACCGGAAAGCTCGGATATTCGCTGGTTTTGGCGAATGCAAAGTACAGCAGCGTGGCGCACCTCGTACAGCGTGAGCAGCGGCTGGTCGCGTGTGGCTGGGTCGCGGCTGGCGGCGTAAATCACTTCCTCGTGACCGCCCAGCAGCTCCCTGGAACCTCCAAATGGCAGGTCACGCGCACGGACGAGAGCGCGTGTTACCGGGCCAGCCCGCGCAAAGATGGCAGCACGATGCTGCTCGGTGGGCATCGCACGGCGACGGGCGCGTGGCGTCTGTTTGCGCAACGGGTCTCAGGCACTGGCGCGTCCCTGTGGCTCCATGAGCTGCCCGACTACACCGGCTGGGGCTCGCTGGTGGCGCCGCTGGAGACCGCGGACGGCGGGACGCTGCTGCTGTACGGCCAGAAAAACGGGCTAATCACGCAAGTGCGCGGTCGTTGGCTCGGCAAGGACGGCCTGCTGCTCCGCGAGCGCGCATGGACCACGGACGCGACCTTCGCCGACGTCCGCACCGACGGCGCCTACCTGCTGGCGGCCGGACAGGTCGGCGGCAAAGCGACCGCGTGGCGATTCGACGCCTGGCTTCATACCAGCTGCGCGGACGTGGGCGCCTGCGCCGGGAAGACCGCGGCGGACTGCGACGACGGCAAGGCGTGCACGGCTGATTTCTGCGATGCGGCGAAGGGCTGCAGCCACGCCGCCGCGCCCTGTGACGATGGTGATCCCTGCACGTTGGACACCTGCTCTGAGCAACAGGGCTGTACGCACACCAAGCAGCCTTGCCCGTAGACGACGTCGAACACGGCTACTTGGCGGCCACACAGGCCGACGCGACGCCGAGTTTGCAGGCTTGCGCCGCCCAAGCCGCGCCCGCCTTGGCGTCGATGGGGACGACGCCCTCTCGCCCCAGCCGGTACGCCGTCGCGAGGTTGAGGCAGCTCGGTCCGTGCCCCGCCTCGCACACCGCTCGCCAGATCTGCATCGCGCGCAGGGGCTTGGCAGGGACGCCCCGGCCCAGAAAGAGGAGCAGCGCCAGCCCGCTACAGCCGTCTTCGTGGCCCTTTTTGCAGGCGCGTTGATAGAGCATCCCCGCCCGCGTCGGATCCTTCTTGTCGCCCACACGCCCGGTCTCGTAGAGCACGGCCAGCTGCACGCAGGCCCCGGCTTCGTCGGCGTGGCACGCGCGCTGCAGCAAGGGCAGGGCGGCGGGAACCTCGCCGCTTTTCACGAGCAGAACGGCCAGATTCGCGCACCCGAGCTGATCGCCGGCCGCGCAGCTCGCGCGAAACGTGGCCGTGGCCGTGGCCGCTGATCGGGCCTGCTGCGCGACGCCGAGGTCATTGCAGGCCTGTTTGAGCCCGCCCCGACAGAGGCGGTCGTAGCGCCGAACGGCGGAGTCCAGATCCTTCGCGCCGCCTTCGCCGAGCCGCTCGACCTCCGCGAGATGCAGACACCCCATGGCGAGCTGCCCAGCGCAGGCCTTCGCAAACAGCCTGCGCGCGCGGCTGGCGTCGCGCTTGACGCCCTGACCCATGCGCAACATCGCGCCTTCACGCCAGCAACCTTCGAGCTCCTCCAGCTGACACGCGGCCGCGTACGCCTTGGCCGCTGAGACGGCATCGGGCAGATCGTCGCCGCCATCTTCGAGGCGCAGGCCCAGGCGCAGGCAGGCCGCGGCCTCACCGCCCTCGCATCGCGCGTCCAGCGAGCGCGGCTTGGTCTGGGCCGCACCGCACCCCGCGCCACATGCCACGACCACGCCGACCCACAGCAGCGCGAGCGATGCGCGCCGGTCCTGAGCAGCCCGCATCATCGGTCTCCCCGCCGCAGGGCGCGCCAGCAGCGGTGAATCCGCCGGTCGCGAAAGTCTGGCGGCACGGTCGTTGCGCTGATCTCGGTGGCGTCGTAGCCGTGAAAGGTCTCGTCGGAGAGCTGGAACTTGCGGAAGTTCGTCGAGTAATACAGCGCGCCACCGGGTCGGATCACGTCGCGGAGGGCTTGCATCATGGGCGTCTGGTCGCGGCCCACATCAAACGTCGCCTCGGTGCGTTTGCTGTTCGAAAACGTCGGCGGATCGCAGACGACCAAGTCCCACGAG
Organism: uncultured Myxococcales bacterium; assembly: GCA_937910235.1. Lineage (GTDB taxonomy): Bacteria > Myxococcota_A > UBA9042 > UBA9042 > UBA9042 > UBA9042. Next base: position 1,801 of record CALENB010000196.1, on the reverse strand, counting down.
CGCCCCTGCGCCCGCGCTTCCTGCAAAAACGCCTCGACGTCGGCGCGGATCACCTGGTGATCAGGGCCGCCGAAGCCGTTGAGCGCTAAGTTCGCGCGCGCCCAGTCGCAGTACGTCTGGCTCAGATCGACGGTGGTTGTCGTCACGGCGCCGCCCGCCGCGGCGTAGACCGAGAAGCTGCCCGTGTAGGCAAACAGGTTGAGCATGTCGGTCCCCGACGCCTCCTTTCGCACCATCTGACGCGTCTGGCGATGGTCGAGAAACAAGCCGGTGTCGAGGTAATCGTTGAGGTTCACCTCGAAGCGCAGCCCGCCTTCGCGCACCTCAAAACGCCGACGCTCCTTGGCCAACAGCGTGTACTGCTGCGCGCCCCGCTGCCGCTCGCGCTCCTTGAGGTGCACGTTCTGCGGCGCAAGCCCGAGCGCAGCGCCGACCTGCTGGATCAGCCACACGTGCAGCAGATTCGCGGCCTCTGGGTCGTCTTGGTCGCGCCTGCGACTCCACACCGCGGCGTAGAGGTGGTCGTCGTAGCGGTCCAGCGTCAGCGGGAGCTCGGGGATGTCGCGGTCGTAGAGCCGATAACACGTCACCGCCTCGCGCTTGCGCCATCGGGCCAGCTTTCGGTCGTTCTTGCGCACGCGGTTGACGAGCATTGCGCCCAACTCGGCGCGGCGATTCGACCCAGCGCTCGTGTCCCGCTCGGCGACATCTCCACCCGCGCCGTCTACTTCAACCCCCGTCACTTCAACACCACCCCTGTGCGCAGCTCCAGCCCGAGTCGGCCCAGATCCGTCAGCACTTTCACGATTTTTCGACCGTTCGCCACCTTGCTCACGCCGGCGCGTCGCGGCCGGATGTGCATGGTCGCGGCGCCGTCCCGCAGCCCGCTGTGCAGCATGCGAATCGGCAACTCGAAATTCAGGAAGAAGCTGTCGCTTCGCATCGTCGTCGTCTGCAGGTGCGCGTTCTTGATCAGGTACACGCCGTCGAGTTTGCGGCCGACCCCGGTCGCCAGCCACATCACCGCGCGCAGGCCACGGGAGAGCACCTTCCACTTGAGGTTATCGGCCTCCGCGAAGCGATGCGGGAAGTGGCAGGTCACAATCTCAATCTCCGGCTGCGCCTCCACCACGTCCATCAGGTTCCGCAGCCCTGACGGCGGCACCTGGCCATCCGCAGGCAGCAACGTGATCCACTCGTGCTGAGCGACCGCAAATCCGGCCTTGAGCGCGCCTCCGATGCCACGATTGGGCCGATAGCTCACGACTTGCACGTGCGTCGGATCTTCGTCGCGCACCACCCGCGCGGCGTCTGCGGTGCCATCGGAGGAGCCGTCATCGACCAGGATGAGCTCATACGCGACGCAGGTCTCCCGCAGGAACTCCAGGGCCTCCCGCATGCACGGGCCAACGTTCTCGGCCTCGTTGTAGGCAAACATGACGATGCTGACGCGCCACTGCATGAGCGAACTCCGTCGCGGCATGTGCGCGCGGTCCCAACAGGAGGTCCGAGCGAGGAGGCCGGAGCGATGAGGCATCAGTGTGGATCGCGCTCCGCATGGCGTCGAGTGGGGCTGGCAAATGAGCAGGGCGCCGTGGCTGGCCTCATGGTCGCGCTAGGTGTCGTGCGGGTGCGGCGGGAAGGGATGCCGCCGCGTTTGCAGCGAGATATAAGTCTAGTTTATGTTGGTGAACATATTGATGTTAGATAAGTGGATTATAGCCCACTAATCGATGTTTGTATAGTTCGGCCTTGGTCATCGTTTCGTCCACCACGAAAAAATCAGCGACCGAACAGCAGC
>CALENB010000195.1 GCA_937910235.1 uncultured Myxococcales bacterium | reverse complement strand
GTGGTTCATCTGTTTCGCTACATCCCTCCGGTGTTGCTTTCGTGCCCGCGAAGGCGGGCACAGCAATGATAGCGTCGGGTTTTAACCCGTCGTGGCCCCGTCGTGGCCCCGTCGTGGCCCCGTCGTGGCCCTGGCTGCTGTTCGGTCGCTGTTTTTTTCGTGGTGGACGAAACGATGACCAAGGCCCCGTCTCGCGCCGACCTTGAACCGCCCGCACGTCCACGCAGTCCCACTGATCCAACTCATTGCCACGGTCGTGTCGCAATGCCCGATCGCACAAGTCGAAGCGCCTTTGCAGCAGCGGTGACCAGCGGAATGCGCGCTCGCGTGGCAGGGAACAGCGTGATGCGTGCTCTCACCACAACCCAAGCAACGCGCCAGCGCGGCCGGAGCGCTTGGCGGAGTCGGGTCGGTTGGCCGCGGTGGGTTGGGCTGCCGGGAGCTTCTAGCCGACAGCCGCCACATCGAGCTGGGCGGACGTGTCGCCCGTGGCGTCGCCGGCTGGGCAGATTTTGGTGTCGAGCAGCGTCTTCTGGTCCTGGGTATCACACGCGACGTACGCCCCGCTCGCGATGAGACTCGGGATGATGCTCGTGGTGGGAACGGAGAAGATGACCTTGCCGTCTTTGGACTTGAGGCACCCCATGGCGCCGTTGAAATCGGGCAGGAAACAGCCAAGGATGGACGACCCCAGGCGGCAACCGTTTGCCGCGTCGATGGCCTCGACGGTGATGATTTGGCAGCCCGGCGGCCCGGTGTCGAGACCAATCCCGGTGTCTACCACGGTGTCCATCGTCGCGTCGACGCCGACGTCCACGTCCACGCCGACTGCCACGTCGAGACTCGCATCGACGCCTGCGTCAGAGTCTGAACCTACGTCTAGACCGTCGCTCGCCACGTCCTTGCTGCCAACGGTGTCGGCCCGCGCGGCCTTGTCCGGCGCGCAACCAAAGCACAGGGCGAGTGAGGCGACGATGAGGGGGAGTCTCTGTCGTTCGAATGGCATCATCGAAGCACCTCGTGGATGTTGCGCACCGAGTGTTGTACCAAAGCTGTCTAGCGGCAATGGCTGCTGGCTGTCATAGCGTCAACAACCTGGCTCCGACGAAGAGAAGGACACTGGGCATCAGCGAGATGAGTCGCAGCGTCGCAAGCGGGTCTGTTGCGCTACACTCGACCGCCGGTGGCGAGACAGGATGGCCTCTCGGCCGACGCCGATCTGCTACACGTGTCCACCGACATCGAGACGCTCACACCTCCCAGAGGCGATCATGCTCAGCATTCACTCCCAACGCTCAAACGACCTGCGAAACCCAGTCGCGCTGGCGATCCTCGCCGCTGTCATCGCCGTCGGCGCGTCATGTTCCGACGACAACAGCCCGGCAAAGTCGGCTGATAGCGCGATTGGCGACACCGCGGCCGGCATCGACACCGGCCTCCTCAGCGACACATCGAGCGCCGACCAGACGACCACCGACACCCACAAGCCCTTGCCGACCGGCAAACACGTCGGCGCGGACCTCTCCGCTCATCTGCCCTCAACCACCGCAAAAGGCGCCTACCTCCGCCCCTTCAAGGCCGGCGATACCTTCAGTGGCAGCGCGGCGCAGGCCCGGGTCGGCGACTGGATCATCGGCAACGGCGACGTGCGCTACGCCATCCAAGGCGAAGACCGCCACATCGGCGTGTGCCCCTGGGGCGGCAACCCCATCGACGGCTCGGCGCGACGCACCGATGGCACCTGGTCGGACGACGAGATGGGCGAACACTGTCTGCTCTTCAACCTCGGACGCACCCTAAAACCCGTGTACTTCGAGGTCTTAGCAGACGGCGCAGCGGGCGGCCCGGCGGTGCTAGCGGTGACGGGCGAGGACACCTTGCTCGACTTCATCAACCTACCCTCGCTGCTCTCGAGCTTTCCCCTCTTCGGCGACGACCTCGAGCTGCCGATGAACCCAGACGCCGACGTGCCCCTCACGATTACGCGCTATTACATTCTCTCGCCCACTGAGCGCGCGCTGCGGGTGGTGACCGCGTTTCGCAACGACGGCGCTGCCGAGCTGGTCCTCGGCGTGGGTGAGCTGATCGACAGCGGCGGCGAGGTCGAGTTCTTCAATCCGGCCGCCTCGAGCAAGGGCTTTGGCAGCGGAAGTGGCGGATTTGCGGCGCAGAAGCTGGATTTCCTCGCCTTTCGCTCACCCCGTGGGAGCCACGCCTACGCCACGCCACCGGTCGCCAGCAGCGTCGGCGGCAGCTACCTCGCCATTGGGGGCGCCGCCGGCGTGCTGCTCGGCACGGACGCGCTGTTGCCGCTGCTGCTCGGCGGCAAAGCGAAGTTCAACGAGGCGGCGGCAGCGAGGCGGGTCGCAGCGGGCGCCATCATGACGAGCCATAACCTCGTGGTGGCGGGTACGGGTAGCCTCAGCAGCATCAGTGAGCCCATCTGGCAGGTGCGCGGGGTGGCCTTGCGCGAGGTCACGGGTACAGCGGTTGATCCGCAAGGCGAGCCTGTCGCTGGCGCGCGGATCTCGCTGCTGCTGAAGGGCGCCGCGCATACGCAGGTGGTGGCCGGCCAGGACGGCGGGTTCAGCGTGAAGATCCCCGCCGGCGCTGGCTGGGAGCTGCTCGGCTGGCATCCTGGCTACGGCGTCTCCGACCTCGTTGAGGCGACAGACACCCCGACGAAGCTCGTGTTCGGCGACTCCGGGCGGCTGGATCTGACTGTGAACGATGGCGCCGGCAAACCGCGCCCAGCCAAGGTCACGCTCTACTGCAAGGGCGCCTGCCAGCAGGTGCCGCAGACGCTCTACGACAGCGGGCGAGATCGACCGGGCGACGGCGCTTGGCAGACGTACTTTGTCGGCATGGACGGAAAGCTGCAGGTGCCGCTACCCGTAGGGGACTACGCCATCGTCGTCTCCGGCGGCCCCACCACGAGCCTCTGGCCAACGGATGCGCACACCGCCGGCGGCGCCGCGCTCGTCATATTTCCGGGCAAAACCTCGGAGAAAACAGCCGTATTGCGCCAAGCGGTCGACACCACAGGCTGGCTCTCAGGCGATTTCCACGTCCACGCCATCAACTCGCCGGACTCCCCGGTGGAGAACCGGCGCCGCGTGCGCACGTTCCTCGCCGAGGGCGTGGACGTGCTCGTCGCCACCGATCACGACTACATCACCGACATGCGCCCCTACATCAAAGCTGAGAACGCGACGACGCGGCTGACGACGTTGGCTGGCGTGGAGGTGACCCCCTTCGACTACGGCCACTTCAACAGCTTCCCCCTCAAACACGACCCCACCGACCTCGCTGGCGGCGCGCTCGACTGGGCGGGCGGCGCTGGCAAAGGCTTGGATCCCCCGGCGATTCGCGCGGCCATGAGCCAGATGGGCGACGGCATCACGCCGGTGGTGCAGATCAATCACCCGGGCAGCTACATGAGCGCAGCGCAGGTCGATGTGCTTGGCGGTATCAGCTACGGCTCGCGCGCTGGGTTCAGGGTCACCGACACGCCATCGCATCCTGGCGTGGACGACAAAAAGACCGGCAACACCGGCATGTTCAGCGATGATTTCGACGCCCTCGAGCTGCTGACCGGCCATCGCGGCGGTGGATTTGGCGGAGACGGCTTCGCGCAGGTCGTCAACTGGTGGTTTACCTTGCTCTCCCGTGGCGTGCGCTGGACGGCGACGGCAGTGTCAGACGGCCACAGCGCCATCAGCAGTCAGGCCGGCGGCGCGCGGTCGTACGTCTTCGTGGGGCAGGGCAAGGACACAGTCGCGACGTTTGATCTCAAGACCTTCACCGCCGCGATCCACAGCGGCAAGGTCGTCGGCTGCGACGGACCCTTTGTGCGCATCTGGGCCGAATCTGCGGGCAAAAAGGCGGCGGTGGGCGACACGTTGGCGGTCGCGCTGGGCGCCGCCGTCACCGTCACGGTCGACGTGCAGGCGCCCTACTGGATGGACGTGTCGCGGGTTGAGCTCTACGTCACCCCGACCCAGACGTTTGCGCCCGTGGGGACCAATGTGGACCAGCTGCCGACGCCGTTTGCTACCAAGGTGTGGACGGTCAAAGAGAAGCAGCTCACGGCGGGGTTCGATCCCAAGACCCAGCGCTGGCATCTGCAGGCGGTTTTTGAGCTGACGGGCGACGGCAAGGATGGCTACGTGATGGCGATGGTCCACGGCGACAAGTCGCTGCCGGCCGGTCTGGTCGCGGGCAAAGACGTCAAACCGCTTGCGTTCACGAATCCGCTGTTTCTCGATGGGGATGGCGGCGGCTATGATCACCCGCCGCTCAAGAAGACCATCCAGCCCAAACCGGCGCCGCCTCCGCCGCCAACCACTGGGCGGCCCGGCAAGAAGCGACCGCCGACCTATGACGAGTGGCTGGCGGTGATCCGCGAGCTGCATCACGACTGATCTGCAGTCGACTGTTCCCGCGGGTAGGCGTGAACGAGATACGCGCTGCAGCCCCGGGATTCCGGGCTTCTCGCTGGTCGCCTACTTGTATCCCGTCACCGTCGCCGCCGCCGTCTCAAGGCCGAGCGCCACCGAGATCGCGTCGAAACTGCCGTTGTTGTCCGTGTCGATGTCCGGCTTCATCACGCCGCCCATTAG
>CALENB010000194.1 GCA_937910235.1 uncultured Myxococcales bacterium | reverse complement strand
GGCGGCGCTGCGTGAGGCGGCGCTGCGTGAGGCGGCGCTGCGTGAGGCGGCGCTGGGGCCGTCGTGGCGCGTGGTCGCCGAGGTGCTCTGCTGGTTCGCGGCCGCGCTGGCGCTGCGGGCCGGCCTCGCGTGGGCGCTCGACTTTGACGGCCTATGGGGTCAGGACGCTTGGGGCTACCTCGACCAAGCGCAGGCGATCCTGACGTGGCTCGGCGGCGGTCCGCTGCCCGTGGCGCGGTGGCCGCAAGGCTATCCCGCGTTGGCGGTGGCGGTGCACGGGTTCGGCGTGGCGCTGCCCGCGGCCCTGCAGCAAACGAGCCTGCTCTGCGGTGCGATCACCGTGCCCCTAGTGTGGTTGGCCGGGCGGGCGTGGTTCCCCGAGCCGACGCCCGCGGCCGCGCAGTCTACGGCGGCGCGCGGCGCGATCAGCGGCCTCGGCCCCCTGACTGCGCCGCGGCTCGCCGCGCTGCTGGTCGCGTGCGCGCCGGTGCACGTGTTGTGGTCCATGTGCGCGACAAGCGACGCGGCCGCGGGGATGTGGCTCACCATGACGGCGTGGATGCTGGGTCGCAGCGGCGCGACGCGGCATCCGTCCGCCTGGATGGTCGGCGTCGGCGCGGCGCTGGCCATGGCCCTCGCGACGCGCCTGGCGTGCGGGCTGGTGGCGCCAGCGCTCCTAGTCACGGCGCTCTGGCAGGGTCGGCGGCCGGGTTTCCGAGGCGTTCAGGTCGCGCTCATCGCGTTGGTCGTCGTCCTGAGCCTGCAGGTTGTGCTCTGGCTCAAGGCCCCGACGACGTCGGTGATACACCCGTGGCTGGTCGGTTGGCGACCGTGGCACGCCTGGCAGCGCAGCTTTGAGACGGTCGACGGCGCGGCGAGCTATCTGTGGCCTCAGGCTGTTTTTGCGGCGTTTCCGGCGATCCACCCCGGGTATCTGGGCGGCTTCGGAGGGTTGGCGGCGCTCGTTGGCATCGCGACGCTGCGTCAGCGACCCGCACCCACGCGCGCCCTGCTCGTGGGCTGGGTCGCGACGGTGTGGCTGTTCTTCGCCGGGATGCCGTACCAGAACTATCGTTTTGGCCTCGTCGCGCTGATGCCGTGGGCGTTGTTGGCCGGCGCGGGCGCCGTTCACCTCGCCCGCAAGCGACGCGCGCTCGCCGTCGTGCTCGTGGTCGCCACGCTGGCCGTGCAAGGGGTCTGGGCTGAGCGGCTCATCGGACGACACGTGACCATGGCCGCGCAGCGCACCGCCGCGGCGCGCTCGATTGACCAGCTGCTGCCCAAGGACGCCATCGTGATCGCGTTCGGGCTGACTGGCGACCTCGCCGGACGCTCGGGCCGCGCGGTCATCGAGCTCGCGAACAACGACGGCGACGCGCTGGCGCGGCTGCTTCCTTCGAAGAGCCCGGTCTTTCTAGTGCTCGATGCCGGTCAGGTGCGACGACAGTGGCAGGGCAAGCCGCCGGCGATCCACCTCGCTTGGCTGCGGCAGCACGCCGCCGTGGCGGTGGTCGATCACGTCGGCCGATGGGGCGTGTGGCAGGTGCGGCGATGACGGCGCCCCACAGAGACAGCAGCAGCACCAGCACCAGCGGCGACGACCACGTTGGCGGCCGTCGGCTGCGGGTCTGTCTCGTGGTGCCGGGCTTCTCGACGAGCGCCGGCGACGGGTGCATCCCCGCGCTGCGCGCCTTCGCCGTCGGCTTGGGGCGAACGCACGACGTGACGGTCATCAGCCTGCGGTATCCGCACACCCGCACGCCCTACGACCTGGATGGCGTGCGGGTGCTGCCGCTCGGCGGTGCGTTCGTGACCGGACCACGCCGAATGCGGCTGCTGGCGACGGCCGCGGCCACCGTGCTGCGCGCGGGGCCTTTCGACGTCGTGCATGGCCTCTGGGCCGATGAACCCGGGGTCGTAGCGGCCTTGGCCGGCCGTGCGCTCGGCGCGAAGACGTTGGTCTCCTTCATGGGCGGGGAGCTGGCGGCGCTGCCGGCGATCCCGTACGGCGGCGCGCGTGAGCGGCTCGGGCCCCAGCTGGTGCGGACGGCGGTCGGGCTCGCCGATCGGATCACCGTCGGCTCACCGTGGCTGCAGGGGCGGCTGCCGGAGCCTTGGCGGGCGAAGTCGAGCGTGCTCGGTTTGGCGGTGCACGGTGCGCAGCTGCGAGGGCGGCAGCGCGAACCAGCCGCGCCGCTGCGTGTCGGCCTCGTCGCGTCTCTGCTGCCGGTCAAGGCGCCAGGGTTGCTGATCGCGGCGGCGGCGTTGGTGGCGAGGCGCGGCGTCCCGCTCGACGTGCGGATCATCGGCGACGGCCCCCTCGCCGAGCGGCTGACGGACCAAGCGCGGCGCCTGCGGGTGCCGGTGTGTTTCACCGGAGCGGTGCCCTTCGTCCAGCTAAACGCCGAGCTTTGCGGGCTCGATGTCGTGGTGCAGACGTCGTGGTGGGAGAGCCAAGGCATGGCGGTGTTGGAGGCGGCAGCGACTGGATGCGCCGTGATCGGCACAGATGTCGGCGCCCTGGCCTCACTCGACAGCGCCCTGGCCCGCACACCGCCGGGCGACGTCAGCGCCCTGGCCGATGCGTTGCTGCGTGCGGCGGGCGACCGGGCCGGCACGCATGCCGCAGGTCGCGCCGCGGCGGTCGAGGTCGCCCGAGTCTACAGCGTCGACCGCCACCTTGCGCGATGGCGAGCGCTGGTGGACGCCCCGGGACGCCCGAACACGGACTGACGGCTGAGGGGCGCCCTACGGCGTGGTCTTTGGCAACGCGAGCCGCTTCCAGGTCACCGTCACTTTGTAAACGGTGGCGCCGAACTTGAAATCGAAGCTGCCCGCGCCCTTGTCAGCGAATCCGTCCGCGTCGCTGTCGACCATGTCCGACTTGATGCCGTCTTTGATGAAGAACTTGCCGAAGGTCGAGTCAATGTAGAACGGCTCCAAGGCCAGCACCTTGTCGCTGACCACGCCCGCCACCGCGTCCGCGCCGACGTTGCCTTCCTCGATCTTGTCGAGCGCGACGCCGGTGAGCTTGCCGCCCTGCGCCATGATCAACGCGATGTTCACGCCAAACGTACCAACGAGGCTGTTTTGCAGGGTCAGCTTCCACTTGCCGGAGACGTCAAACGCCGGTGTGCCGCCGGTCTCAAAGCCCAGCAGCAGCAATGACGGCAGCGTCTGGCCAAACGCGCCCTCGAGTCCGGCGTCGACTGTGATGTCGTACTTCGTCTCGCCGAGCAGCGGGTTCGTGGGGGTGAACCGAGCGTAGCGACCGCTGATCTTCCACGTCCCCGGCAAGGGCTTCTTCGCGCCTGCCGCCCCGACCGTCATCGTGAACTTGCTCTCCTGCCCCGGCGCCAACACGTGGCTGAACACCAGCTCGATCGGCGTGCCCTTCCAGACGTATTTGGCGTTGTTGGCGGGCGCGGCGCTGTTGAGGGTCAGCAGGTCGCCGGGCAGCTGCGCGACGTAGGCGGTGAGCTGCGCGCGCTCGCTGGCTTTGAGCGTGGCTTTGGTGAAGGTCACGGCAAAATCCACCATCTCCGCGAGCGTCGCCCATTGCCCCTGCCGGCCGTAGGGCGCCGTATCGTAGGCGCCGAGCAGGCTCGGAACATCGGTCATCTCGTCGGGCGTCTTGCCTTCGACCGTGATGCCGGTGGTGCCGAGCGGACCACCGTGGCAGCTCACACAGGCGCCGCCACCCTTGGCCACGGCGGCGCCAAAGAGCACCTTGCCCGCCGCCGCGTCTTTCGTGAGTTTGCCGCCTGGCAGCGCGAATGGGTTGGGCGGCGCGGTCACGCTCATCATGTAGGTCGTGAGCTGCGCCATCTGCTTGCCGCTCGCCTCGGCGCCGACGAGCTTGAGCACCTCGCGCGAAAAGTCGAACAGCGTCGGCAGCTGGCCACCCCACAGGAAGGGGTCGGTGCCGCCGACGTTGCGGAACGCCAGGGTGTTCACCGGTCCGTCGATGAGCAGGTCCCACGTCAACCCGTCGGACAACCCGTCGACGTGGCAGTTGTTGCACGAGAACTGCTTGTACTTGGAGAAGCCGGCGTCATTGAAGATCTGCTGACCAGCGCGCACCTCCGGCGGCGTCGGATCGGCGCCCACCACCAGCTTGACCACCGACGCGCCACCCAGGGGCCCCATTTTCCAGACTTTCAGCTTCGGCGGCACGCCCGTGCCGCCGCCGAGTCCGCCCGCGGCGACCTCGACCTGCGTCGGCGCGGTGGGCAGCGGCAGGCCCGTC
>CALENB010000193.1 GCA_937910235.1 uncultured Myxococcales bacterium | reverse complement strand
TCAGAAGCCCGACGCTGTCTCGAGCTAGCCCTGTCTCCAGCGAGCCCCGTCTCCAGCTAGCCCCGTCTCCAGCTAGCCCCGTCTCCAGCTAGCCCTGTCTTGCGCTATGTTAGAATCACAGATCCGGGCCGTCTGGACCGGACCTAGCGAAACCACCGAATTTCATCACCTGGAGCACACATCATGGCGGATCTAAGCAAAGCGACGTTCACCGCGATCCTGCGTCACATCGTCGGCGGCTTCGAGGACAGCGCGTTCCAAGAGGCGTTCGCCGCGGCAAAAACCGACGGCGACGTCAGCCGCCTGGTCGCCCTGCCTACCGACGTGCAAACGGACGCTTTTGCTGCGCATGGGCTCGATCCAGTGGCGGGTCAGGCCGCCTTCAAGGCGGCGGGTCGCGCGTACGCCGGAGATCCAGACGTCGCCGCGCTGCTGGGCCGGATGAAAGCCGCGCTGTAGGCGTCGGCCGTTGTTCGGACCATTATTTGGCGTGGTGCGCGAGACAGGTATGATGTGCGGACGACGCGTTGACGACGCCACACCCCGACTCTAGGCTCAGTTTGGATGCAGGACCGCTCACACCACCCCCGATTGAATCCAGGTGCCGAGACCGTCGTCGGTCGACAGCGTCGCGTATCCGCGCGCGCCGCCCTGATCTGCGGCGCGATCGCGATGACGCTCAGCGCCTGTGGCGCGGCGCCGCCGCGCACTGTGACATTCGCGACGCCGCGCGAGGAGCCCTCCCACCTGCGCTTCGCGCGCGCCCTGCGGCTCGCTGCTCGTGGCCGCGTGCAGGCGCGCGCAGGGATGGACGGCGCGGCCTCGGAATCGTTGCGGTTGTCGTATCACATCGTGCCGGAGCTCAGTGTGCTCACGGACCACGCTGCGGCGGCTGAGCGCGCTCAGTACTTCGGGCAGGCCCACGCTGCGTGGCGCGAGGTGCTCAATCACCCACTCGGGCCAGCAGCCCGCAAAAAGGCCACGGCAGAAGCCGAGCGGCTCGCGCCGTTGGTGCCGGCGGACCATGTGCCAGTCCTCGTGACGGTGTCGCCCTTTCACGCCGCAGTGACGCTTGAGCGCACCGAAGATGGGCAGCGACGCGTCGTGTTGAGTGACGGTGTGGTCTGGCTTAAGGCCGGCGGCTGGCAGGCGGCCACCGTCGCCACAGGCTACAAGAGCGAGCTGCGTGCGTTTCGCGTCGAGCGGCGCAGCAACGAGGCCTTTGCGGTTGTGCTGGAGCCTAGCCAAAAAGCGCTGCGGATGGCGGGCTCCCGGGATGGCCCCTTGCCGGGCGAGCGTGTCGGCGCAAAGCCGGACGGGCTCGCGCCTCCCAAGGAAGATCCATCGCGAAACGACGGGCAGGCGCCTAAATCGACCGCGAAACAGACGCCCAAGGATCCGACCGCGGGCAGCGACGTCGACGGCGGCTTAAAGCAGACGCAGCCCACTCCTCCGGGCGGTGGACTCTCCAAATGGGGCCCGATCATCACGGCGGGCGTCGGTGTCGCGGCGCTGGGTGTCGGCGGCTTCTTTGGCTACAACGCCAAGCAGAACGTCGATGTGGCCAACGGGCTCAGCCCGACGCGACCCGACTACAAGACACAGCTCAAATTCTACGGGGATGCGGCGTCCGATCGGGCGCAGCTTGCCAATACGATGTTCATCGCTGGTGGCGCCCTCGCGGCCGTCGGCACCGTGTGGTGGTTGTTGGCCCCACGCTCAGGCGACGAGGCGGCGGCGAGCTCGCTGCGTCCGTCTGGGATGAGCCTCAGCGGGCGTGGCTTTGTCGCGCTCTGGACCTTTTAATCAGCCACACCGGTTGAACTGCCTGTTGGGGATGCCATGCACCTGCCCAGGATTCCGCTCATCGCGGCTGCCCTCTGCCTGATCACTTCGGGCTGTTTTGTGCAGGTCGACGACAAAAGCGTCGGGGGCGTCGACCCGTGTGATCCGAACCCGTGTGAAAAACTCGGCGTCTGTTCAGACTGGACCGCGACGTGCACCGCCACGGCGGGAAAGGCCGTCTGCAGCGCGTGGACGCCGAAGGCCGGGGCGACAGGTACGGCGCCGGCGGCCTACGAAGCCGCGGAGACGCTGTGCGACGGTCTCGACAATGACTGTGATGGACTCGTCGACGAGTCTCCTGTCGCCGATGTGGCGACGGTGTGTCCGACCGTCGGTGTCTGCACAGGCCAAGCCGCGCTGGCATCGTGCGTTGGCGGCGCGTGGCAGTGCTCCTTTGCCGCGGTTCCTGCGTGGGAGGTCACGGAGACGCTGTGCGATGGCAAAGACAACGACTGCGACGGCAAGACCGACGAGGGCGCCGTACCGGGCGCCAAGACCTGCAAACGCGCGGGCGTCTGCAGCGGCCTCGCGGCGCCGAGCTGCGTCGCCGGCGCGTGGGATTGCCACTACGGTGACGCCGCCGACTTCGAGACAACCGAGCAGAGCTGCGACGGCAAAGACAACGACTGCGACGGCATCGCTGATGCCAACCTGACGGTGGGCGCGCTCCCCGGCGGGGCGGCGTGCAAAGACAACGGCGTGTGCGCGGCCGGCGTGTCTATCGTCTGTAAAGGTGGCGTGGCGCGGTGCGACTACGACGCGGTGACGGGCTGGGAGCCGGTAGAGGCGAGCTGCGACGGCAAAGACAACGACTGTGATGGCGCCGTCGACAACCTCCAGGGCAGCAAGCAGCCGCTGCGCAACAGTGACATCACCGAATGTGCCAAGGTGGGCGTCTGCAAGCTGGCGACCTCCAGCCAAGTCGCGCGCACCTGCCAGGCCGGAAAATGGGCCTGTGATTACACCCTCGTCCCGTACTTCGAGGCCAAGGAGACGCTCTGCGACGGCCGCGACAACGACTGCGATGGCACCGCCGATCAGGGCTTGGACGCGCCCGCTGTGTCGCCGTGTGGCGCCGCGGGTGTGTGCAGCGCCGGCAAGCCGCTGTGCAGCAACGGACTCTGGACCTGCGATTGGGCAGCGCTCGGCAAGGTCGGTTACGAGGCCTTTGAGCAGACGTGTGACGGCAAGGACAACGACTGCGACGGCAAGACGGACGAGACGCCCTCCGCTGCGGCGAGCGGCTGCAAGACCGTCGGCGTGTGTGCGCACGGCGCCGATGTGACCTGCAAGAGCGGCGTGGCGACCTGTGACTACGCCTTCGTGCTGGCCTACGAGGCCACCGAGACGAGCTGCGACGGCAAGGACAACAACTGCGACGGCACGACGGACGAGGCGGCGCACCTCGACGTGAGCCAAAGCGGCTGCGCGGTGGGCGTGTGCAAGGGCGCGGCCAAAGCCAGCTGCACCGCCGGAAAATGGCAGTGTAGCTTCGCGGGCGTGACGGGCTACGAGAGCAACGAGTTGACCTGTGACGGCAAAGACAACGACTGCGATGGCCAGACCGACGAGAACCTGAACGACACCGTGGCGGCCAAGTGCAAGACGCTCGGCGTGTGCGGCGGCGCGGCGACGGCGGTCTGCACGGCAGGCGCGTACACGTGCTCCTACACCTCGAGCGACTTTCAGAACGTCGAGACGATGTGCGACGCCAAGGACAATGACTGCGACGGTCAGACGGACATTGGCCTGTGCGGCGCCGGCTCGACCTGCGCGGTGAATGATCAGTGCAAGACCGGCGGTTGCACGGCGGTGCTTGGCGGCACTGGCAACGTGTGCACCGTCAAGGCCAATCAGTGCGCACAGCGCGGTGCGGATGGCAGCTTGAGCTACATCGACAACGGGACGGTGTCCTGTGCAGACGACGCCTCCACGCAGACGTGCGCGACCGGCGCGTTTGGCTCACCCAAGGCCTGCCCCAAGTCAGCGCCAGCCTGTGCCAACGGCATCTGCCAGCTCTGCGTGCCCGACAAAAAGCAGTGCGACGCCAACAAACCGGCGGATGTGGTGCTGTGCGCCGCAGACGGAAAGAGCCAGACCAAGGTCGAAACCTGCGCCACCGGCAAGTGTGCGGGCAACGGCGTGTGTGTCGTGAACGCGCCCATCACCGTCAACGCGTCGGGCGCTCAGGGGAGCCAGCCGGCTGTCGCCGCGCTCAGCTCCGGCGGCTTTGTAGTGGTGTGGATCGATGCGCAGACGCTGAAAAACGTCGTGGTGGGTCGGCTCTACAAGCAGGACGGCTCGCCAGTGGCCGCGCAGTTCACGGTGAGTGACCAAGACATCGCTCAGGACGCGGACCGGCCTGCTGTGACCGCGTTGGGCGCTGGCTTCGCTGTGGCATGGACCGCCGGCACGAAAGCCACCTCAGATGTGTGGCTGCGCCGGTACGACGCGAGCGGCACCGCGCTCGCCGCGGCGGAGGCGTTGGCCACGACGACCGCCGGCGCGCAGCAGCAACCTGCGCTGACGACCCTGAGCGACGGGCTCGTAGCTGTCTGGCAATCAGAGTCTGTCGACAGCGCGGAGACGGGCGTGGTGCTGCAGCGCTACGACAACGCTGGCAAGAAGGCGGGCGGCGAGGTCTTGGTCAACAAGAACGTCAACGCTCAATCGACGTTCGAGGTGGGCAGCCAGATCGAGCCTTGGGTGACGCCGAACAACGCGAACGGTTTCGTGGTCTCCTGGGTGAGCGCCGTCAACGGCATCGGGTCGGTGTGGGCGCGCACATTTGACAACAAAGGCACGAGCTTGGCGGCACCGGTCGCGCTGAATGGCGGCACTAAGAACGTCAATCAGGCGCGCATCGTCATCGGCAAGAGCGGCGTGGGCTACGCGGTCTGGCGACAGAACAACGGCGCCGACAGCTGGGACATCATCGCAGAGCGGCTCAAGTCGACCCTCGAGCCGGTGGGCAACGCGTCGATCATTCACGGTACTGTGGCGGAGGAGCAGGTGTTGCCGGCGCTGGCGGTGGGCACAGACGGCCGCGTCACCATCGTCTGGCAGTCCTACTCCAAGGCCGATGGCAACGATCTGCGCTTCCGCGATCAGCTGGCCAGCGGCGCATGGGCGGCGGTCGACGCCTTGCTCATCACCCCGGCGACGGGCGAGCAAGATCAGGCCGCGATCGTCTCCTTTCCAGACGGTAGGCTGCTTTTTGTGTGGCGCGCCCGCACGAGCGACACCGCCAAAGGGGTGATCCAGGCGAACTTCCGATGAGCGACTTCGTCCCAGGTCCAGCAGAGCGCGTTCCCGAGCCGCGGCCAGCGGTGGATTACAGCACCGTCAAAAGCGTGCACTTGATGGGCATTGGCGGCTCCGCGATGGGCAACTTCGCCGGCATGCTGCAGTCCCGTGGTCTAGAGGTGCGCGGCTCCGACGCCGGGGTCTTCGACCCGATGCGGGCGAACTTGGAAGGTTGGGGCATCCCGTTCGAAGAGGGCTACAAGGCCGAGAATCTAGCCTGGAAGCCAGATCTCGTCGTGGTCGGCAACGTCATCAGCCGCGACAACCCCGAAGCGGTGGCGATGCGGGCCGCCAACCTGCCCTACACGTCGTTTCCCGAGGCGCTTGGCGAGTGGTTGCTGCGCGAGCGGATTCCGGTTGTGGTCACAGGCACTCACGGCAAGACGACGACGACCTCGCTCATCGCTTGGCTGCTCGAAGCGTCCGGTCGTTCGCCTGGCCTGCTGGTGGGCGGCGTGCCGACAAATCTGGGCCGATCGTTTCAGGCCGGCACCGGCGACACGTTCGTCATCGAGGGCGACGAATACGACACCGCCTACTACGACAAGCGACCAAAGTTCGTGCACTACCATCCGCACCACACGATCTTGACCTCGGTTGAGTTTGATCATGCGGACATCTACCCCGACTTCGCCGCCGTCAGTCGGGCGTTTCGGTTGCTCGCCTCGTTGGTGCATCCCGACGGGCTCCTGTGTGCTTGGGGCGGCGATCCCCGTGTCACCGATGTGCTCGATGCCTGCCGTGCGCGGGTGCTGCGTTATGGTCTGAGCGACGACCCCGGCGAGCTGGATGCCGTGGCGACGCTGCTTGAGTTGGGCCCTGACGGCGCGCACTTCGATCTGCACCTGCATGGCGCGCTCGTGGGCCGGTTTCACTCGCCCATGGCGGGGCGTCACAACCTGCGGAACGCCACCGCCGCCCTGCTGATCGTGCTGGACCTCGGCGTGCCCGTCGCCGCCGCCGCTGAGGCGCTGCGAACCTTCAAGGGCATCAAGAAGCGGCAAGAGATCCGCGGCGTCGTCAACGGCATCACGGTGATCGACGACTACGCCCACCACCCGACCGCGGTGCAAGAGACGATCGCGGCGATCCGGGCCGCCTATCCGGGCCAGAAGCTCTGGGCGCTGTTCGAGGCGGAGTCCAACACCAGCCGGCGTCAGATCTTCGAGCAGCGTTATCCACCAGCGTTCGCGCAGGCCGATGAGGTCGTCTTCTGCAGCCCATTGCGCAAGGCCGGAGACAAGCTGCGCGACGATCAGCTGCTCAACGTGAGCGCGATGGTCGAGGTCATTCGGCAGAACGGCACACCCGCGCACTATCTGCCAGATGTCGCTGATATTGTTGATCTCGTCGCCAGCCACGCGCGACCTGGCGACGTGATTTTGGCCATGAGCGGCCGCAACTTCCGTGGTCTGCACGGCGATTTGCTGGCGCGCTTAGAAGCTGATAATTCAGCCAAATAGTCAGGTATTTGCCACAATACGTTGACTTTTAGAGTGGTTCGCTCGCAAGGTGACGCGCCTTTTGAAGAAGAGGTTCGTGCTGACGGCCCCAGTATTGCAAGCAGGGCAGGGACGACAGCGGCGATAACATCACCTTTGCGCCCAGCGAGCACGCCAGGATTAACACTATGTACACAACGCAGATTTCGCCCGAAGAGGCCGAATTCGAACTGCTGTTTTCCGAGTACGAGAAGAGCCAGCCCATTGATGAAGGCACGATCGTTGAGGGCACCGTCCTCACCATCGGTAAGGACTTCGTCATCGTCGACATCGGCTACAAGTCCGAGGGTCAGATCGCGACCGCTGAGTTCACCGAGCATGACGGTACCGTCAACATCGTCCCCGGCGACGTCGTTGAAGTGTACGTCGAGCGCCGTGAGAACGAGATGGGCTTGGTTGAGCTCTCGAAAGAGAAAGCCGACCGCCTCAAGATCTGGGACGAAATCGCCGAGGCTTGTGAGAACGAGGAGCTCGTCGAGGGCGTCATCACCGGACGCGTCAAGGGCGGCCTGACGGTCGACATCGGCGTCAAGGCGTTCCTGCCCGGCAGCCAGGTAGACCTGCGCCCCGTGCGCAACCTCGAGAAGTACATCGGTCAGCGATTCCACTTCAAGGTCATCAAGTTCAACAAGCGTCGTGGCAACATCGTGCTGTCGCGTCGTGCCCTGCTCGAGAAGCAGCGTGAGGCCCTCAAGGCGCAGACGCTGAATAAGCTCCAGGAAGGCATGTTGATCGACGGCGTCGTGAAGAACATCACCGATTACGGCGCGTTCATCGATCTCGGCGGCATCGACGGTCTGTTGCACATCACGGATATGTCGTGGGCCCGCATCAACCACCCGAGCGAGATGTTCGAGGTCGGCCAGTCCTTGCGCGTCAAGGTGCTGAAGTACGATCCCGAGCGCGAGCGTGTCAGCCTCGGTCTCAAGCAGAACACGGACGATCCGTGGTTGAGCGTCGAGACCCGCTACGCGGTTGGTCAGACGGTCGGTGGCAAGGTTGTGAGCTTGGCCGACTACGGCGCGTTCATCGAGCTTGAGGAAGGCGTTGAGGGTCTGGTGCACATCTCCGAGATGAGCTGGACCAAGCGCGTCAAGCACCCGTCCAAGCTGCTCAGCATTGGTGACGAAGTCTCGGCCGTAGTGCTCGAGATCGACGCCCGCTCCAAGCGCATCAGCCTCGGCATGAAGCAGACCGAGCAGAACCCGTGGGACGTGCTCGCGCAGACCTACCCTCCCGGAACTCGGGTCAAGGGTGTGGTTCGCAACATCACCAACTTCGGCATCTTCATCGGTATCGATGAGGGCATCGACGGCCTCTGCCACGTGACGGACCTCAGCTGGTCGCATGGCACGGACAACCCCGCCGAAGCGTACGAGAAGGGTGACGAGGTCGAGGCCATCGTGCTGAGCATCGATCCCGAGAAGGAGCGCTTCTCCTTGGGCATCAAGCAGCTCGCTGGCGACCCGTGGATGAGCATCCACACCAAGTACCCGCGTGGCTCGATTCAGAAGGGCAAGGTCACCAAGTTGCTCGACTTTGGCGGCATCATTGAGCTCGACGAGTTCATCGAAGGCTTCCTGCACATCTCCGAGATCGCCGAGGAGAAGGTCGAGAACATCCACAGCGTGCTGACTGAGGGTCAAGAGGTGGACGTCAAGGTCATCTCGGTCATCCCTGAGGAGCGCAAGCTGGGCCTGTCCATCAAGCGTGTCGACCATGATGATGGCGACTACTCGTATGACAACGCAGCGCCCGAGTCGGCGACGACCTTGGGTGAGCTGATCCGCGCCAAGCTGGATCTCGGCAATCTGCCGAACGCCCAAGACTAGTCTTCGGACCTCTTGGTAGCAGCATGCACCCCGCGTCGACCCTGGTCGACGCGGGGTGCGTTGCTTTTTGCGGCGGCACGACGCGCTGGATGACGGGCTTTGCGGTCGGAAATCCGGGCTATTCGCTGTAGCGGCCCTTCTCGATGTAGGCGTCGAGCCAACCCAAGCAGCACGGAAAGCGGGCGGCGTTGGCGCACCTGCCCAACGAGGCGGGTCGGGTGGCGCCGACCACTTCGTTGTGACTGCGCAGCGACGTGTGCCAGTCGCCATCCCGTGCACGGGACCAGACGGCCGGCGCGTTCGGGGTAACCGCTGCGGGCACGTCCACTGCGTCGAGCGGCGTGCCCTTGATACCGCGGATCTCGAGTGAGCCGCCGCCATCGGAGAGCCGCAGGGTCCGGTCAAGCTGGACCTCTAGGGCGCCCGCAGGGAGCTTCAGGTTGCCTGCGCCGGTCGTGGACACCACGGCGGCCGTCCTGGGCTGGATACACGGGCTGAAGAGGAAGCCGCCGCGGCGTTCGCCCTTCCACCAGAGGCTCGCGCCGATGAGGTGCACCGGCTCGTCGGCGCGCGAGACCAGCTCGACCAGCTCGTCGTGGCCGTTGCTGGCCCCATCGTGGTCGAGATCCAGCCCGCCGGGTCGTGACACCACCTCGTTGATCACCAACTCGCCTGTGCCGGCTGGGCGACACGGCGGCGGCACCGCGCCGGGGCTGTCGGCGGCACCGGGACTCGCGACATCCTGACCACCGGCCGTCTCGCTCAGGTCTTGAGAGCTCGGCCACACCGGCGCGCACCCCACCCCTTGCGACGCGGACGCGAGCACCCACACCAGCATCGTCATCCACCCCCGCCGACCCTTCCAACTTGTTCTCATCACGCACCTCCGAAGCTTCATGCCCTAGAGGTACAACGTCACAGCCACCACAAATCGTCGGGTGCCGTGGTGAGATTGGTGAAAGAAGTCCACCAAAACGCATCGTGCCGACCTCCGGCAAGAGATCGGCACGATGACTCGTGGTCGCGCTTCAGACGCGATTTTCCGGGTCTACGGCGCTTTGGGCGCTGCGGCAGGGGCAGCCGCAGCAGGGGCGGCCGCAGCAGGGGCAGGGGCAGCGGGGGCAGCGGCCGGTGCTGGCGCCGCCGGAGCGCCGCCCTTCTTCTCCGCGTCGATGGACTTCGCTGCGGCCTCGAGGCGCGTCAGCATGTGGTTCAGGAGGATGTCGAACTCCCAATCCCAGGTCGTGTTGTTCGGCTTCTGCACTTCACGCTGCTGCGTCGCATAGATCGCCTTCATATGGGCCACCGAGGAGGCGCGCATCTTCAGACCGACGAACACCAGCTGACGCAGCGTGGTGTCCGACGCCGCCGACTTTTCGAACGCCGTCAGGAGCGGCAGGATCACGTCCGCGCCCTTGGCCGCGAGGTGAATGAGACCGATGGCCGCCTTCTCCTTCTGAATGTTGTCGCCGGAGTTCAAGAAGCCGGCGTAGCAGCCGCCGAGGGCGACGAGCTTGGCGTTGGCGTCTGGCGCGGCGTCCCACACCACCTTGCACTGCTCCACGACCTTGACGCGACCAGAGATGGTCGGATCCTGGAGCGCCTTCTGCGTGCCTTCGTTGGTGTCCCCGACGATAACTTTCTGCCATTCGTCCCAGTTCGCGGGCTCCAGGGCGTAGGACATCGGCGTCATGAAGTCGCCGCGCTCCTGTGCGGCGATCGCCTGGTACGCCTTGAGCATCTCTGCCCAAGAGTTGCTGGCGCCCGAGATCGACAGGCCAATGAACGGCATGGTGCGCTGCTCGACAGTGCCACCCTGAGTCGCCGCGAGCGTGCCGATTTGCCCTGCGACCGGCTGCAGCCCTTCACCCATCGCGGCGAGGGCCCACATGGACAGCTGCAGGCGGCTGATGATGTAGCCGCTCCACGGTTGACCACGCTTGATGGTGTCCCAGATCTTCGGCTTGCCGGTGTCGGAAGCGTCGACGAGCTTGCCGGCGCGCGTCACGATCGCTGCGGCCGTGCGTTTGTCATGCAGATCGCCGAGGAGCTGCGCCACTTTCGGGCCTTCCTGCCACTCCCAGTCAAACATACCCTTGTCTTTGGCCCATTTCGCGAACGTGGCGTCCTGCAGGGTGAAGATCCCCATGAGTCGGCCAGCGAGCTTGGTGGGATCGACGACGGCGAGCGCCAAGCGGGCCTGACCGTAAGCCTCGGCGCGGGCGGCATCCTTAGCGAACACTGCGCGCAGGTAGATCTCCAAGGCCTTGTCGTCGCCGATGCGCAGCTTGGTCAGGTACTTGAGCGCCTGGATATTGACCGCGATGCTCTGCGTGGCGGGATCGGCGTCGGCGAGATCGAGAAAGAGATCGACGTACTGCTTCTTGGCCTCTTCGGAGGGCAGCGACAGCCACAACGCCTCGAGCAGGTTGCTCTTGGCCTCGCCGTCCTTCACCCGACGCACGACGGCGGCGAGCGCCTTGACGACGGCCGGTTCGGGCGCCCAGTCCTTGCCCCGCTCATGGGAGTCGCGTCGCCAAGCGCTGACGATGTTCGCGACCGTCGGCGCGCTGTCGATGTGGCCGAGCGCCTTGACGAAGAGCTGCTGCGTGCGCTTGTTCAGCTTCGGGCTCGCCTGACCGACGCTCTCGAGGGCCTGCACGAGCGCGACGCGGAACTTACCCTCTTTGTCGATGATCGCGGAGAAGCGCTCAAAAACCTTGTCATTGTCGCACTTCAGCTGGTCTTTCGACGACAGCGAGCGAATCTCCGAGATCGCGCTGACCCGCTCTGTGGGATCCTGGCTCTTCTCAAGAACGAGGCTGTAGTAGCGACAGGATTTCTCTCCGCGCTGGCATCCGGAGAGGAGCGCGGCAGCGGCCAGGGTGATCACAAGAGCGCGCGCGAGGCGACGACGGGTCATGGGCAGGATCCCCTTTGGCTGAATAGCAGACGGCAGCGATGCCAACCTACTAGATGCGACGTGGCTGGGTGACAGGCCAGACCTGCCGAGTCGAAACGTGGGGTACCGCATCAGGTGCGGGACGCGGGGAGTATAGGCCGTGGGGATTTTTGCCGTCAAGCCGCGCCGCCAGACCAGAGTCGCTTGTAACCACGGTGTTTTCGCGACCTCACGTGAAGATGATGCGGAACATTCACGGATCCTTGGACCGGGCCATGCGCCGATGCGCCGATTTCATGGTTTGACAGCGCGCCGGGGGAGCGTTTGACTGCGGCCATGACGTCACCGCAAGGACACCGCGCTCGCGCGCTCGTATGGCTCCCGATCGTCGCTTTGGGCCTGTGTTTTGGCGTCGGACTCGCGCTGGCGGGTGACCACGCGCCGCCACACATCGATCCAGCGGAGACGGCCCTGGGGCTCTTCGCGCAGCCGATAAGGTCTCGGCGAGTGGTGCGCTCCGACAGCAACGACCTGGACGTGTGGCTGGTCTCTGACGCGTCATTTGAGACGACCGGCGCGCGATTGCGACGCGCCGCCGCCGTCAACTTGGCGCTGCCGGGCGGGTTCAAGGTCGTGCGCGCGACGTGGCTCGACCCGGACCAGACGTGGTGGGTCGACGCGGAGGGCGGCGATCGCGCGTTTCGGATGACGGCGTCGCGCCACCGGAAAGGCACGCTGTTTGTGCTGCGGGGGCTCGGCCACAAGGCGGATGCGCCACCGTGGGCGCCGCCATATCGGCCGCTTCCAATCAACCTGCCGCATGGGCCGCTGCGTCCCTGAGCGCTTGCGCGCTGAGACCCTGCGCGCTGAGAACCAGAGACCCTGAGACCCTGGCCCCGGCTACGGCACACACGCGCGTGGCCAAACCAGCAGTCCGGGTACGGGCAGGCCGTCCGCGCGAGGACCGGGTAGGACGACGGCGCCAGCAGCGGTCCAGACGCTCTGGGCGGGCACGCGCCACGCTGGTGGCGCGAGGGCGACTGGGGCCAACGCGGGCTTTGCGCCCAGCCCGAGCCGCCGCAGCGCCGGTTTTGCGCCGGAATCGACGGGTAGGATCGCCACGAGCGGATCGTCGATGGTCAGATCGCCGAGCACCACGACGGCACCGCTGGCGACGGCGACATCGGTGACGAGCTTGGACCAGCCGGGCTTCCCCGAAAGCGGCCACACCCACACCACGAGGCCGCCATTCGATGCGATGTGCAGCAAGCGATCGTTCTTGGTGTCCCACAACAACGCCGCGCCCGTAGCGGCGGTTGGCCCGACGCCGGAGCCATCCCACAATTGGGTCGTGACGGCGGTCGCTGCGTTGAGCTGCCACAACCGCGGGGTTACGCCCGGCGCGGTCCGACCAAACACCCAGGCCATTGGGGTCGCGCTGACGGTCCCGTGGCACATCGCGGCGCCGGTCAGCACGGTCGGCAGCGCCGCGGCCAGGCTGGCGGGCACGGCAGACCACGCGCCGGTCGCCGTGTTGAGCCGAACGGCGCCTGGTGTCGCGCCCAGTCCGTCTGTGAAGACCGACGCCGTCGCCGGCGCCGGAAGATCGGTGATCCCGCCCCAAATGAGCACCTGATCCGGGCCCGCTGGCGCCGCCAGTGGCCAGACCCGGCCAGCCTTGAGCGCTGCGCTCGGAGGCAGCGCGATGCGCTTCCACCCGGTGTGGTCGAGCAGCCACACCGGTCGGCCACCGAATGGCTCGAGTTGATGCAACAGACCGGCGCCGCCAATGCGCAACAGGCCAGCCGGCGTCTCCAGCAGCCGTGACCCGACAGCGGGCAACGGGCCGGCATGCAACGGCACCCAGGTGCCCTTGCTGACCGACCAGATGTTCGCGCTTGGCCCCTGCGCGTCGGAGCCCCATGCCATGACCGCAGCGCCGCCGACCCGCGCGACGTAGCCGCCTGTCACTTTCGGCGTGACGTCGAGCGACGGCTGTGACCAGGTGCCCAGCTTGACGTCAAATCGCCGCACGCCAAGCACCTGCATGCCGCCGCCGGGGGCGCCGATCGTGCCGCCGTGAAGCCAAATCTGTCCGGGCGCCGGCTCACACACCAGCTGGGCGCCAAGCAGCGCGCTCCAGCCAGCGGAGGCCGGCGGGGCCGGGCGTTTGAGCCAAGCTGTGGCGCCGGGCGCCAGCTGCCACAGGGCGCCGACGATGGCCTTGTTCTTGCCCTCGTCCCCGGTAGGTGCGGCGTCGAGGCCATAGAGCCAAAGTCCGCCGTTCGTGTCTTGGCAGGCCGACGTCACCTGCGCAGCCGCCACCTGCGGCGCGATGGCGCTGGCGGTCCAGTTGCCACCGTCGGTCACATAACGCGTCACGACGGCGCCAGAGGTGGGACCCGTTCTGATCTGCCAGAGCGCCTTGCCTCGCACAAACGCTCGCCCGCCGGCGGTGGTCCCTGGCAGCAGCAACGGCGTGATGACGCCAGTCGTCGCGTCGATCGAGACGGCAGACAGCGTGCCACCCGTGGTGGAGACACCGCCAAACAGCCACCACGCTGGCCCCGTGGCGGGGCCGCTCCACCCGGCTGGGACCGCGACGAGCGCGCCGCCCACACGCGCGAGTTCCGGCCCTTCAGCCAAGAGGCGCCACCGCGACTTCTCTGGGTTCAGGCACCACAATTCGCCCGGAGAACCGGGCTGATCGCTGTTCAGGCGCGCGGCGAGGCCACCTGCGATGCACAGCTCTTTGGCGGACGCAGCCACCGCTGCGGTGTGGTTGAGCCGTGGTGAGGGCGCCCCCACCACGAGGCGAGCCGCGGTCTTCGCCCAGGTGTGCGGGAGGCCTTCGTCCGTCAGACCGTCGCAGTCATTGTCTAGCCCGTCGCAGCTGGTCTCGTGCGGACCCTGGTAGCCGCTGACGCCATCAAACGCGCAGGACCACGCGCCGCTGACGCAGGCCGGCTTCCCGGTCGCGTCGACACAGAGACCGATCGCGGCGCAGGCGGGCCCGGCGCTGGGAGGCACGCCTTCATCCGTCACGCCGTCGCAGTCGTCGTCGAGCCCGTTGCAGGCCTCCGCGACCGACTTCGATTGGCTGCCATCACCGTTGCTGGAGCAAGTGACCGCCCCAACGGCGTTGCATTCGACCGTACCGACGCCGCAGATCCCGAGTCCGTCGCACGGCGCGCCGAGGGTCTTGCCTTGCCAGACAAAGCCCTCGTCGGTGGCGCCGTCGCAGTCGTCATCGAGGCCGTCGCACGTCTCAACCTTGGCGCCAACACCGGGCGCGTCCGGCTGCGTCGAGCACGTCGCCTTTCCGGCCGCGCTGCAGACGACCGTGCCCTTGCCACAGGCGCCGACGCCCTCGCACGGCGCGCCAAGCGCGGCGCCAGTCCAGGTGAAACCCTCATCGGTCTGGCCATTGCAGTTGTCGTCGAGGCCGTTGCAGGTCTCGGCCTTGGCCTGCGAGCCCGGACTCTCGGGGTTGCTCGAGCAGATCGCCTCGCCCTTGGCACCACACACGATGATGCCGGGCCCACACGCGCCGCGCCCCATGCAGTCGCCGCCGACGGACACACCGTCCAGCGTGATGTGCTCGTCGGTGGCGCCGTCGCAGTCGTCGTCCAAACCGTTGCAGGTCTCAGGAGCCGCATCGCTGTGCGGCCCGCCTGGGTCGGTCGAGCACAACGGTACGCCATCGTCGCCGCACACCACTTTGCCGATGCCGCACTCGCCGGTCCCCAAGCACGGCACTCCGACCGGAGCGTCCGGGAGACCAAATCCCTCGTCGGTCTCGCCGTCGCAGTCGTCATCGAGGCCATTGCAGATCTCGACGCTCGCCTGCGCGCCGCTGCCGCCCGGGTTCGTCGAGCATGCGGCGCGGCCGAGCTTGCATTGCACGACGCCCTCGCCGCACGCGCCTTCGCCGTAACAGGCCTGTCCAACCGCTGTGCCCTGATAACTGTGCCCTTCGTCGGTCGCGCCGTCGCAGTCGTTGTCGATGCCGTCGCAGGTCTCCACGGCGGACCAGCCGGGCACCTGCGTGTACACGCACGTCAACGTGCCCACGCCGATCTGGCACGACGCGCTGATCTTGTCGGCCTGACCGACGCAGACGCCATCATGGCTGCAGGCGTCGCGGGCGAGCACCGCAGGATCGGTGTTCGGCGTCGTGTTGTCGGCGTCGCGTTCATCCGGCAGGCAGTCCAGATCCGTATCGCGACTCTGCGACTCAACGACGTCCGGCAGACCATCGCCATCGCTGTCGATCGGGTGCAGGGGATCGGGACCCACTTCTACGTCGTCACGCTTGCCGTCTTCGTCCGAGTCCGAGCGCTGCGGATGCGAGCCGATGCGATGCTCTGTGCGGTTGTCGAGCCCGTCGCCGTCATCGTCTGCGGCCGGGTCCAGGCACACGTTGGCGTAGCAAAGTTGCGACGTGCACGCAACCGATGCTTGGCATGTGGCGCCATTGGGTGCTGTGCCACACGCCGCACAGATCAGCGCGAGGGAGAGCGACCAGATTGTCGAATGCCGCGAGGCCATGAGCGCGCTCCGCGTCTCCGTTGCAGCCAGGACGCTGTCGTTACAGCCAGGACGCGGGCGCTGCAGCCAGGACGCTGTCGAGGCAGCGTATAGCTGGCCCAGGAGGGCGGCAAGTTGCGGCGACGGCTCAAGCGCGATCCGCCGCCGGCCGCCGCGCGCGGGTGCTACGTCGCTGCGTTGACGCTGGCGAGGCCGAGGGCGTCTACCAGGTCACTGGCCAGCGCGCCGCGGGCGCCACGCTCAGCGCGCACCATGGCGCCCGCCCGGCTGTGAATGATCACCGCGGCGCAAGCCGCCTGCCACGCTGGTACACCCTGAGCGGCGAGACCGCCAAGCACGCCGGTCAGCACGTCCCCGCTGCCGGCGACGGCGAGCGCTGCGTTTGGCACGTTTCGAATCGCCCAGCGACCGTCGGGCGCTACGACGAGGGTGCGCGCCCCCTTGAGCACCACGACCGCGGAGAATCGCTCAGCGACGTCGCGGGCAGCGGACAAGCGATCAGCCTGGACCGCAGCGACCTCAACGCCGAGCAGCCGCGCCATCTCGCCCGGATGCGGCGTCAAGACGAGCCGCCCGCTCGCCGGCTCTGCGAGCGCGGGTTTCTGGGCCAGCGCGCGCAGCGCGTCGGCGTCGAGCACCACAGTGCCCGCCGTTGCGGCGACCACACGCGCGACAAGATCGAGATCAGCCGCGGTGGTCCCGAGGCCAGGACCAACAGCCGCCGCCGACTTGCCCTCGAGCAACTTGGCGACGCGGGCGGCCTCCGCCGCGCCGCCACGCACCGCCTCCACCATGATGTCTGGCAGCAAGCCTTCGATGCGCGCCCGGATCTCACCGCTCGTGGCGAGTGTCACGAGGCCGGCTCCGGCGCGCAGCCCGGCTTTGGCAGCGAGCAGCGCGGCGCCACCCTTGCCTGTCGACCCCGCGACGACGAGCAGGTGTCCGAAGCTGCCCTTGAACCCGTCGTCGTCCCGAACCGGCAGCAACCAACGCAGGTCGTCGTCCTCCAGGGTGAACACCTCCGGTCGCACCTGAGACAGCCACTTGTTCGGCACACCGATGTCGGCGACCTCCAGCGCGCGCCAGTGCGCTGGGCCTTCATTCAGAAATAGCCCTGATTTTGCGGCCGCCATCGTCACGACCAGATGAGCGTGCACCGCCGCGCCAAGCACATGTCCAGTCCCGGCGTGCAGGCCGCTCGGCACGTCGACGGCGACGACGAGGGCGTCATGTCGACCATCGAGCTGCTGCACCCACGTCAGCGCCGGCTCCCGCAGCGGCTTGGTGGCGCCGATCCCGATGATCGCGTCGACGATGACCGCCGACCGCAGCAGGGAGCGATGCAACGCCTTGAGTTCACCGCCTCTCGGTGGCTCGGCACTCCAGCGCGGCTTTGCCCCACTCGCGACGAGCACATCATGGTGCACCTTCGCGGTCGGGCTCAGCTTCGCCGGGTCGCCGACACCGTACGTGTGCACGCGGAAGCCGCGATGCTGCAGCTCCCGCGCGATCACGAAGCCATCGCCGCCGTTGTTGCCGGTGCCACACAAGACCGTGGCGGTGCGGCCGAGTCCGGCGAGGCCAACGCGCGCGCAGATCGCGGTGACCACGGCGCGACCAGCCGTCTCCATCAACACGACGGCGGGCAGCCCCAACTTGTCGATGGTGCGAGTGTCGAGGTCGCGGACCTGCCCTGGCGTCAGAATCCTCATGCTTTACCCTCAGCCATCGCGGCCACCATGTCGGACACAGCTCGCTCAAGGCCGACAAAAACGGCGTGGCAGACGATGCTATGACCGATGTTCAGCTCCTCGACGTGCGGCAGCGCGGCGATCGGGCCGACGTTGCGATAGTCGATCCCGTGACCGGCCGCGACGGTGAGCCCAAGCTCGTGCCCAGCGACAGCGGCGACGCGCAAGCGCTCCAGCTCGCGCTCGGCGATGGCCGGTGTGGGTGCGTCGCAGTAGTCCCCAGTGTGCAGCTCGATGGTCGTCGCGCCCGTAGCGTGGCTCGCGGCGACCTGATCTGGATCTGGGTCGATGAACAAGCTGACGACGATGCCCGCGTCGATCAGTTGGCGTACCGCCGCCGTGACCTTGTCGATAAGGCCGACCACATCGAGGCCGCCCTCAGTGGTGCGCTCTTCCCGTTTCTCGGGCACCAGCGTCACGGTGGCGGGCTTGTAGGCGAGCGCGATCTGGACCATCTCGTCCGTCACGGCCATCTCAAGGTTCAGCGGCACCTGCACCGTCTCCCGCATGACCCGCAGGTCGCGGTCTTGGATGTGGCGGCGATCTTCACGTAGATGGACGGTGATCTGGTCCGCGCCCGCCCGCTCAGCGATGGCGGCCGCGTGGACAGGATCGGGATAACGCGTGTCGCGCTGTTGTCGCAAGGTCGCGACATGATCGACGTTCACGCCGAGGCGAATGGCTGACATAGGAGCTCCGAAGGATGGCGACGACTAGTGGCCGATGGCTGTGGTGACGGCGTCTGCGATGCGCTTTGCGTGCATCTCGACGGCGGTCACTTCGGCGGCCTCGACCATGACCCTGCACTTTTTCTCGGTGCCGGAATAGCGGATGAGCACACGACCCACGCCTTCCAGCGCCGTGTTGGCCTCCGCCACTGCCTTCTGCACATCTGGCAGCGTCTCAAGCGCAGGCTTGGACGTCACCGGAACGTTGATGAGCATCTGCGGCGCCGGCAGCATCACGCGCGCCAGATCGGAGAGCGGGCGCTGCTCGCGCTGCATGAAGGCCAGCACACGCAAGGCAGCGAGCGTGCCGTCGCCGGTGGTGCTGTGGTTGAGAAACACGACGTGGCCGCTCTGCTCGCCGCCGAGACTGTAGCCACCGGCGCGCATCGCAGCGACGACATGGCGGTCGCCAACCTCGGTGCGAACGAGATCGATGCCTTGCTCGCGCATCGCCATCTCAAGGCCGTAGTTGCTCATTACGGTGACGACGAGCGTATTGCCGGCGAGCCGCCCTGCCTTCTTCATTCGGGTCGCGCACAGGGCGAGGATCTGATCGCCGTCCACCTGCTGACCCTTCTCGTCGACGAGGATCAGACGGTCGGCGTCACCGTCGAGGGCGATGCCGAGATCGCAGTTGTTCTCAAGCACCATCGCCGCGAGTTTGCGGGGAAATAGCGCACCGCAGCCATCATTGATGTTGGTGCCGTTCGGTTGGACGCCACGGGTGATAACCTCGGCGCCAAGCTCTTCCAGCACCGTCGGCGCGATCTTGTAGGCGGCGCCGTGGGCACAGTCGACGGCGATCTTGAGCCCGTCGAGGCTCAGGGTGTTGGGGAACGTGGACTTCAAATAGGTGATGTAGCGGCCGCACGCGTCATCGATGCGATAGGCGCGCCCGATCTGAGCGCCGGTCTTGATCGAATCCGCGATCGCGGCGTTGTCATCGATGAAGGACTCGATGCGCAGCTCCATCTCGTCGGGCAGCTTGTAGCCATCCGGACCGAAGAGCTTGATGCCGTTGTCTTGAAAACCGTTGTGACTCGCAGAGATCACCACGCCGACGTCCGCACGCATACCTTTGGTCAGAAACGCGATGCCCGGGGTCGGCAGTGGGCCCAGCACATAGGGCTCGGCGCCGACGGAGCACGCCCCTGCGACCAGCGCCATCTCAAAGAGATAGCCGCTGCGTCGGGTGTCCTTGCCGATGAGGACCCGGGGCCGCGCGTGGCGCGAGCTGAAGATGCTGCCCACGGCCCGCCCGACCGCCACGGCCGTCTCGACGGTCATGATGCCGGCGTTGGCCTCCCCTCGAATGCCGTCGGTGCCAAAATAGCGGCGTTGTTTGCTGGCCATGTGAACTCCCTACACAAGTTGCGGTTAACGCTCGCCAACCACACGTAGCTTCGGCGGACGACGCGGCACAGCGCGGCGCTCGTGAACCCGCTGCTCAAGCACGTCGATGATCGCGTCGTTGTCGTAGTGCGCCTGCCGAATCAACTCGGTGTTGCGGCGCAAGCGGTCGAGGTTGGTGCCGATGCCATAGCGCGCCAAGATGCGGGAGATCCGCTCGTGGTGGCGCTCGATCGCCTCTTTCACGCTGGAGAAACCGTGCTCGGCCGCCTCAGCCCTGCGCCAAAAAGCGAGCGGGTTGAGGTTGAAAAACGTGATGTCGGTCTCGCTGGGCTCGATCAGGATGACGTCCCCGTGGAACGACTGATCCAGGCGCAGCTTCTCAATTCCCAGCATGAGCCGCGTGTGCAGCAGCGTTCGGAAGGCCTGATTGATCACGGTCAGAATACCCATGTCGCTCATCGTGCGTTGGCCGTTTAGCAGCTGGTCAGCGTGGAAATTCACGAACGGCCGGAACGGGTTATACGCGATGACGAGCTGAGCGCCGGACTTGACGGCTTGCGAGATGTTCGCCGTCTTCTGCACCCCACCGTCAATGTAGTCGTGGCCATTGAGTCGCACAGGTCGGAAAAATCCGGGGATCGTCGAGCTAGCTTGAACAGCCTCGCTGATGGTGACCGAACAGTCTTCATCGTGGCCAAAAATCACACCCGCGGCGGTGTTGAGGTTCGTGGCGCCGATGTAGAGATCCTTGTCGCGCTCAAGCTTGAGCAGGCGGAAGTGGTTCGCCATCCCGTTGCGCTCGAAGTTCTCACGGATGAACCGCTCGATACCCCGGCTGTCGAACACCCCGCTCGGCAGGTAGCTGAGGCCTCGCTGGAGCTGGCTACGGCGCTCAAACGCCCGAATCATGGGCAGAACGACGTGCTCGGCGTTGACGTAACTCGGCTCGTCTAGAAAACGCCGCGCCACGTTGATCATCTGCGAGCGATCGGTGGTGAGCAGCCCAGCCATGGTGAGGGAGACGGCGGGGACGAGGCCGATGGCGTCGCGACCGAAGAGGAAGGGCTTGGCGATGAACTCGCGCCAGTTGGGTTTGTAGAAGTGGCTCGGGGTGAACTGACTGATGCGACGGGAGCGTCCCTCGATCGAGCGGAGGAGCTCCTCTGGCTGCACGCCCACCGCCAGCGGCGCGGCGAGAAAGGCGCCCGCGCTGATGCCGACGTACGTGTCGAAGTCGCACACGGAGCGCTTGTCGAAGTAGGCGTTGAGGGCGATGAGGCCACCGATCTTGAAGGCACCGCCTGAGATCGCACCGCCGGCGAGGACGAGCGCTGTCTTGGCGTTCGGGCGGCGACGAACTCCGCCCTTTTCCACGAAGGTGATGCCCATGCGACCTCGGTTCGGCGACAGGTGTGGGAGCGATCCAACTGCGGCCCTGCCGACCAAGCCGGCCGTCAGCGCAGTGCCACAGTCTGGCGTACGACCGCGCCTGTGTCCACGTTCACGGTGTTTTCGCTGACCTCCAGCAGCCGCCCCGCTAGCCGAGAGAGGCCCGAGTTCACGTCTCGCGACGCGGTTGGCGCGCACCACCGGCTCGCGACGTAGCCCAGCGCCGTGAGATTGGGAGGTGTCGCGTCGCTGAGGACGAGCAGCGGCGTGACCTCGTAGCGTCGGTGCGTCAAGACATGGACCACGGTCGGCAGCGCGCGCAGGCGCGGTTCGTGCGCGACCCAAGCGCGGACTTGGGCTTCGGCGTCGTCGCCCTCCAGCCCCGGGGGCTCCCATAGCCCAGCCCAGCGGCCGGTCTCGGCGCGACGGCCACACCAGATGTGGCCGTCCGCCCGGCGCCAGAGCAGGTACGTGGCGGCTACGACCGGCGGTTTGCGCTTGGGCACACGGACCGGCAGCTCCGCCGCCACGCCGGCAGCGTGGGCGGCGCACCAAGCGGAGACCGGGCACCGCGTGCAGGCAGGCGCGCGCGCCGTGCAGACGGTCGCGCCGAGCTCCATGAGCGCTTGATTCCAGTCTCCTGGCGACCGCGCCGCTGGCGGCTGGGTGACCAAGGACGTCGCCAGCGCCCACAGCCCACGCTTGCCCGCGGTAGACGCGGGGGGAAGCCGCCAGGCGTGCCAGCGGGTGAGCACTCGCGCGACGTTGCCGTCAACCAGGGCGGCGGGCGCGCCAAAGGCGATCGAGCGGATCGCGCCAAGGGTGTACGGACCGACCCCGGGAAGCGCGGCGAGCGCGGCGGCGTCTTCCGGAAGCTGGCCGCCGTGCCTCGCGACGACCACCTGCGCGGCGCGGTGCAGATTGCGGGCCCGATTGTAGTAGCCGAGCCCCGTCCACGCGGCGAGCACCTCTTCGGTCGAGGCCGCTGCCAGCGCAGCGAGGGTCGGCCAGCGGGCCATCCAGCGCAGAAAATAGGGCGTCACGGTGTCGACGCGGGTCTGCTGCAACATCAGCTCCGAGACGAGGACGGCGTAGGGGTCGGCTTGGCCTGCGGCGCGACGCCACGGCATCTCGCGTCGATGTTGGCCGTACCAGGCGAGCAGCGCCGTCGCTCGGGCGCTCACGGTCGCGCGGCCGGGCCGAGCACGCGGGCGTCGACGCACAGCTGACGCCAGGTCGGGTCGGTGGCGGCGAACTCCAGCGTCACAGGTTTGCCGCGTTCGTCGGCTCGCAGCGCGATGCGCCACGGATGCCAGCGGAAGTCGCCGCGCGCCAGCTGCTGGGTGTGGCGAATCTTGCCGGCCACGCGGACCGTGAAACGAACGTCGCTGCCTTCGTCGTAGCGCACGGCCCAGAGGCGGTTGCCGACTCGGCCAGCGAGCTCCTCTCCTTCGGGCACCTTGGCCCACCGCATGCGTAAGGTGGCGCTGGCTGGGTGCGGCTGCACGAAGAGACACCGGCGCCGGCTGTTGCCAACCTCGTGGATGCCGCTTGAGACGCTGGTCCACCACGCGCCCTTGCAGCGCTGGACGTCCCCGTCGGCACGACAGCGCTCTTCTACCCCGAGTTTTGGGCCGATTCTGCGGACGTCGGCGTCGGCGATCTGAAGGCGGAGGTCGTAGCGTGTGCGCGAGGGCCGCAACTGAAACAGCATCAACTTCATCCCTTGACCGATGGGCTCTTCGCGCAGCAGCTGACCAACGGCGGCGCGGTTGAGGCGCTTGTCGGCGCCGTGCGAGCTCAACACCCACAGACGCTTGAAGCCGTCGGCATCCCACGCATCGATCGGGGCCCCCGGCATCCAGGCGGAGGGGAAATCCAGGTTCCGATCGCGCCACAGCTGCTCGAAGCGCCAGCGCTGAGTCGCCGACCACGAGGGCAAGAACGCCATGGCGTCGTCTTGCTGCAGCTCCTCCGTCAAGATGGCCACCGCGGCATCGAGGGGTGCGGCTGTTGGGGTCATGGCGCCGCGCTCAACGCGTTGCAGCGCAAACGCCAGCGCCGCCGCGACGATACCAGCGAGCAGCAACCAGCCTAGAGCGCGCGTCATGAGCGTCGGCGTGAAGGCGGGGCGGTTGATTGCAGGGCTGGACGGCGATGGATCCATGAGCAGCTTCGACTCCAGCTGTGGTTGGGCAATCAGCCCGGCTCGGGGCCGGAACTTTTGGCCGGGTCGCTGAGCTTGTGACGCAGCGTCAGGGCGACATGAAAGACCTCGCCTGCCACCCCAACAAATCCGATCGGATCCGCGGCGTTCGCCTTGGTGACCCGACGGGAGAGAAGGTGCGACCACCTCGCGGCGATGTCCACCTCCAGCCGCGGTAGGGCGCGCCACGAGCCGCCGACGCCACACTCGACCGCGTGGCTGTCGAGCCAGGACGCGGCGCCGGAGGCGCGGGGCAGCGGCGTGGGTCGAAAGCCGGCGCCGGCCCGGACTGTGAACGATGACGAGAGCCGGCGGCTGGCGCCGACATGCGCGACCACCGTGTCGACCGCTCCTGGCGCTGGCGGAGCGGCGTACGCCTCCAACCAGGCCGGATCGCCGCCGGCGACGACGCTGACCGTTGGCGAGAGCGGCGGCAAATCGGACCACCGCTCGTAGCTGACCGTCGCGACCAGCGTGGTGCCTGGGCGAACGCGCCAGGCGGCGGCGGCTGTGAACATCTCCGGCGAGAGCAGCCCAGTGCCGGCGATGTCGACCGCGACCAGGCCGACGCCGACGACGTCTAGCTCGAGCGGTACGGTGTAGGTCACCTCATAGGCGGCCCGCCAGCGCAGCAGGACCCGGAGCTGCTGCGTCGGCCGCAGCTGGAACGCCAGCGCCGGGACGATGCGGCTGCGCAGATGCACGTCGAGATCTTGCTGGGTGAAGCGTCCCTCGCCGAGCGACAAGCCAAAGGAGGCCCGTGCGTCGAGGTCTGCGGCGACATGACCAGTCAAACCGATCGCGAGCCAGCCGTTCACCCGATACCCAGCCGAAGCGGCGATGGCGAGTCGCTCACCGAGCCCCTGCCACAAGGGCAGCTGCGGGCGGCGGTGGTCGAAGGAGAGCAAGCGCGACGGACCATTGACCGGCAGGTGCACAAGCAAGCCGACGCCGAGATCTCGGGTCACTGGCACCGCGACCGCCGCGGAGCCCAGCGTGAGCGACTGCGGCGTGACAGTCGGCCACTGCGCCTCACCACCGCCGCGGCTGATCGCGACGTGATAGCGCAAGATCGTCGCGCTGAGCAGCGCCTCGGCGCGGTCCACGCCGCCAAGCGCGGCGGGGTTGTCGTACGTCGCGGCCGCCCCCGTCGCCGCTGCGGGGCCCGCACCGGCGAACCCGAGGCCGCGTGCGCCGAGACCACCGCGCTCAAGTGTCGACGCTTGGCAGCGCGTCGGATAAAGCCCGGCTGCGAAGAGGCAGCCGAAAACGAGGCAGCCGACAATGAGGCAACGAACAAGGACGCGACCGGCGCCGGGGCGATCAGCGACGGGAGCAAGCGCCGCCAGCCCGCTTGCTGCAAACAAGCGCGATTCGGCGCTCGCACCAGGGCGTCTTCGCCGCAGCACACCAGCTCGCGGCCCGGAAAAACGGGATACCATGGCCCTCAGGCGGCGCGATGACGCGACAGAAACAGCGGAGGATCTTTGACGCCACCGTGCGCCACCTCGCCCACACTCGCGAAACGATGGCGCGCGAAGAGGGCCTGCAGCTTGTCGACCACCGTCTCGAGACCGACGTAGTATTTGAAGCGCCGCGCCATGGGCAACCGCATGCGCGGCTGGCCTGGATCGACCTCGCGTGGATGCACGTACGTCACCACCGGACGCTCGCAGCGTTCGGCGTGTGCGAAGAGTTGGAGCAGCGCGGCCTGCGGCAGCAACCGCAAGTAGCCGCCGCCCGTCCACGGCAAGCTGAGACGCGGCAGGCGCAGGGGAACGACGGGCGCCTCGAGCATTCGACGGCCGTCGTGCAGGACGATCTCGAAGGGTCGCAGGCGGTTAAGCTGGAAGCCACCGTGCGCGCGGTCGGCGAGAAAGAGTGACGAATCGAGGGTGATGCCATGATCAGCGAGGATCTCAAACGCCCAGGTCTCGTCGTGCCCGATGGAGAAGCCCGGGGCACGAAAACACGTCACATCGGTCCCCGTCGCGCGGGTGATCGCCTCCAGCGAGCGGGCCAGATCGCGGGCGAACGCGTCCGGTCCAGCCTGCGAGACGAGACCATGGTGGTGGCTGTGTGAGCCGACCTCGTGGCCGCGGTGGGACAGCTCGGCGAGCAGATCAGGGAAGCGCTCGGCCACCCAACCCAGGACAAAGAAC
This sequence comes from uncultured Myxococcales bacterium, assembly GCA_937910235.1. Lineage (GTDB taxonomy): Bacteria > Myxococcota_A > UBA9042 > UBA9042 > UBA9042 > UBA9042. The sequence continues at coordinate 55,054 of CALENB010000193.1, read as the reverse complement.
GTCGCTTTGTGGCCGTGATCATCGAGCAGATCGAGCAACACGCCGGTGCTGCGCTCGACACGAGACTCGAGCTTGGACCAGGCGGCGATGTCGGGTGCAGCGTCGCTCTCGAGGATGTGGAACCAGTCCTCGACGTCCACCGAAAATGCGTGCGTCACAGCCGCCCCAGAGGCCCCGCGGGCGGAGGATGGCGTGTGCGAAGCGGCGTCGGGCTTGGTCATGGTGCGCAGTGTCCTTGCAGGGCTGTCGCGACGCAAGTGCCAGACACGCTCCGCACCGGGCGCCAGCAGCCACCACCACGCGTCAGACGTCGTCGCGCACGTCCGCCCACTGCACACGCATGGTCTCTTTCAGCACCTTCGTCGTGCGCAGCGGCAGGCACAACTCGACCATCAGCCCGCCGCCATCCCGTGGACGGGCGAGCACATCGCCGCCATGCGCGCGCAGGATATTGCGCGTCAGGTACATACCCAGACCGGTGCCGCCGGTCGCCGTGCTGCGCGACTGATCGCCCCGAAAAAAGGGCTCGAAGACGCGTGTGCACTGCTCAGGGCCAAGACCCGGGCCACGGTCGAGGAAGCGGACCAGCAGACCCAACTCGCTGATCTCGGTCTCGATCCGCAGCGACGGTCGCCACGTGACCGCTTGGCCTGGCGGGCTGTCGTCGGCGGCGAGCTCGGCCGAATCCGGTGTCGCCACCACCGCCGTGCTGTCAGACTCTGTGTCTGGCGGCGGTTCGGTCACTTGGACAGCCTCGAACGCCCCCGAATACGCGGCCTCTGGACCTGGGCTCGCTGCGTGGCGGATCGCGTTCTCGATCAGCGTGGAGAACACCCTGTCGAGGGCGTTTTCGTCGCCTAGGATCTCGTGGTCTCCGGCATCGAGCTTCACGTCTAGTCGCCAACCCAGCTTCTGCAGGCGCAGCCGCTCGCGCGCGATGACCTGCGCGAGCAGCGTGTCGACCACGAGCGCCCGCCGCGTCAGCACGATGCGGTCACGCGTCACGCGTTGCGCCTCCAACAGCCTGGAGATGTGGCGTTCGAGCAGGGCGACCTCCTCACGCACACCGATGATCAGCTCATGCTCCTCGTCCCCAGCGAGCTCCATGTCGATGAGCTCCATCGCCACCTCGATCCGCGCCAACGGCGACCGCAGCTCATGGCTCACGCCGCTCAACAGCTCCCGCTGTGCCGTCATCAGGCGCGCGACACGGCTGCGCATCGTATTGAGCGACGCACCCAGCGCACCGAGATCGTCATCGCCCTCGGGCACCGCCACGCTGAGGTCGCCGCCGCCGAGCTCGTGCGCCGCGTCTCGCATCAGGGCCAAGCGGTCGTGCAGACGCTGTCGTGCCAACGTGACGAGCACGTAGTAGGCCACGACGGAGGCGGCGGTGAGCAGCAGCAGCCCCACGATCAAGGCGTTCCAGCCGGAGAGCCCTCCCTGCCGCACGACCAACACGGCGGCGACGCCCGCGGCGCTCAGCCCAACGACGCTCAGCAACAGCGTCGCCAAGTCGAAGTGCATCAGCAGGCGCGAGAGCCCCTGGTCTGCTAGCGGTGCGCCCTGCGCTGGCGGGTCAGAGTCGGGCGCAGCAGGCGTCGCGAGCGGGGCGGCTGGGGGCGGTTGGGTCGTCGACGTCATCTGGCGAGCCGACCACTACTCATCACTGGCGATGGCGAGCATGTAGCCCGTGCCCCACACCGTCTTGATCAGCTGCGGGTGTCGCGGGTCTGTCTCGATTTTTGCGCGCAGGTTCTTCACGTGCACGTCGATCGAGCGGTCGTAGGCGGCGTAGCCGACACCACGCAGCATGTCCATCAGGGCATCGCGTGACAGCACCTTGCCGGGATATTGCATGAAGCACCGGAGCAGATCGAACTCGGTCGTCGTCAGATGCACGTGATCGCCGTCGACCCTGATCTCGCGTTTGCCTGGGTCCATCGACAGCGCGCCGGACTCAAGCAACGCGGCTTTGGTCGCCGCGGTGCCGCCATCGGCGCGCCGCAGCACAGCCTTGATCCTGGCGACCAGCTCACGCGGGTTGAAGGGCTTGGGCAGGTAGTCATCCGCGCCGAGCTCAAGGCCGACGATGCGGTCGTTGTCGGTGCCTTTCGCGGTGAGCATGATCACCGGCACGTGGCTGGAAGACCGGATACGCCGAAGCACTTCGAACCCATCGAGGCCGGGCAGCATCACGTCCAGGATGATGAGATCGAAGACCTCGGCCGTAGCGCGGCGCACGCCTTGCAGCCCGTCCGTCACCAACTCGACGTTGAGGCCTTCCGGCTTCAGCAGCCGCTCAAGGAGCTGCCCCAAGCGGACGTCATCATCGATCAACAGCACACGCGCCATGAAATCCTCCCGCAAACAAGCCCGAAAAGCGCCAGTCGCCGCCACCGCAGCACCTGGGCCGCGGCCGTCATCACAGCGCGTCGTGGTGTCTAGGCGCAACTTTCCCGGCCAATGCAACACGGATCTTCACAGAATACCAGCGGAGCGGCGAGCCGTAGACCGGTGAAGCTACTTCGATTTGGCGTCGATCGCGGCCGGTCGATTCTTGAGCTTGAGGCCTTCCATCGGCAGCTGCGCTTTCACTTTCACTTTGCCGCTGGCGTCGCCAGCCTTGGCGTTGCCCGCCGCTCGAGGCGCCTCGAGCCGCGCTAGGCCGCGCACCGCCATCGGCCCCGCGACCATCAGCGTTTGGTAGCTGATCTGGTGGTTGAGATTCCACGTGCCGAAGTCGATGGTCACCAGCTCTGCCAGCCGCTCCGCGGTCTCGGCCGTCACACCCTGGGCCTGAAAGCCGACTCGCAGCTCGTTCACCTCATCCTGCACCGCGCGCTCATGCACCGCGTCGGTCAGCGCCATGGGCCGCACACGGTCGGAGCCTTGGTCCTTCAGCTTGGCGCGACGCTGCGCGTACCCCGCCGCCCAGATGAACAGCAGCTGATCGCGTCCAGCGCCGTCGTTGGCCGCTTTCAGGAGCTTCGGCACCTCCGTCGGAGCGCTGACGAGGCCTAGCGCGACGATGGCGCGATGCCGATAGAACGTGTTGGTCGCCTGCGTCGCCGGCCACAAGTGCTGCGCCAGATCGCCCCGCTGCGTCCGAGCGAGGCCCGCCAGCGTCGCGAGCCGCAGGCTGAGATCTTCGTCTTGTAGCGCGGTCAACAGCGCCGGGACCACGCGCGGATCATCGATGGCGCTCAGGATCTCCAGGCTCTTCGCGCGTTGCAGCGGCGGCTTGCCCTGCGCCATGTCGGCGATCAGGGTCTCGACCGCCTTGCTGCCCAGACTCGCGATTTGCGTCGTCGCTCGGCCTGGGTAACCCAACGGGTCGACGTGCCGCTGCGCCAACATGCGGGGCACCTGAACGAATCGCTCATGCGCGCCAACGGAGATGTAGATGACGGTCCCGACCGCGATCAACCCAAGCGCAACCAGCCCGAGACGCGCCCAGGCGCCCTTGTTGAATGTGCGATCACGAAGCGCAGCCATGCGCCCCTCCTTGGGTAGATGTGCGGGGGGCGAGAGACAGCGGCGACCTAGTTGCAGGTCTCTTCGACAACGAGATCGTCGAGGAAGATGCCCTCATACTTGTCGTTGCCGTTCGCGTCGCCCGAATCGAACACCAGCTTCACGCGGACGTTGGACTTCGCCTTGAACTTCGACAGATCGATCGACTTGTCGATGACCTTCTTGTAGTCGGCGACAGGCATGTTCTTGATGTCGCTCTTCTCCCAGATCTTCTCCTGCTTCGGCGTCGGGATGCCGCCGACCTGATCGAGGTAGCTGACCCAGATCTCCAGCGACTCCCACTGTGTCTCGACATCGAAGTAGGCCTTGAATTTCAGGGCCGCCAGCTTGCCTGGGTCGGCGGACAGGTCGAAGGGATTACTCAGCAGCTCCGCGCTCACCGGCTTGTAGCACTTCTTGGAACCAGGGGCGCCCGTGCACTGCTCGCCCGATCCAGTGGGACAATCAGCGACGACGGCGCACACCTTGGCGCTGCCCGCGGCGTAGTTCCACGCGGCGGCGTTGCCGAAGTAGATCTCCTTCTTACCGACCAAGTACTTGTGGCTGATGATCTGCCACTTCACGTCGCCGGTGAACGGCGTGCCGCCCCACTTCACGAAGCTGCCGCTCTCGCCCGACTCGATAGGTAGCGCGACGCTCGACGCGCAGCAGCCCGCGCCAGCCTTGAACTCCGACTCACACGCGTAGGCGCCCTTGTCGTCCTTGCCGCACCACGACTTCTTGCAGGCATCCGGCACCTTGGGCTGGCAATCCAGATCTGCGACACAGGCCGGCTTCGTGCAGAGGGTCTCGACCTGCAGGTTGTCGATGAACGCGCCCTCGCCCTTGTTGTTGGTGTCGGTGCCACACTCAAACACGAACTGCAGGCGCACCTTCTTGCCCGCCAAGCTCGCCGGGATCGCCATGACGACCGCCTGCCACTTGCCCTTCGTGGTCCCCTCGATCGCGTAGCTGTCCCAGACCGCGACCACGGCTTTGGCCGCATCTTTCTCGGCGACGTCGATGACGTTCACAAACAGCTGATCGATCGCGAGCGGCGGCAGCTTGAAGGGAAAATCATCCCATTCCGTGTTCAGGTACAGGTCGAAGTTGATGAGCGTGGTGCCATTCTTCGGAACCGTGAACTCCGGTCCCGTGACCGTGCCAGCCGGCGCGTCCGTTCCTGCGTTCAGCGTGCCGTCGGCGCCGCCAAAATAGAGCGCGTAGTTGCCGGTGCCGGGCTTGCTCTTGACCGACATGCGCCAACCCTTGTCCGCCGCGTACGTGTAGCCGAGGTCATTCTTTCCGGTCGGGACGATGACCTTCCAGTCGCTCGGCACCTTCGAGCTGGCCTCCCAGTCCTGGCTAAAGACGGCGTCCTTGCCGATCTTGTCGGTGCAGCAGGTCGGAGAGGTCAGCGAGTACTTGCACTCGCCTTTGTCACACGTCTCCGTGGTGCACTTGTCCCCATCCGCGCAGTCCTCCGTCTTCGCGCAGCAGCCGGCGATTGGCGTGCACGCGCACTTGCCGTCACCGCCGCAGCTCGCCGTCGCGCACGGGCCGCACTTCGCCTCGCACTGGCTGTCGATCGCGCACTCTTTGGCGGTGCACTGGACCGCCAGCTTCACATTGTCGACCCACGCGCCGCCGACCGTGTTGGCGCTCCCGTCACCCGCGTCGAACGAGAAACAGAGCTGCACCTGCTTGCCCTGGTACTTGTCGAGCGAGACAAACGTCGGCAGCCATTTGGCCTCGGTGGTGCCCTTGATGGCGTCGCTGCTCCAGATCTCCTGGTACTGGCCGACCGAGAACACCTCGACCGCGAAGACATCGATCTTGTTGGGCTCGCATTTGCCTGGACCCTGCGGACACGGCGGGTTGGCGTAGTTTGCCGCCGGCTTTCCGGACCACTCGGTCTGCAGCAGCAGGTCGAACGTCAGCACGTCGTAGAGCGTGCCCTGCGCGATGGTCATCGACGGCGAGCAGATCCGACCCGTGGCGCCCTTCGTGCTGCCGAGCGCGGGGTCGTGGTAGCCCTTCGAGGTGTCGGTGTTGCCGAAGTACAGGCTCTTTCCACCACCAACGCCAGCGCCGACCTTGTCGCTGACCTGCCACTTCACTTCCTTGCTGTTGGAGCCAACGTGGGTCCAGGCCGCGATCGAACCTGACTCAAAGTTGTCGCCGTAGACGTCCTTAGGCTGGCAGCACTGCGCGTTGTTGGCGTCAGGCGCGTTGTCACACAGTCCCGTGGCGGCGCCGCTCGCGAGCGTGCACTTGTCGACCGTGCAGTCATTTAGGTCGTTGCAGTCCGCGACGTTGATGCAGCAACCCGCGGACTTGTCCGCAAAACACAGCCCCTGGCTGTTGTCGTTCGCAAAATACGTGCAGGAATCAAGGGTGCAGCCGTTCTTGTCGTCGGCACAGGGCGCCTTCTTTGAACACTGACTGCCGGCGGTCACGCAGAGCGTCTCGATGACGACATCGTCGATGTACACGCCCTCAAAGCCGTTCTTGACGTTGTTGGACTTGAAGCTCCAACGCAGCTTCACCGCGGTCTCTTTGTCTTTCTTCTGGTACGGCGCGAGGTTGATGGCGACATGGACCCAACCATTCGTCGTCTTCTTCACCTCGGTGCTCACCCACACCGGATCGGGTGACGGCGCGCCGGTCTGGACGAAGATCTTGAGCACGTCCGGCTCGGGAATGCAGACCGAGGTGCTCTTGTCGACCTTCACGCACGTGGCGCCGATCGGGCACGGATTTGCGCAGCTACCTTCGGCGTCGTACATCGGCTCGGCTTCAATCCAGACCCAAAAGTGCGCAATCGCGGGCTTGTTTTGCGGCAACACCACCTCCTGCGACAGCAGGTTCGCCTCAAAAGCGATCGGTGAGGGCCCGCCTTTGCAGCCGCCCGCAGCCGACATCGACGAGTCGAAGGTGTTGCACTCGTTGCCCAGGTAGACGCTCGATTTGCCGCCGTGGGCCCGGTTTGAGCTCAGCTGCCACGTCACGTTGTTGTTGAGGCTGGGGTTGGTCGTGCCAACAAACCCGACCATGCTGTTCTGCTCAAAACGCGCGTTGAGCACCGTGACTTTGCCAGCGCAGCAGTTCGGTTTGGGGCTCGATACACACTTGTTCGTGGTCAGATCACAGGAGTCTTCCGTGCACTCCGAGCCATCGTCACAGTCGCCGCTGTTGGCACAAAAGCCTGCTTTTGTAACCTTTTCGCACGTTCCTGCGACGCAGACGGCGGTCTGAAAGCCACCGAGCTCATCCTTGAACAGCGAGAGGCAGTACTGGTCGCTCGTGCAGATGAACGTGGCCGTATCGGCCTGGCCAGCGTCAGCGGCGTCGGCCTGCGCGACATCGCCGCTCGTGACATCCGGCTGGCTTGAATCGACAGCTGCCGTCGCGTCCGCGTCACCAAGAACAGTGTCGGCCGCCCCCGAGTCCGTCGGCCCCGAGTCCTCGACCACCGTCGTGGTGTCCTTGGGCTTGGGGTCGGAGCCACACGCAGCGACTGCGAGCGCCAGCGCAACCACGGCGAGCTTGGCGGTGATGCCGAGCAGCCGAGCGTCGGGGAAGAGAAACGAGAGTGCGTGCCGCTGCATGGCGAGATCCTATCGAGGGGGTGACCCGCTCCGCAGCACCGCCGAGCGGTGAGCCACGGGGAGAGATCCTGTGTTCTGAGAGTCTACCGGCGCACCGCAACCAGCGCAAACAAGTGGGCCTTGTCTTTCCGGCTGGTCAAGAGGCCGGCCTAGTCGCAGCCGGACTGGCCGGACGGCTGATACGTGCACTTCGCGTCGATGCAGAGGTCCTTGGTGCAGGCGTCCTTGTCGTCGCAAGCGCTGTCCTGGTTGCAGCAACCCGGCTTCGGCTGCTCACTGCAGACGTGTTTCGCTACGTCGCAGCTGCTCGTCATGCATAGGTTCTGCGTCGTGCAGGCCGCGTCGTCGGCGCAGCAGCCATCGACGGGCTGGGTGCCGCAGAGGTGCTTGGACAGATCACACACCGCCTTCGCGCACACGTTCGTGCTGCTGCAGTCCGTGTCGGCCTTGCAACAGGCCGGGTTCGTCGTGTGTTTGCACTGCGATTGCAGACAGCTGTCGGACGTGCACGGATCGCCGTCATCACAGTCCGCCGTGCTCGTGCAGCAGCCAGGGAGCGGCACGCAACCACAGCCACCGGCCGCGCACCCGGGCGCCTGGCACGCCGGGCAGGTTCCAGCACACTCGGCGTCGTAGTAGCAGCTCGCCTTGGCACACGCGACGCGCAGCACAAAGTCGTCCACGAGGACGCCAGCCTTGTCGTTGACCTGGTCGTCGCCGGCGTCGAACGCCAAGCAGACCTGCACTTGCTGCCCCTGCCACTTGTCGAGATCAACCACGATCGCGCGCCAGCCGCCGTCGGTCGTGCCGTAGATGAGGTCGCTGCTCCACGCCTCGTGCACCTTGCCAGCCACCCGCACTTGCACGGCCAGATGGTCGAATTTCGGCTGACCAGCCAACGGCGGATTCTTGTAGATCGCCTTGGCCAGATAGCTCCACTCGGTCTCCATCTGCAGCTGGAACGTGGCCTGATTGTAGAGCGAGCCGACCTTCAGCTGGACCAGCTTGCTACACGCGGCGCCGGTGGGGCCGACACCCTTGGCGAGGCTCGTGTCATCGTAGCTGGAGAAGCTACTATCCCCAAAATACAACGCCTGCGAGCCCTTGGTGCCGCCCTTGGGGTCAATCCGCCAGCGCACGACCTCAGAGTTCGCGTCCAGCAACTTCCAGTCGGTGAGCACGCCTGAGTCGAAGTCATCCACCAAGCTGATGGACGGTTTGCAGCAGCTGTCCTTGCTCGCGTCCGGCTTGGATTCGCAGACGCCCTTGTTGCAGACATCGATCGTACATGGCGCGCCGTCGTCGCATTCGTTGGAGACCGTGCAGCACCCCACCGCCTTGTCGTGAAAGCAGAACCCCTTCACCGCGTTGTTGCTGTAAAACGTGCAGGTCTCTTCGCTGCAGACGCTGTTGTCCGCCAGACACGGCGCGTCCTTCGCGCACAAGGTGCCCTTCACCGGGCAGATCGTCTCCATCTCGATCTGGTCGAGCCAGACCCCCTCGAAGGCGTTCTTGATGCCCGTCGCCGTGTCGAATCGCCACTGAACGTCGACGGTCGCGCCGGCCAGATCGCTCAAATCCACCGCCACGTGGCGCCAGTCGCCGTCCGTGCTCTTGCCGATTGTCGTCGAGTCAAAGACCTTCTTTGCGCCCTTGTCGCTGATGATCGTGACCGTCAGCACGTCCTTCTCGGGGATGCACTGCGCCGCGCCGTTCACGCTGACACAGCTCGCGCCAGTCGGGCACGGCTTCGCGCAGGTCCCAGTCGGCAAGGTCTCGGCGTACATCGGTTCGGTCTGTAACCAGAGCCAGAAGTGCAACATCGTCGACTTGTCTTTCGGCAAGGTGATGCCCTTCGCGGTCAGGGTCGCCGAGACGGGCGCCGCGTCCTTGCCGCCAGCGCAGGCGTTGGCCGGATTCATCGAGGTGTCGTAGGTGCCACAGGCGTTGCTCAGGTGCAGGGCCTTGCCGCCGACCCGCGACCGCTTGCCGTCAACCTGCCAAGCGACGCCACCGGGGCCTTCGCCGCCCTTCGTGACGCTCGCCGTGAGCTCACCCAACTTGCCCTGCTCAAAACCGAGCTTTAACAGCGACACCTTGCCGCTACAGCAGTTGACGACGGTGGTGTGTTTGCATGAGTTCTGCGCGTCGTCGCACTGGTCCAACGTGCACTCGGCGCCGTCGTCACAGTGCTTGTCTTCGCAGCAAGAGTCCGCCTTGAGCTGCAGGCCACAAGCGCCGTTGAGGCAAATGGCCTCTTCGCAGGACTTGGGCGTCACCTTACCGGCGCAATCCGCCGCGGTGGCGCACTCAGGCCCGGCGTCGGGTGCGCCAAGATCGGTCACGACCGCGGTGTCGGTCTGGAGCACGTCCAGCGTCGTCGCGTCGCTGGCGTCAGCGCCCACGGCGTCGCTCGACAGGCCCGTGTCCGCGCCAGCGTCGTCGGTCGTGTCGCCGGTCGTGTCCGCGGCGGCGGTGTCCTTCTTGGCGTCGCCATCAGCGCTGCAGCCCAGGACGCCGACCAGCAACGCCACCGACACGAACAGCAACGACACGCCGGTCGACATGCCAGCAGGCGACCAACGCCCCCCTGGGCCGGATCGGGTGCGCGCTCGCGCGCCAGAGGGTCTCGATTCGCGCACGCACATCACAACCATCGTCGCCATCCGTTTAGTCGCACTTGACGGTGAACTTCAGGTCATCAATCAGCACGCCCAGCGTCGAGTTCGACACCGAATCGTTGGTGTCGAACAAGAACTGCACCGTGACCTTCTGACCAGCCCACTCCTTCAAGTCGAAGCTTAGTTCCAACCACTTGTTTGTGCTGAACCCCTTCGTGCCCTTGTACCAGAGTTGCGTCTTCTTGCCGGTCGCGTCGATGAGATAGATGTACGTCTTGTCGTAGGACGTGCCCGACTCCGTCGCTTGGTACAGCCACAGCGAGAGCGTGGTCGTCTTGCCGGCCGGCAACGCCATCTCAGGCGTGGTCGCCGTGCCGTTGCTGGCGCCGAAGTTGTAGTTTTTGGCCGACGGGCTGCCGTAGTACAGCACCCCGGTGGGGCTCTTCGACAACGTCGCGGTGGTCCACAGCTGCCAGCCCTTCGCGGCGCCCTGGCTGTTCTTGATCACCATGTTCTGGAGCGACGTGCTGAAGATATTGGTCCACAGATTCGGCTCACAGCAACCGGCGGCGCCCGTCGGCGTGAACTGACAGAAGCTATCTGAGCCGCACTTATCTGTAGTGCACTTGTCATCCTTGTCGTTGCACTCCGAGTCGGCTTTGCAGCAGATATCCTGGTGTTTGCACTTGTTGAGGACACACTCGTCAGACGTGCACTTCTGCTTGTCGTCACACTCCGAGGCGGCCAGGCAGCAGCCCGGAACCGGGGTGTGGGTGCACTGCTGGCCGGCACCTGGGCAGGCGTCCTGGGTGCACGGGTTGCTGTCGTCGCAGTCACCGGCCCCCATGCAGCAGTTCGCCTTCTCCTTGAACGTGCAGGTCGAACCTGAGCACGTCCCGACACTGCACAGCGTCGGGCTCACGCAGTCAGTCGAGGACTTGCAGCAGCCCGCCGCGAAGACGCAGCCGCCCTCGTTGCAGATACCTTTGCCGCCCTGGCACGACGTCGAAGCCGGGGTGCAGGTCGCGTTGTCCGCGCACTTCTTGATGTTGCAGCTGGTCTTGATCTTGATGTAGTCGATGACCGTGCCCTGCCCAGACTGCAAGTTGCTGGAATAGCCGTAAATCCGGCCCCGCAGCTTGATCTGGAACTTTCGGCCAGCGAACGCGCTGATGTCCTTCTGCCAGATGACCCAGTCATCGGTCGTGTGGTTCACGTAGTAGTACTCCTGCTGGGAGTAGTTGTAATAGCTCGTGATCTGAGCGCCATCCACCAAGTAGTACTGGTAGAGGTAGTTCGACGAAGTCTTGTAGTTCATCGCGAACTTCATCTTGATCTCGATCGTATACTGCTGGCCGGGCGTGAGCTCGATGACCGGGCTGGTCGTGTAGAGGTAGAACGAGCCGCTGACCTTGTCGAACGTGTCTGTGCCGGCCACGCCGAACTTCAGGACGCCGTTGCCGTTCTCAGCTTCAGTCGCCGTGCCCTTGTACTTGCCCTTGTGCCACACCAAGCCGTTGGCGAGCTTGGCATCGGAGGTCCAGCCCTCCATGTCAGAGTCGAACTCATACACGATAGGCTCGACTGCGCAGCACCCAGGCGCCTTGCTGGGGCTGTGTAGACACTGACCCTTGTCGCACGCGTCGATGGTGCAGGGGTTAAAGTCGTCGCACTCGTTGTCCTTCGAACAGCAGATGTTGGTGAACGCGCAGTCGCCGCCGGCGCACTTGCCGGTGAGGCAGGTGTCCGCGCTGGTGCATTCGTTGTCGGTCTTGCAGCAGGTGTTGGTGTGCTGGCAGTTTGAGCCCGCCTTGGGGCAGTGGTCGATCGTGCAGGCGTCTTTGTCATCGCAGTCGCCCGTGGTCATGCAGCAGCCGGGCTTTGCGCTGTGCGAGCAGCTGCCGCCGGGGCCGCTGCAGAGGTCGAGGGTGCAAGGTTTGCCGTCGTCGCAGTCGGCGCTGCTGCTGCAGCACGCCTTCGTCACGACGTGGCCGCAGACCGGCAGCCCCTTGCTGGCCGTGGTCGGAGCGCAGGCGTCGGTGGAGCAGGCGTTGCCGTCGTCACAGTCGCCGCCGCCGCCGCAGCAGCCGGTGCGAATCGACAGCTCATCGATGTACGCGCCCTCGAATGCGTTGACGAAGCCGTCGAGCGTATCGAACGTGAAGACGAACTTGACCTTCTTGCCGCCCCACTTGCTCACGTCGATCTTCTGCATCTGCCAGACCTTGTGCGTCGTTCCACCGATGCTGTCGCTGTGCCACAGCGCCTCGGCCGTCGCGCCGGCCTTGTCTTCCAACACCTGCACGGTCAAGAAGTCGTAGCCCTTCGTCTCTTCGGTATCGAGGTAGAGCGAAAAGTGCAGCGATGCCTTCACGCCGTCGTTGGTCGGAATGGTCATCGCGGGTGTGGTGACGCTCGCTTTGACGTGTTTGTCGTTCGCGTAGACGGAGCTCTTCGGGTCGCCGAGGTACAGGCTCATCTTGCCGCCGGCCGTGCGCTTGTCGCTCAGGCCCCACTTGATGCCGCTGCCGCTCACGTCGACGACCGCCCAGCCTTCGTCGGTCTTCTCGAAGGGCACCAGCTCCGTCACCGAGGTGAGGCTGGTCTGGCTGACCTCGGGCTTGCACGTCAGGCACGGCGCGTCTTTTTTCGGCGCGCCGGCTGGGTAGCAGGCGACTTTGTCGGCGCCGACGGGCACAACGCAGCCGCCGCCTACGTCGTAGTCGCACTTGCCCTGATTGCAGGTGCCCGTGGCGCACGGGATCGTACAGTCACTGCCGGTCGAGCAGGCCTTGCTGTGCTCGCTGACCTTGTCGAGGGCGCCAGCGTCAACCGGCGGCTGCGCGGAGTCCGCCTGCGCGGTGTCTGGCGTGTCCGCCGAGAGCGTGTCGACTTGCGTGGCGTCCAGGTCGCCTGCGTCTACAGCGTCGGAGGCGGTGCTGTCGGAGGCGGTGCTGTCGGAGGCCGTGCTGTCGGAAGCAGTGCTGTCGGAAGCAGTGCTGTCGGTGGCATCGGCGACCGCGCTGTCGGTTTGGGCGACATCCGGCACGTCCGCTGTGGCGCTGGTGTCCGCGGACCCGCCAGAATCCACGGCCACGTCGCCAGTGCTCACGGTGTCTTGCGTCGCTGACGTGTCGGGGCCCGGCTCGGTTGTCCCGTCCGTGCCACAGGCCGAAGCCAGCAATACACAAGCACAACTGAGCGCAACGAGACGGATCTTCATGGAAACTCCGGAGCCGCCGGGAGGGGACCGGCGCTAGATAGCGATGAGGCTAGCACTTACGCTTGTTCTCAATCAACGTTTCAGGCCGCCAGCGCGCGCTGCGAGGCCGTCGGATCGGCCTAGAAGTCGACGACCCAAGCCGCGTTCAGGCGCCACGCCGACTCGGCCGGGCTGCCGCCGAGGCCCGTGTCAAAGGCCGGGCCTGGCAGGAAGTAGCTGGTCTGCAGCACGCCACGGCCGAAGCGACCCAAGCGGGCGTCGACTTGCAGCTCCGGTTCAACGCCGAGCAGCGTGCGTTTGCCAGGCGTGGCGCCCCACTGGGCCGCGCCCGCGACGAGGCAACCCAGCTCGACGGAGACGCCGCCTGTCGGCGTCGCGGGCGTCAGCGCGAGGCGCCACGATGGCCGCGCGTACCAAGCGTTTGCGACGGCCCCAATCACCTCGCGAAACAGGGTGCCGCCGACCAAGAAGCCGCGGTGCATCGCCATCCCGGTAACGAAATCGCGGTGCACCAGCTCCTTGGTGGCGGGATCGACGACCGCGAGGTTAGCGCGGTCGAGCACACCGAAGCCGCCGGTGGCGTCACCGCTGGCCCAGCCGGCGCGCAGACGCCATTCGTGCGAGCCGGTTCTCAGCGTCACCCGACCGGCGAGCGCGCCACCGATCAGCGTCGTGCCGGTGTCGGTGTTGGGCAGCGCGTCGGTGTTGTCAAAAGTAGCGAGGCGCATCACCGCCTCAGCCTCCGCGGCGAGCAGCCCGAGACGGGTGTTGCCACGCCAACCGACGGAGCCCTGCGGCACGATCATCAGCGCTTCGCGCGGCACGAGCTGGACGCACGTGCCAGCAGCGACGCAGCCCGGGTTGAGGGCGACGCCTGCGGCGTCTTCATGCTCGACCCGAAGACCGAGCGTCTGGCTGTGATAGCCGACCGCAAAGCCCCAGCGCAGGCCCTTGTCGGTCACCTTTTCGGCGCCGCCCTCGACCTGCGCGAGCCACCGCACGACGTCGGTGGCGTCCTGCAAGCCGTAGCGGATGTCGTCACCGTCGGCGCCGTTGAAGATCGCCGGCAACGTGGCCATCGTGTCACGCGCCAACATCAGCCGCAGACCCAAGATCTGGCCTCGCAGCGAGACGCGATCGACGTCGGACTGGAAATCCGAGAGCGGATCTCGGCCATCGTTGCGCCAGATACCCAGGCCGAAGTGGTCGCCTGTGCGACCGATGACCAGCTCGGCGAGACCGAACAACTCAAACGTGGCCCAAGCGCGCCGGACGGCCACGAGGTCATGCCAGGCGGTGTCCCCGAACATGCCGACTGCGTGACTGAGGACCGCGCTCGATGGCAGCTTCGCACCGTAGACGAGGCCCCCAGACACGTCGATCTGGGCATCGACGCGGGCGCGGCTGCCGAGGTTCAGCGTGGGATCGAGTCGCAGTCGCACATCGACCAAACTCAAATCGTCGCCGCCACCGCTCAGACCGAGGCGATTGACGGTCGCAGGTACGCCCGAGCCACCGTCCCCGAGCCCGCCGTTGTGGAGCCGCTGTCCTCGCAGTCGCAGGGTGCCATGGAGGTCCAACGAGATCAGGCGCGTCGTGGCGACGGGCGTCGCGGCGAGCACGCCGGGGCCATCGGTGCCGGCGACTGGACCCGGGCCTGCAGCGACGCCGCCGGACTTTGGTGGTGCCGATCTGGGCTTGACGGACGTGGAGGTGACGGCCGTGGGGGTGACGGCCGTGGGAGTGACCGACGCCGCCTGCGGCACCGCGGCGATCACGACTCGCGGCGGCCCCACGACACCCAGGACGCTCAGGACGCTCAGGACGCACAGAACCGACGAGCCGATGCGGCTGGCGCGGAGAGCGTTCTTGCGTCGGGCCAACATCGTAGGAGCTCCAAGGGCGGCCAAAAGGCAGGAATCCGGGTCACTAGCGGGGCCGCTGCCCGAGGATCGACGGCGTGGTCGATGAACCAACGCTGTGGGGAGCGACGCCGCGCCAGACCGACGGGGCGCGCAGTGTAGAGAAGCGACCGGTGAAGCGGAAGGGGCAATCGTCATAGAACTAGCGTCGTTTGTAGACGGACAAGATCGGGACCCCCTCGATGTGGACCTGCTGAATCGGCGTCGCCGTGTTGAAGGCGCTCATGCACTCCAGCTCATAGTCGTCGTGGGCCCGCTGATGGTGGAAAAAGCCGTAGCTGGCGTCCTTGGGGTCGCCGCTGTACGACAGGTCTCGCCGCAGCCAACCCTCGCGCTGATACATGCGATACGCGCCCCAGGCGCTGTTATGGAACCAGACCCGCGCGTGTTTCTTGGCGCGACGGTTGATCTGCTCGAGGCCATCCCGCGTCGCGCCGCCCCAAAACTGTCGCTGCATCCCGGCGCGAGCGGCGCCCGGCACGCCGCCGATCAGCTCGTTGTAGTAGGCCGTACCATGGGGGTGCACATCCCACGTCGCCTTCGCCGCGGGTGCGCCGACGAGCAGCACAAGGAGCCACGCCGCGACGACGGCCTGCCCGCGCGGCAACCGCTGCGCCAGGGTCGCCTGCCAGGCGGACTCCAACGTCCGCGCCGCGAGCAAGAGCAAGAACGGGTAGGCGAGAAACCAATGTTTGGTGCCACCAAAGACGGGCGTGCTCGGGATGGCGATCAGCAGCACGGGCCAGACCGCGCTCATGAGGCACAGCCGATTGAAGCTGCGGGCGGCGGCGCTATCAGCGCCAGTTTGCGGGCCGTGTGTGGGTCGCCTCACGAGCCAAGCTGCCTCGCGCCCGACACCCGCGGCGAACCCAGCGACCGCCGGTAGGAGCAGCGTCAGCGGCCAGGTGAGGGCGGTGAGCAGCCACGGCATGGCGAACGGGAACGGCGGGTAGGCCAGCACACGGCCGAAATAGACCTGCATGTAGTGCTCGTGATGCAGGTGGAACTCCATCCATTTGAGGAAATTGTCGAGCGTATCGACCCACAGCAGCGGCCAGCCCACGATCAACACCACAAAGCCGACGGGGAGCATGGCGAACCACGCCGTGGGCATCGGCGGCAGCTGCACCCGAGCGACCTTGGCGAGACCCGCGAGAAGGACGGCGAGGGCGAGCAGCTTGGAGAGCGTCGCCGCGGCGAGGGCCAGCACCAAGGCGCCACCGAGCCACATCAGCGCGTCGCGCGTGGGTCGCAGCGGGCCGCCGTTTGGGGCGCAGAGTTGCAGGCGGCCCTCGGCGGCGGCGTCCCAGAGCCAGTGCACCATTAGCGCGCCGGGCAACACCAAGGCGTTGTGTTTCGCTAGCAGAGACAGGCCCCAGAGCACGGCCACCGGCCCGATCCAGCGCCGACGACGCAGCGAGGCGTGATACCCGACCGTCGTCGCGAAGAGCAGCGTGACGATGGTCATGTCAAAACACGCCAAGTGCGCGTGGTAAAACGCGCGCGGCAGGAGCAGGAAACCGACGGCGGCGAGCGCTGCGAAGGGGCGGCCCATGAGAGGTTGCCGGCCACCCGCGCTCCAGAAGAAGCCGCGGGCGGTGAGCCACATCAGCCACACCAATAGCGCCGCGAACAAGGCGCCGGGCGCGCGCATGGCCTCAGACTCGCTCAGGACGTAGGCGGCACGCTCCTCCAGCGCTTCGCATCCGGTGCGGCGGATCACGGGACCGTCGCTAGCGCCGGCGTCGGGGCCGGCACCTTGGCAGATGGCCTGCAGCCGCTTGAGTTTGGCGGCCAACTGCATGCCCGGGGCCACGCCGGGGGCCAGGGTCGGCGCGCCGGCGGTGTTCAGCGTCACCGTCGCGCCCCACCGCGTGCGATCGGTGACCACGCCAGAGGCCAGGACACGCCGGTCAGGATCGGGATCTTGTCCCACCAGCTGCGGTCGCAACAGGCGCACCCGGGCGTCCTTCGCGAAGCCGTGCGACGCGCCCAGGCCGGAGATTCGGACCTGCAGCTGTGCCTTGTCGATGCTCAGGCCGCTGGCGGGCCGCAATTTGCGGCCGAAGAGCCGCCACGACCAGCCGAACAAGATCTTGTCGAGCGGCGGATGTTCCGCGTTGTTGCGCCACGTGGTGAGGAGCTGGTCTCGGCGCAGGGCGCTGGTCCTGGACTCACCGCCCGCTTCGACGTCGACAAACCAGTCCTGGTAGGTCTCGGCGTGGCGGAAATAGAAGGCCTCGTCGCGCACAAACCCCATGTCGTTGGTGGAAACCAGGGTCAGCAGACTGCCAACAAACAGCGCCAAACCCACGCCATGGTCGAGCCAGGTGCGGCGGCGGCTGGAGGGCTCGATTGGCGGGGTGGGTTGCTGGGTGGGCATGGTGCAGATCACGACACGTCTAACGCTTGGTTAACGAACAGCCGGTTGACGCTCAATCATCGGTTTCTGATTTTTCGGGGCCAGCGACGAGGTCGTACTTTCTGGCCAACCGGCGAAAGTGCTTGCGATCGACGTCAGCCTCCCGCGCCGCCTGGCTGAGGTTGCCCGAATGCTTGGTCAGCAGCGTGTCGAGGTACTCGCGCTCGAACGTGGCCAACCAGGACTCTTTCGCCAACTTGAACGTGCGATCGGCGTGGACCGGCGTCGCCGGCGCGCGCAGCGGCTCCGTGGCCTGCTTGGCGCCCTTGCGCTGGCTCACTCGAACACCGGCGATGCGATCCGGGAGATCTTCAAGCTGGACGAACTCACCGTCAGCAAAACTGCACGCGCGCTCGACGACGTTTGCGAGCTCCCGCACGTTGCCAGGCCACTCGTAGCGCATCAGCCCCTCGAGCGCGTCGGTGGCCACGCCCTTAACCCGCTGACCGTCTGCGAGCCGATTAAAGCTGCCTGTTTTGAGAATGTGTCGCACCAGCAACGGCACGTCTTCGCGGCGCTCGCGCAGCGGTGGCAGCGTCAAGCGCACCACGCTGAGGCGATAGAACAGGTCTTCGCGAAACCGCCCGGCCGCCACCTCATCTTCGAGCTTGCGGTTGGTCGCGGCGATGATCCGGACGTCGATCTTGATGGGGCGATTGCCGCCGACCCGCCGAATCTCACGCTGCTCCAACGCGCGGAGCAGCTTGGGCTGCAGATCGAGCGCCAGCTCCCCAATCTCGTCGAGAAAGATCGTGCCGCCGTGGGCCATCTCAAACAGCCCCTGGCGACCCGCCAGCGCGCCGGTGAACGAGCCCTTCTCGTGACCAAACAGCTCAGATTCGATGAGGTTCTGCTGAACCGCGCCGCAGTCGAAGACGATGAAGGTCTTGTTCGCCCGGCTCGAATACTGATGCACCGTGCGCGCCACGACCTCTTTGCCTGTGCCGGTCTCGCCCTCGAGCACGACGGTCACGGCGGTCGGGGCGATCTTCTCGATCACGCCGAAAAGTCGGCGCATTCGCTCTGACTTGCCGACGATCGGACCGAGTGATTGACGCTGACTCGGCATGATCTCAACGCGCTGACTCAGGATGGAGAAGCGCAGCTGCGTGCTGCCGAGCCGAATGGAGCAGCCGCTCTTGAGATACGCGACGCGGATGCGGACGTTGTTGACGTAGGTGCCGTTGGTGCTGCCCAAGTCTTCGACCAGGAAGTCGTCGCCATCCTGAAAGATGCGGGCGTGATCGGCGCTGACCTGATCGTCGTCAATGACGAGATCGTTGTCGTCGTTGGACCCAAGCGTGACGCGGTGTTGGTCGAAGATGTACTCGGCCACGGAGCCATCGACGGCGACGCGGAGCAGCTTGCACCGGCGGAGGGTCACTGCGGTGGAGAGTAGGTCTGTGCTCACGGGGCCTCCGGGGCAGTGAACGGTCGATGAGTGTCGCGGTGGGGCCTGTGGCCCTCAGAGAACAGCGTCGCAGCGTCATCCGGGCGACCGCTGGGGTCAAGCTACCCCAGATCTCCAGCGCTGGCGAGGCGGGAATGAGCCCGCGTCAGTTGAGTTGCTCGAGCACACCCTTCTGCGAAAGCGCCGCAAAATCCATCCCCCAGGCGACGGCGACGTGGATGGTCACGCCGCCCCAGATGCTGCGTGTGTCCATGGCCAAGACGCCCAACGTCAGCCCCGCGATGATGCTGCCGAGGCACTCGGGCAGCGGCTTGCCATAGTGAATCATGCAGTACGGGATCACCATGACGAGGACCGCCATCGATCCCATCTCGGCGGCGAGGCCACGCAGCAAAAATCCCCGGAAAAAGAACTCCAACGCGAAGAACTGCACGCCGTACGCCGCCTCCCAGATCAGCAGATCGGTCCAGCCCTGTTGGTTCTTGTAGAACGGATACTGCATGGCGAAGTCGGGCGAATGCGCGAACACGAGGATGAGCAAGCCAACCGGCAGAAAGAGCAGGCCGTAGATGGGCAGGTGGCGCACGTAGTCACGCGGCTTGAGATAGAACTCCGACAGCGTCATGCCGAACACTTGGCGGACCACTAGGCTCGGGATGACGAAGTAGCAGAAGAAGCAGCCCATGACCCAGGAGATGTTCACCATGAGGCGGTGGTAGCGATACATCAGCTGCTGCACGCCGTCGCCAAACAGGCCGCCGCCGAGCTCGCACAGCGTCGAGGCAAACGCGGCCTGAACGGTGCGATCCATGACGATGAAGCGCAGAAACACCAACATCAGACAGGTCGTGATCACGGTGATGAACGCCGCGGATCGCGCAGACACGTTACCGACCCGCTGGTCGCGATAGTGCGCGTCGATCCGGCCCCACGGGGCGACGATGACGTCCTGCACAAAGCGCTGCAGCTTGTCGTTGAGGCTGTCGTGGGCTGGCGCCGCGCTGGGGCCTGACTCTAGGGCGCTCATTGCGTGATCCTCCATCTGGGTTCGGCCGGCAGTGTGGCGACGAGCGCGCCAAAGGGGAAGCGGCCCATCGGCGACTGGGAGCGGACAGCGGCGCAGCGCGAACAGGACCGACGCGCGGGTCGTGAGTCAGTGCGTGTCCGATGAGCGCTTGTCGCACCTCAAGGATTGTGCTTGCCTGCGCGGCCATGAACTTCGACCTTTTCAACGCTGACCGCCCTGCCCTCGAAGAAGATCCGCTGGTGATGGGGCTGAACGCAGAGCAGGCCCGCGCGGTGGTGACGACCGAAGGACCGCTGCTGGTGCTAGCCGGGGCGGGCTCGGGCAAGACACGGGTGATCACGCATCGCATCGCCTATTTGGTGCAACGCTGCGGTGTGAAACCTTGGCAGATCCTCGCCGTGACGTTCTCGAACAAGGCCGCGGGCGAGATGCGCCACCGGATCGAGGCGCTGCTGGGCGCGGACGCCGCTGATCTTTGGCTCGGCACCTTTCACCGCATCGGGGTGCGCCTGCTGCGCAGCTTCGGCAAACACGCGGGGCTGGCGAGCAGCTTTGGCATCTACGATCGGGACGACTCCGAGCGCATGATCAAGCGATCGATGGCGGCGCTGGACATCGACCCAAAGCAGCTGCGACCGCGGACGGTGGCGAGCTACATGGACCGCGCCAAGAACAGCCTGCAGCTGCCGAGCGACGAGGCGCTGCCGAAGGGTGACGCGGTCGAGCGTCGCTGCGCAGACATCTACGCGCGCTACGAGGCGGAGATGCGGCGCGCAGACGCCGTCGACTTCGGTGATCTGCTCATGCGCCCGGTGCAGGTGCTGACCAACGAGCCGGCGCTGCGAGAGCACTGGGCCGGGCGTTTTCGCTACGTCTTGGTCGACGAATTTCAGGACACCAATCACGCCCAGTACGAGCTGCTGCGGCTGCTGACGAGCGCGCATGGCAACCTCTGCGTGGTCGGCGATGACGATCAGAGCATCTACTCGTGGCGCGGCGCTCAGGTGCGAAACATCCTCGATTTCCCGAAGGTGTTTCCGGCGGCGACGGTGGTGAAGCTGGAGCAGAACTACCGCTCGACCGAGGTGATCTTGGCGGCGAGCGCGGCGCTGGTGAGTCAGAACCGCACGCGCCACGACAAGACCTTGTGGACGGCGACGAGCGGGGGCGACAAAATCGCGTTGCACGAGGCCAACACCGACAACGACGAAGCGGATTGGATCGCGCGCCAGATCGAGGCGATGCGCGCTGATGTGTCGCTGAACGAAGTCGCGATCTTCTACCGGACCAACGCACAGTCCCGCGTGCTCGAAGAGGCGCTGAGCCGGTTTCGGTTGCCCTACGTCTTGATCGGCGGGCTGCGATTTTACGAGCGCGCAGAGGTCAAAGACCTGCTGGCCTACTGCCGCTTGGTGCTCAACCCCGACGACACAGCCTCGTGGCTGCGTGCGATCAACACACCGCGGCGCGGGGTGGGCAAGACGACGGTGGCCCGGGTCGAGGCGGTCGCTGCCGACCAGGGTGTGTCGGTCCCGGAGGCGGCGCGGCGCATGGTGACGAGCGCCGAGACGTTCCGCGGCAAGGACAAGCTCTCGGTGTTTGTGGAGGTGATCGCGCGGATGCGGCGGACGATCGACGGCATGAAGGCGGACAAGGCTGGCACGCTGATCCTCAACCTGAGTGGGCTGAAAGACGCCTTGGAGAAGGACGAGTCGCTCGAGAATCAGTCGCGTTTGGAGAACCTGGTGCAGCTGCTCTCGGCGATGAGCGATCACGCCCAGAGCGCGCCCGAGCCGACGCTGGCGGGCTACCTGGAGCAGGTCGCGCTGGTCACCGACGTAGATCGACTGAACAGCGATCGCGACGTGGTCTCGATGATGACCATGCACGCGGCGAAGGGGCTGGAGTACGACGTCACGTTTGTGTGTGGTCTGGAGGACGGCATCGTGCCGCACGGCCGACCCAACTCTGAGCAGCCCAACACAGAAGAAGAGCGGCGCCTGCTGTATGTGGCGATGACCCGCGCGCGAAAACGCATGCATCTGAGCTTCGCGCGAATGCGCTGGCGGTTTGGCGAGCAGGAGTTTCAGACGCCGTCGCCCTTCTTGAGCGCGCTGCCACCGGACCTGCTTGAGCGGAAAGGCGGTGGTCGTGGACGCGCTGGCTACGGCGGTGGTGGCTATGGCGGCGGCGGTGGCTACGGCAGCGTGGCGCGAGTCGGCGGCCAATGGGGCGCCCCCAAGCGGCAGACCGCGAACCCGTGGTCGAAAGGACCGGCGCGCCTGATCCAACGCGACGACGGCACGGTGATCGAGCCGACGGAGACGGCGCCGGAGCGAGACGACGAGGCCGTGCAGCGCGATGGCCCGATGCAGAAAGGCGCCACGGTGAGCCACAAGACGTTTGGGCGCGGCAAGGTGCTCGACGTGGCAGGCTACGGCAAACTGGCGCGGGTGACGGTGCAGTTTCCAAACGTGGGCGTGAAGAAGGTGCTGGCCCGTTTTCTGCAGACGACGTAGGGGGCTGACCGTCTGGCCTCGTGCCTGAACAGCCAGCGTGAACATGCGCCGCCACTGCGTGAAGGATGCGCCACCGAGCGCGCCAACAACCGACAGGAGGTCGACATGGCCGATGCACCACTTCAAATCCGCTATTTCGCCTCTGCGCGCGACGCCGCTGGCGTGAGCGACGAGCTGTTGAACTTCGTGCCAAATGAGGCGATCAGCGCGTTGCGGCTGCGCCTGATCGCCCGACACGCCGGGCTGGCCAAGCTGCTGAAGTCCTGCCGCTTGGCGCAGGGCGACACCTTCGCCCGCGAGTCCGATGTGGTGCGTCCGGGCGTCGAGATCGCCGTGCTGCCGCCGGTGTCCGGCGGGGCGGGCGCGACGATCGCCCCGCAGCGCGCGGCCGTCGTGGCGCGTGCCGTGCGCGTCGGCGAGGCTACCGGTTTGCTGACAACCGCTGGCGCTGGCGGGATCGCGACGTTTACGGGGATCGTACGCGATCACAGCCAGGGCAAGCAGGTCGCCTATCTGGACTATGAGGCCCACGTGCCGCTGGCGGAGAAGGAGCTTGAGCGCATCATCGCCGAGGCGATCGCGCTGCACGGCCTAGTCGACGCGCGTGTGCTGCACCGCATTGGGCATCTCGGCATTGGCGAGGTCGCTGTCGACATCGCCGTGTGCGCTGCGCATCGCGTCGAGGCTTTTGCGGGCTGTCGCCACATCATCGAAGAGCTGAAGAAGTCCGTCCCGATCTGGAAGAAAGAGACCGACACGGCGGGCAGCACGTGGGTGACGCCGACACCGTGAGCGTCGCGCCGGGCACATCCTGCACCCACCGCGAGCGGCGCGTGTGCTTGCTGTGGGGTTGGCGGCACGCCTATGCTGCTCGGCCCGTGTGCCCCTGAGTCCCAGTTCGTCGTTCCCCTGCGGCCCGTCTCGCCCCCGCTCCCGGCGGGCCCGGATGCAGCCCCCCCTGCCGTGAGTACGCCATGCACCTGCTTGTTACTGGAGGGGCTGGTTACATCGGCTCGCATGCCGTTCAGCAGCTCATCGAGGCCGGCCACACCGTCGTCGCGCTCGACAATCTGTGCACGGGTCACCGGGCGGCGGTGCACCCCGCGGCGTCGTTCGTGGCCCTCGACTTGCGGCAGACCGACGCGGTGACGCAGGTGCTGCGCGACCATCACGTCGAGGCGGTCCTGCATTTCGCGGCGATCAGCGTCGTCGGCGACTCGGTGCAACAGCCGCTGCGATACTGGGACAACAACATCGGCGGGGCGATCTCCCTGCTGCAGGCCATGGCCACAGCCGACGTGACACGCCTGGTGTTTTCGTCGACGTGCTCAACCTACGGCGAACCGACCGTGATGCCGATTCGTGAGGACACGCCACAGCGGCCGATGAACCCATACGGGCAGACGAAGCTAGCGATCGAGCGGCTCATCGCGGACCACGCCGCCGCAACGCCGGCGTTTGGCTACTTGTCGCTGCGCTATTTCAACGTCGCCGGATGTGACGAGAGCGGTCGGTTGGGCGAAGATCATCGCCCGGAGACGCACTTGGTGCCAATCCTGATGCAAGCGGCGCTGGGTCAACGCGATCATGTCGCGGTGTATGGCACGGACTACGCGACGGCCGACGGCACGTGTGTGCGGGACTACCTGCACGTGGACGATCTCGTCCGAGCGCACACGCTGGCGTTGCGTCACCTCGCGCCAGGTGTGGGCGAGGCCTTGAACCTCGGGCTGGGCAGAGGGTTCTCCGTGCGCGCGCTGATCGAGGCCACGCAGGCGGTGACGGGGGTGCGATTCGAGGTGCGGGACGCACCGCGCCGAGCGGGTGACGTGCCTGTGCTCTACGCCGACGCGTCGCGTGCGCGCGAGGTGCTTGGCTGGGAGCCGAAGCTCACGGCGGTGCCGGAGATTCTCGCCACGGCGTGGCGCTGGTTTCGCGCCAATCCCGCAGGATACCGGGGGCGCGGCTAGCGTCGCTCTTCGGCGAGATCGAGCCAGCGACGATAGAGATCACGGCGGGAGATTCCAGTGCGCCGCGCCAGTTCGCGGAGGAACGGTTTGCGCTCTGAGCCTTCCTGCTGGGCCTCGAGAATCTGCGCGTCGATGTCGACTTCGGTGTCGGCGGCGCCCGGGATAGGCTCGGCGACTTCGACCAACAAGACCGCCTCGCCTTTGACCTGCTCGGGCCGCATGGCTGCGGCCACCGCGGCCGGCTGACCGCGGAGGTAGCCCTCGTGCAGCTTGGTCAGCTCGCGCGCCACCACGACCCGCACGTCGGGGGCGATCTCGTGCAAATCCTCGAGGATCGCGGGCACATCACGGCCTGGAATGTAGATGGCGTGGGTCATGATGCCGCCGTCCGGCGCCGTGGTGAGGCGCGCCTCCAGCCATCGTCTGCGCGCGCTGCGCGCCTTGGGCGGGAAGCCCCAGAACGAGAAAGGCATGGGGCACAAACCGCTGGCGGCCAGACCGGCGGCGGCGGCAAACGGACCAGGGATGGTGTGGACCGTGTGACCGGCGGCGTGGACCGCGTCGACGAGCCGCGCCCCAGGATCGCTCAGGCACGGCGTGCCGGCGTCGCTCACGAGCCCGATGTGCGCGCCTTCGCTTAGGCGCTCGAGCACCTCCACCAAGCGTTCGTTCTCGTTGTGCGCGTGCAGCGCGCGACACGGCGGGCGTACGCCGATGTGGTTGAGCAGGCGCGCGGTGTGCCGCGTATCCTCGCAAAACAGCAGCGCGACCTCACCCAGCGCCGCCGCAGCGCGGGGGCTGAGGTCGTCGAGGTTGCCGATTGGCGTGGCGATGACGCTGAGCGTACCTACCGCCATCAGGCCGCTGCGATGTCGGTGTGCACAGCGAGGCACGCCGCCACAAAGCGCGTAAACAGGGGATGCGGGCGCGTCGGGCGGCTCTTGAACTCTGGGTGAAACTGGCACGCGACAAAGTACGGATGCGCCGGGATCTCGCACATCTCGGGCAGGGCGCCGTCAGGGCTCATGCCCGAGAGCTGCATACCCAGCAGCTGCAGCTTCTCGACGTAGGCCGTGTTCACTTCGTAGCGATGGCGATGGCGCTCACTGATCCGCGTCGTGCCGTAGATGCGATGGGCGAGCGAGCCTTCGGTCAGCAGACACGGGTACGCACCGAGCCGCATCGAGCCGCCCTTGTGCTCAATGTCGCGCTGGTCTTCCATGAGATGCACCACCGGATCCTCGGCCTCCGGCACAAACTCCGTGGAGTGAGCGCCTTGCAGTCCAAGCACGTTGCGCGCGAACTCGATGACGGCGATCTGCATGCCGAGGCAGATCCCGAAGAAGGGCAACCCGCGCTCGCGGGCGTGCTGCACCGCTGCGATCTTGCCTTCAACACCGCGCTGGCCAAACCCACCGGGCACCAGCACGCCTTGCAGGCCGGTCAAGTGCGCTTCTGCGCCGTCAGCCTCGATAGACTCCGCGTCGATGTAGCGCAGCTCGACCTTGGAGCCGTTCGCCACGCCGCCGTGCACCAGCGCTTCGTGCAGCGACTTGTAGCTCTCCTTCAACTCAACGTACTTGCCGACGATGCCGATGACCGTGCGGACCTCCGTCGTCTTGAAGGTGTGGGAGAACCGCGCCCAGGCCGAGAGATCTGGCTCACGCGACCAGATATCCAGCAGATCGGCGACGGCGTCATCGAGCCCGTTTTTATGCAGCACGACGGGCAGGTCGTAGATGCACTCGACGTCCGGCGCGAGGATGACGTGGCGCTTCTCGACGTTGCAAAACAGGCTGATCTTGTCGCGCGTGTTGCTCTCAAGCTCGTGATCGTGGCGGCACAGGATGATGTCCGGCTGAATCCCGATCTGGCGCAGCTCCTTGACCGAATGCTGCGTTGGTTTCGTCTTCACCTCGCCGGCGGTCTTGATGTAGGGCAGCAGCGTGACGTGAATGTTCACGGCGTTGCGCGAGCCAGCGTGCAGCCGCATCTGCCGGATCGCCTCCATGAACGGCAGCGACTCGATGTCGCCAACCGTGCCGCCGATCTCGATGATCGCGATGTCGACGCCTTCCGCACCGGCCCTGATCTTGTCCTTTATCTCGTCGGTGATGTGCGGGATGACCTGCACCGTCCGCCCCAGATAGCCGCCTTGACGCTCGCGCGAGATCACCGCGTCGTAGACCTGGCCAGTCGTGAAGTTGTTGGCCTTTCGCATCGTCGCGGTCGTGAAGCGCTCGTAGTGGCCAAGGTCGAGGTCCGTCTCCGCGCCGTCGTCGGTCACAAAGACCTCGCCGTGCTGCATCGGGCTCATGGTTCCGGGGTCTACGTTGATGTACGGGTCGAGTTTGACGTTGGTGACCGTCAACCCGCGGGCCTCGAGCAACGCGCCGAGAACGGCGGCGCTGAGGCCTTTTCCGATAGAGGAGACGACGCCTCCGGTGACAAAGATGTACTTGGTGGGCTTGTTGCGCGCCATGGGGTCCTCACGTACCTGGCCGTGGCCGGTGGTGTTGGGATGGGACCCGCGTCGAAGCAACCGCCGAGCTCACCCGGGCCGCCACCCTAGGGGCGAGGGCGGTGAACTGTCAACGACTGAGACGACGCCGGGGTCGATGTAAGGCTATCGCGCGGGCGTGGCTGGCGTGGCGAGCGGGAGGCCGCCGAAGGCCGGTTTATCAACCTCGCAGGGCATCGGCTTGAACTTGCCGTCGACCTTCTTACCGTCCAAGGTCACCGAGAATACACCGAACGCACCCTTCTCGTGCGCTGGTCCAGCGATGAGGATCACCTGACCAGCGCTGGCCTTGCCACGCACGGTGAGCGCGCCGTCGGCCATCGCGCCAAAATCCACCTGCGCCTGGCCAGGTACCGCGTAGGTCCCCGGCTTCATGCCGTTCGGCAGCCAGAGGCGCAGCAGCAGCGTGCCGTCGTCCGGAAGATACGTGTCGCCTTCCTCCGGCTCCCCGCAGAGGCCCAGGTCTGCGATCAAGACGGCGGTGCGGAGGGTGCCATCCGGCGCTTTCATCCGCTGCATCAACGTCCCGACCGGCTCGAAGTCCTCGCCCATGACGACGCCGCCCACGATCCCAGACTCGCGCGACTCGGCCATCACCTGTGTGACGGACTTCATCGTGCCTTCGCCAGGCTTCTCTTCGACTTTGGGACTGGCGAGCTTCATCACGTCAGTCGCCGCCGGGGCGCCCAGGAGCGCTCCCGTGGGCTGAGAACCCGTGGGTAGCGCAGACGGAAACGCCATGCTCACGCGCTTGGACTCCGGGCGCGTCAGATTCACGAGCGAGAGCGGGATCGCCGGGACCATCGTCACGATGGCCAGACACACGAAGATCACCAGCACAAAGGGCGCGGCGGCGCGCAAGGTGTAGCCGAACGTCTTGTTGAAGAGCCCCGCGGAGACGAAGAGGTTGAGGCCGATGGGCGGCGTCAGGTAGCCGATCTCAAGGTTGACGATGAAGATCAGGCCGATGTGGATCGGGTCAAAACCGAGCGCCAGCGCGATGGGCACAAAGAGCGGCACAAACAAGATGATCGCGCTGATGATGTCCATCAGGCAGCCGATAACCAGCAAGATCACGTCGAGCAGGATGATGAACGTGACCGGGCTCAGGTCGTTGCTGCGCAGCCACGCGACGATCTGGTCGGGGATTTGGTGGATGGTCAGGTACTCGCTCATGCCGAGCGCCACGCCGATGATCACGAGCACTGCGCCCATGAGCACGCCACACTCGACCATCACCGACGGCAGGTCATCGAACTTGAGGGAGCGGTGGATGAACAGCTCGATGAGCAGCGCCAAGATGACGGCGATGGCGGCCGCGGCTGTCGTGTCGAACACGCCGAGGTAGATGCCGCCGAGGATGACGACCGGCACCACGAGCGACCACGACGCCTCACGCAGGGCGACGAAGATGGCCGGAAAGTCGAACTTCTCGCGCTCAAAGCGCCAACCGATGGCGAGGCAATAGAGGGTCAAGGCGACCGCGATGAGCAAGCCCGGCAAGAACCCAGCGATGAAGAGCTCCTCGACTTTGACGGGGGCGCCCGCCTGCGTGGCGAAGATCGCGTAGACAATCATCGGGATCGACGGCGGGATGATGATGCCGAGGGAGCCGGCGGAGGTGACCAACCCCAGGCTGAAGCGCTCGGGGTACTTGCGGGCGAGCAGCGCTGGATACATCACGGTGCCAATCGTGATCACTGTGACGGGCGATGACCCCGAGATCGCGGCGAATAAGGCGCATGCGGCGACGGTCGAGATGGCGAGGCCGCCGGGCAACCAGCCGAACATGGCGTCGGCGAGTTTGATGAGGCGCTCGGCGATGGAGCCGCGGCTCATCAACGTGCCGGCGAGGGTGAAAAAAGGGATGGCGATGAGGGTCGGCTGCTGCGCGAGGCCTACCGCTCGTTCGAGCATGTTGAAGTTGTTGGAAAAGTCGATCCAGCTGGTGAGAAACTGCTCGCTACCTGGGTGTGGGTTGACCCAGAACAGCGCCATCGTGAGCCCGGCGAGGATCACGAACAGAGGCAGATCGAGCAGGATGAGGAAGAGGGTGGTGAGCAGACCGATCATGCCGCCACCTCGCCCGTGTCGGCGCCAGCGTCAGACGCGACCGCGTCGGGATCTGGGGCTGGTGGCGCTGTCTCCGCGCCGGAGAGCACGCGCACGAGATCGGCGCCGACACGAACCGACATGATCGCGAAGCTGATCACCACCGGCAGCACGATGTTGTACTCGGCCACCGGCAAGATGGAGAGCGTTGAGCCCGCCTCGATTTGCAGCTGCATCAGGTGCGCCGCGAGCACGAGCAGCAGGACGTCGAACAGCAGCCACACAAAAAGACTGAACGCCTCGACGTAGCGCTTCGCCGCGCTCGGCCAGAGCCGACGACCGAAGTTGAGCACGATGTGTTTCCGTTCACGGCTCGCCATCGAGGCGCCGAGAAAACCGACGTACATGATCAGCATCTTGGACAGATCGTTGACCCAAGCGTACTGCGTGGGAATCCGGCTGATCAGCACGCCGACCGGCACCGACAAGACGAGCCAAGTCGCCAGGAAGGGCGTCAGGTCACCGTGACGGTGGGCGCGGTGGGCAAAGAGCGCAAGCGCGATGACGTACATGGCCGCGCACATCATCGCGCTCGGCACGGTGACGACCATTCTGCCGAGCAAGACAAATCCGGCCGCGATGGCGAGGCCGAGGCCGAGGTCCGCGAGACGCCACGGTGGGGGGGGGGCTGACGGGTCCTCGCTGCGTTTGGAGGCGAGCTGACGGGCGATGGTGCGCGCCGCGGCGATCCCGACAAAAACGATGACGAAGCCGACAATCGCGGGCGAATAGACGCCTTTGACCTGGGCCAGCAGCGCATCGGAAGGCGGGGTGGCGGTCCCGTGCAGCCACCGCAGCAGGAAGAGGTCGACGAAGTTGCGATCGGCCACGACCGCTTCGTAGATGATCTTCAGGAACGTCGTCAGCGACATGGCGAGCAACGCGAACGTCATGACGCCGGCTTCGACGCGGAAGACGCGCCGATCCAGACGTTCAAAACCGTCGTCGAACCGCAGCACGGTGTTGTCGAAAGGATTGCTGGCCATGCGGCTCCCCTGCCGCGGCGCGCACCGCTTGCGCAGCGCGACCGAGGCCCAGTGGTCTTCCTCACCCTGCGCGAGTGGACCCTACTTTGCGGCTGCTTTTGCGAGCTTCAAGAGGTTGGCGCCGTCGGGCGTCTTGCGGACGAACTCAGCCCACACGACCTGCGCGCTCGCCTTGAACGCGGCGCGATTCTTCTGCGCCTCCACTTTGACGCCGGACGCGACATGGTTCACCTGCGCGGCGCGGTTGCCCTTGCGCACCATCGAGCGCCCGGCCTGCTCGATCTTGTTGGCTTTCCCCATCATCTTGACGCGCATCTCGGCGGGCAGCTTGTCGTGGACCTTCTTGCAGAAGACGATCACGGCGGGCTGATAGATGTGTTTGCTCAGCGTCAGGTACTTGATCGAGTTGTACCACTGGGTCGCGTAGGCATAGAGCAGAGAGTTGTCGTAGCCATCGACGACACCTGAGCTCAGGGCGCCTGGGACCTCGGGCGCTGGCATTGGGTTGGCCGCGGCGCCGAACGCCTTGTACATGGACGTGTGCACATAGCTCGGTTGGGCGCGCATCCGGAGGCCCTTCAAGTCCTTGGGCTTGTGAATGAAGCGATCGCGCGTGGCGAAGTGACGAAAACCGTTCTCGGACCAGACGTAGAGCACAAATCCCTTCTTCTCAAGCGCGACCTTGAGCGCAGCGCCGAGCGGGCCGGCCAGCGCACGATCGACCTGCTTGGCGTTGTCCCAGAGGTAGGGCAGCTCGAGCACGTTGAGCTCCGGCACGACCGTCGCGATCGCGCCCGACGTCACGCCGATCATGCCGAGACCGCCGGCGAGGCAACGTTGCACAAGATCCTTCTCGCCACCGAGGGCGCCGCCGAGATACGACTTCACCTTGAGTTGGTCAGCCGGCACCGCCTTTCGAAACTCGCGCTCGATGCGTTGGACCAACTTGGCCCACGGCGTGCTGGGTGGGGCGATAGAGGCGATCTTGAACTTCATCGGCGAGGCGATGGCAGGGGACGCTGAGAGGACGGCGGCGCACAGCGTGGCGACTGCGAGCAGGCGCCGGGTTGGGGTGGTCTTCATGGCGGATCCTCCGGATTGGGGCTCGTGGCGAGTGAGTGGCGAGTGCGACCGTAGCTGGCGCCCAAACGGCTTGAGCCGTCCGCGGATTCACTCTGGTGGAGCGCGAGCCATCAAGTTGGGCGCCCAGTGTAGAGGTGGACTGCCTGCGCGACAAGCCGAGCGGGACGTTATTGGCAGGCGGCGACGACGGCGCGGAGCGCGCGCGCGAGGGCTGGCAAGTCGACCAGATGTGGTGGGGCCAGCGTGACGCCCTCCGCGCACAAGGCGCCGAGATCGAGACGATCCGGCCATCGCCGGGCTGTCTCCATGCGCGCGAGCAACGTGCAGGCCGCGGCGGCGCGCACCGAGACCGGGCCGCGGCCCACGACGCGCCAATACACCTCGGCAGACTTGCGGGTCTTCTCGACGCCTCGCACCTCGCGCGACGCCATGCGCGTGAGCGCGCCCAAGTTGCGACCGAGCGCAGCGTTCGTCGCGGCCACGCCGATCTCGGTGTCGGCGAGCAGATCACAAACCCACGCGAGCGCGAGCGCCTCGTCTTGCTGCGCTGCACCGGCCAGCGGTCGCCCAGCGCAGGCTACGACGAGCTCGGACATCAGCGCCGCCACCCGAGCAGGGTGCGTCAACCACGGGCCGCTCTCGGGTTGATGCGGGACCAGCCAGAGCCCCGCGCCGTGGCGCGTCGCGAGGGCCTCGGCAGCCGCGGCGTTCATGGCGTCTTGGCGTCGACGACCGGCGTGACCGGGCTCGGGCCTGGGGTCAGGGTTACCGGGACGCCGACGACCTTGGCCGACTCGGGCGCGCCGCGGTAGGGCATCACTTCGACCGCGAATCCGGCTTGGGCGGCCATCAACGCGGGCAAGAGCGTGCGAGCGTCGCCGACGACAACGGCCACGGCACGCGACGGGTCGATGTGGGCGCGCAGGGCGGCGCTCACGGCCTTTCGCGTCAACCTCCCGACACGAGCGCCGTAGGTGTCGAGCCAGTCGGCGCCCAGCCCCAGCGCGATCGCGTGCATGCGCAGCTCCAGCTCGGCCTCGGCGGTGTCAGCATCGTAGCGCAGCGCGCCCGTCAGGAACCCCTTGCCAAAATCGGTCTCCGCGGCGGAGATCCCGTCTTTGCGGGCTAATTCGACGATCCGCATGACAAGATCGAGGCTCTGTGGCGCGACGTCGCGCGGCGGCGTCCAGTTGACGGTCCACATCCCAGTCTCAGGGCTGGCGCGCACGAAGGAGTGCAGGCTGTACGTCCACCCCCGCTGCTCTCGGATTCGGAGGTTCAGCCGCGAGCTGAACGATCCGCCGATCACAGCGTCGGCCAGCCGCAGGGCCAGCTGGTCGACATGTTTGGAGCCGACGGTCGGAAAACCCAGCATCACCGTAGCCTGCTTTCGTCCCGGGTGATCGAGCAGCAACAGCCGGCGACCCACCACTTTCGGCGGCGTCAGTGGACGATTGCGCGCCAACGCCACCTTGGTGCGCGCGGTGAGCAGGGCGCCAAAATGGGCGCGCACGGCGATGGCGGCGCGGTCGGCCGTGATGGCGCCGGCGAAGCCAAAATGCGGCACGGCAGCGCGGAGCACTGCGCGGTGATGGGCGACGCAGTGGGCCGCCGTGATCCCTGCGAGCGACTTGGGGTCGCCGTCCGCGGCACGCCCTGCGGCGCCGTCACGATGGGCGAATCGCACCAAGGCCTCATGGGCGAGCGCATCATCGTCGTCGTAGCGCGCCGCCACATCGGCGAGCTGCTGGGCCCGAGCGTGAGCGACGTCCTCCTCTGCGAGGCGCGGTCGAAACACGGTGTCCGCCAACAGCGCTAGGAAGGGCTCGAGCTCGGTCGCGAGGGTCATCCCTTCAAATAACGTGTCGTGTCGGCCGACCCGCACTTCCAGACTGCCGCCCAAGGCGTCCATGGCTTGCGCGAACTGCGTCTGTGAGCGACCACCGCCAGCGCGGATCGCTGCACGCCAACATAGCGCGGCCTGTCCCTCGCGCCCACTTGGGTCGGCGAACGTGCCGGACTTCAGGCGTAGGCGGACATGCACAAGCGGCGGCCACTGCCGCGTCACGACCGTGAGCGCCAACTCAGGCTTCTTGGCGGGGCGGGCAGATTTGCGAACGCCGGGCGGATGGGCAACGCGCGCGGCTTTCGGGGTGGGCGTCTGAGCTTCGGTCATCGAAACGACTCCGTGCGGGGAACTGAAGGTCGAGCCGATGCACACAAGGGCCCACGCTGCGGTCCGCGTGGCCGTCTGGCGTCGACGCCGACCGCGCTTCATTGGCGGAGCTCCACGCCGTGACCCACCTCGGCCTGGCCATACACTACGACCCGATTGGCCGCTACTAGCCACGTCTTGGCGACGCGCTGCAGGTCGGCGACGGTGACGGTTCGCACCGCCTGCCACCATCGGACGTACGCCGTCGGGTCGTCGAGGACGGCAGCGAACATGCCGAGGGCGTCCGCGCGACCTTCCGCGCTCGCCAAAACCGCGTAGCGCTCGGCCAGCAGCCGGTTGCGCGCGCCGCTGAGCTCTGCCGCCGTCACCGGCTTGCCGGTCAACAACGCGCTGACGACCTTATCCAAGGCGCGCTCAGCGTCCGCCGCATGTTTGCTGGGCAGCAGCTCAACGTGGACCTCGAGCAGCGCCGCGTCACGTGTCGCCGGGATCTCTGCTGCGACGTGGGAGGCGAGCCGATGTTGGTGGATCAGCGCGTCCGACAGCCGCGCCGACGCCGAGTTCGCGAGCACCTCCGCGAGCACCGTCAAGGCCGGGTGGTCGGGGTGGCTGGCAGGAACCGTGCGCCAGCCGACCAGGAGTCGATCGGCCTCGGCGTCGATGCGCACGACCTTCGCCGCCATGCCGAGCTTCGGCAGCGTCGCCGTGCGGCGCTTGGGCGCTGGCGTCTTCGGTTTGGGGATGGCGCCGTAGCTCCCGACAATCGCGGTCAATACTGCGGCCGTGTCGACGGCTCCGGCCAGCACCAACCACGCCGTGTCCGGCCCGTAGTGGCTGGTGTAGAAGGCCTTGGCCTGCTTGGCCCGCAGGCGGGCGAGGTCGCGATCCCAACCGATGGTCGGGTGTCCGTACGGCGCGCTGCCGTAAGCGGCGGCATACAGCACTTCGGCGAGGGCCGCGTCAGGGTCGTCGTCAACCGTCTCGCTGCGCTCGTTGCGGACCACGCCAAGCTCAGCGCGGACGCCGGCTGGCTCAAAACGAATCCTGTGGAGCCGGTCGGCCTCCAACGCGGCCACCTCCGCCACGCGACTGGGCAAGATCACCTCGTGGAAGGCGGTCCAGTCGAGCCAGGTTGTGGCGTTCGCGCTCGCTCCGAACGCCTCCAACATGCGATCGAAGGCCCCCGCGGGTTGTGTCTCGGCGGACTTGAACATGAGGTGTTCGAGCAGGTGCGCGGCCCCCGTCGCGCCCGCCAACTCATCGGCAGATCCGGCTGCGATCCAGGTCTGATAGGCCACAACAAGGGCCTTGGCGTCTGGCACCAGCACCACGCGCAACCCGTTGGCGAGCTGCCATTGCTGTGCGAATCCGCCAGCGAAGGCAAAAACCCGCACCAGGCGAATTCCGGCCGGCACCTTCAGCAGGCGCGCGGCGTCCGTAGCTAGGCGAAGCGCCCCGGCGGGCGTCGTCGGAGACGCGGGTCCGCCGGCGAACACCGCGCCCAGCGCCACGCCGTGGCCAGCTCCCAGCTCCTCGCTCGGCGGGGCGAGCGGCCCCTTGGCCTGTGTAGTCATAGGCGGACTCCCTTGTGATGCGCGATGCGCGGAACCGCAGCCGCCAAGCGCGAGCGCGCCCAGACCACAGACAACGACAGCGACAGCGATGGCGACCATGGCCCGTCCACGCTTGCCGAAGACCACGTTCATACGCCACCCGGCGCGTCGACGCGCGCCAACGGACGAGCGCTCATGCCCTGCAACAGCAACGCAGAGAGGTCAGAGATCGCCGCGCCATCGATCTCGCTCAGCAAATGCGGCAGCTCCACGACGGGCAGCTGCGACGCGGCTCTCAGGCGCGCCAGCTGCTCTTGTTGCTGCTGACGCCAAAATACGAAGTGATCCGCGCTCACCAGCGCGCCACGGGCCAAGTTCGACGTCGCGCTCCGAGCCAACTTGCCGAGGGCCGCGGTGCCAATACCCGACATGAGGTCGGGGAGGACCTGATTCACGATGAGGTAGCCGGTTGGCACCCCGATCACCTCGCGCGCCTGGCGACTCAGCTCCACCGCCTCATTGACGGGAAGCTCCTGCGGCAACGTCACGATATTGAATGAGGTTCGCTCGGGATCGGCGAGCATCGCGCGCATGCGGAGGGCGTCGTCGGCCATGGGTCCGACAGGGATCGTCTGCAGCAGCACCTCCGGCAACCGAAACAGCGAGATCCCGTGGCCGGTCGACGGCGCGTCCACGACCAACAGGTCCCACAACGGCTGCCCCTGCGCGTCGACCTCCTTCTCCTCCATGAACCAAGCCTTTCCGAGCAAAAAGGTCTCGTTCATGCCCGGAATCATGCGTAGCAGCCGTCGCATCACGTCGTTTTCGAAGACAATGCGTTGCAAGGCGCGGAATCGCAGCTTCATCAGGCCATATTCGCGGGACGCCTGCTGCGGTTCTAGGTTGCAGCCGAACAGCGGCGCGTCATCGAGCAGCTGCACGGGCTCGTAGCCGATGGCGCCACGCCCAAAGAGGCGACCCAGTGCGTCACGGGTGTTGAGTTGCAGGACGCACGTGCGCAGCCCAGCGCGGGAGGCTGCCACGCCCAGCGCCGCGCTCACGGTCGACTTACCGACGCCGCCCTTACCGGAGACGATGACGAAGCGACGTGCGAAGAGCGACGGCAGGGTTTGGGTCGTGGGTCTGCGGGACACTGCGATGGACCTCGGATAGACCGCTGGGGCCGGGAGCGCTCAAGCGACGGGAGTGTGGTTCAGCCCGGACGTCGGTGTCCAGCGAAGTCGCGGCCGACCGGCGGCGGTACCGTGTCCTGGCCGGGCGATCCGAATGCCGCGGCGCACAGGTGCGTTGCCTCCGCCACCGGGACCGGGATACCCTGTCCGTTGGAGGGCATCATGCAGATCATCATTCCTGGATTTCAAGCGACCCGTGCAAACGCGACACGGTTGAGTTGGCTCGTGGCTGGCTTGTGTCTAGTGGCTGGAATCACGCTCGGCTTGACGGCGACGGCCCGCGCAGCGACGGCGCCGCTCGTTGGCGGTGACATCTGGGCTCAGGGCTACAGCTCGCATCCCGCCGTCACGGAGGCTCGGCGCACGGGCTACCTGACGCTGGCGACGCAAGCGCGAACACTATCGCCAGGGCTGCCGCTGGATCGGGCGCTGGGGGTCGTGAGCGCCATGACCGTCGCCAAGGCGCGGAAGTTCAAGGTCGCCAAGGGTCTGGTCCGGGCGCTCCGTACGCGACACAGCATTGGGCCCAGTGGCGCGATGTTGAACAAGACCATCCCAGCGACGACGCTGCACCCGCGCGAAGCGTTGCTGCTCGGGTGGGCGTTGGCCCGAGAGGCAGGTGGCGACCGCACCGCCTTGGCCCGGCGTGGCGCCACGATCCGAGAGGCTGGCGCCTTGCAGCTCTTAGAGCAGGCCGCAGCCGCGCTGCCCCATCACCAAGCTGCCCAGCTCGCCCTCGCCCTGGCGCGAGTCACGGTCGCGCCACGCAGCGGAAAACGGGCCTGTGAAGCGTATCAAGGCGTGCAGAAGGCCGCGCGTGACGGCGGCACGGCCAGCGTGCGGTTGAGCATCGCAGAGGCCGCCGTCGCGTCGACCGCGAAGCTGGGGCGCACGTGCGCCAAGGCCGTGCGCCGCGGTTTTCAGACCGCCATTCAGCTGCCACCCCCGCCCGCTGAGCCGCGCCACGTAGTCGACAACGTTGGACGACCTTCGCGACCGGCGCGCAGCCGTGTCGACAACGGCGGCCAGGGCATCGCCTTCGCCGTGATGGCCCCCGTCTTCAAGGGCTACCTCGCGGTCCCACTGGTCGCGCGGCTCGTTCGCCAGACACGCCTCGACGACGTGATGCTGTGGCAGTTGATGCAGAAGGACGCCAGCGGAGACACCACCCTCGCCGCGCTGAACGCGTCGGTGCTCATGCGGCGCCTCGCACCGGATGACACGTTCGAGGTGGCGGTACAGGCGGTGCTGCGCCTTCGGGGCCAACTCGGCGCCACCCCGACACAGGTCGCGGGCATGAAAGTGTCCAGTCTGTCGGGCCCGCAAGCGATGGCGATCGCCTACGCGCGGGCGTTGCAGGGGCGCGGCTTGGAGCCTGAAATTCCGGGCGATCCGTCCATTCTTCAGGCGTCTCCGCGGCAGCTGTTCGCGCATGCACGCCAGCGTGTCCCGGCCAACGCCAGTTTGGGCCCGATCTTGCTGCTCGCCCACCACGTCGATGTCCAGCGCCACGGGTCGCCCTGCGCCGCACGTGAGCGGGCCGAAGCGACCGGTTTCGTGATCGGGAAGAGTGCCTTGCCCGGCCCAGCCAAAGGAGCGCTCGCCGCCGCGATGACGACTGTCCAACGCCAGTGCCAGGTGGGGGAAGCGAAACGATGACGCAGGACATTCCGCCCCCCTTTCCGCCATCGGGCGAAGACGCCACGCAGTTTGTTTCCGCGATGTCGGCGCCACCGCCGTTTCCGAACCGGCCAGCGATTCCGGCGCCGCCGCCTCGGGCAGACGAGGATTCCACCCACACCAACGAGCGCTTTTCGATGCAAGCGGTCGGCGACTCCAACACGGATATGGGCCCAGCTGGACGCCAACGACGTCACACCGAAGACCAGCGCATTCGTCGGCCGGCCCCAGCTGCCCGCCGCCCCGCGCTGCTGCCGAACCCTGAGTCGGCGGTGCAGGTTCGGGGCCCGCTGACGATCCGGCCGGGCGTCGTCAACCCGGTGCGGCCGAAGGACAACACGGGTCGAGGCTTCGGCGACAACTCGCGTGAGTCGAGCGACGTCATCTCGTCTTTCCAACAGCCGATGGGACAGAGCCAAGCGTCGCCGCGGCCGCTGGTCGCCGACGACCAGGGCCGACCACGACGCCCGACGCGACAGCCAGCGCCGAGCAGCCCTGTGCGGCCGGCGCCAACCCGCGCTGCCGCCGGCCGCAATCCCCCCCAACGGCAGACGTACAATCCGCCGCCGCGCCCACCGCCGCCGGCCATGCTGCCGCTGAGTCAGGAGCACGTCGGCTTGCTCGTCGCCGACCAGCGCCGGCGCCTGCACGTCCTGTACAGCTACGCCCGTGTTCTTGAGATCGCCGCTGGCATTCTTGGCACGCTCAGCCTCGCGGTGTTGATCGCCTCGATGGTCAGCGTCCTTGTCGGCTCCGGCGCGACCGTTGTGGCCTCCGCGAGCGCGCTGGCGGGCAGCGCCACGGGGCTTGCGTTGACCCTCATCATGGTCGTGGGGGCAGTCACGCTGCGCCAACTCGCGCACACCAGCGCACAGCTCGCCGCGCTCATCGAGGCGCTGTGCCATCCACCTAGCCACCAGTGACACGGGCCGCAGACGCGACGTTTGCGGCCCATCAGCGCGGGTCATCAGGCTCAAATCTGTGAGTCTGGGCTCGGTCAACCGGCCGTGCGCGTTGACTTCACTACCTTGCGCGCATAGATTCTCGCGCCCGCACGTCCCTCGTGGCGTCAAATTGCCATGGCTTCCGCCTCTCTGACGAAGGACCCGACAATGAGCGCTCGCCTCCCCCGTGTTGCTATCAATGGCTTTGGTCGAATCGGTCGCGCGCTTGCCCGCATCATCACGCAGGATCCCAACTGTCCGTTTGAGTGGGTAGCCGTCAACGACCTGACCGACAACGAAGATCTCGCGTATCTGCTGCGCTACGACTCGACCCACGGCCGGCTCGCCACAAAGGTGACGGTTGAGGAGAACGCGTTTCAGGTTGGCGATCTGCGTGTGCTCTCGTACGCCGAGCGCGACCCGGCCAAGCTGCCGTGGGACGAGCTTGGTGTCGATCTGGTGATCGAGTGCACCGGCCACTTCCGCAAACGAGCCCAGGCCGCGCTGCACTTGAACGCAGGCGCCTCGAAAGTCGTCATCTCGGCGCCCGGCGACGGCGGCGATCCGCCCGACGCAACCGTCGTGTATGGCATCAACGACAGCGTGCTGTCGGCCGATGACGCCGTGATCTCAGCGGCCTCGTGCACCACCACATGCCTCGCGCCGGTCGTGAAGGTGCTCGACGAGCGCTTCGGCATCGAGTCCGGCAACATGACGACGATCCACGCCTGGACAGCCGATCAAGCGATCGTCGACGGTCCGCACTCGAGCGACCCGCGCCGCGGCCGAACGGCGGCGAGCAACATCGTTCCGACCAGCACGGGCGCAGCAAAGGCGATTGGCCTCGTTCTGCCAGCGCTCGCCGGCAAGCTGCATGGCTCGGCGATCCGCGTGCCTGTGCAAGACGTCTCGCTGATCGACCTAGTCGTTCGCACCAAAACCTCGGCGACGGTCGCTGAGATCAACGACGCATTTCGCGCCGCGGCAGCGTCCCTCCCTGCGGGCGTGCTGCGCGTCGAGGACGACCCGATCGTGTCCTCGGATCTCATCGGTGAATCGACAGGATCGGTCGTGGACGCCGCGCTCACCGCGGTCGCCGGCGATCGCCTGATCCGCGTGGTGAGTTGGTACGACAACGAATGGGGCTACGCCTCGCGCCTGTACCAGCTCGTGTGTGCGCTCGCGCGCAGCCAGTCGGAGGTCTAGCCCATGCCGGCTGTGACCCTCGAAACGCTGAATATCCGGTCGATTCGCGAGCTTGAGCTCAGCAATCGGCGCGTGCTGCTGCGGTGCGATTTCAACACCCCACTCGACGAAGACGGCGCGGTGTCGGACAACAGCCGTATCGCGGCCGTGCTGCCGACGATCGCCCACATTCAGCAAGCGGGTGGCCGAGTCATCTGCTGCTCGCATCTCGGCCGTCCGAAGGGAAAAAAGGACCCGAAGTTCTCGCTGGAGCCTGTCGCTGAAGCGCTCGCGGAGCTGACGGGCCAGGAGGTCCTGTTGCCCGACGATTGCATCGGCGACGCGGCTGAGCATCTGATCGCGAACCAGCGCAGCAACCAGATCGTCTTGCTGGAGAACCTGCGATTTCAGCCCGGCGAAGAGCAAAACAGCGACGATCTGGCGCGGAAATTGGCGGACCTGTGTGATGTGTACGTCAACGACGCGTTTGGCGCGCTCCACCGCGCGCACGCCTCGGTCTCGGCCTTGCCGAAGATGATGATTGATCGCGCGGCAGGCCTGCTGATCGAGCGTGAGCTGTCGTTTCTCGGCGACCTAGTTGGCGGCGCGCCCGCGCCCTACATCGCGATCGTGGGTGGCGCCAAGATCTCTGGCAAGATCGAGATTCTGGAGGCGCTGCTAGAAGTCGTGGACGGCGTGATCATCGGTGGCGCGATGGCCAACACCTTTCTTGCGGCTCAAGGCCATGAGATGGGCGGCTCGCTGATGGAGTCCGATCGCATCCCGCTAGCCCGCCACCTGCTGAAGCGGTTTGCAGACAAAGGCGTCGCAGTCTGGCTCCCGGTGGACATGCTGTGCGTCGAGCACGTCGACGCTTCCGCCGCGACCCAGGTTGAGCGGGTCGGCTCGTTGAGCGCCGCGCAGAAGGCCGTGGACATCGGACCGGAGACAATCGCGCTGTTCACGTCGGTGATCGACGGGTCGGTGGAAGGTGGCCCCGGCGTGCCGCGCACGGTGTTTTGGAATGGCCCGATGGGCATCTTTGAGATCGACGCCTTCGCGAACGGCACGTTGTCTGTGGCCCGCGCCCTCGCGCGTTCGTCGGCCACAAGCGTCATCGGTGGCGGCGACTCCGCAGCCGCGGCGAAGAAGGCCGGCGTCAGCGAGATGATCAGCCACATCTCGACCGGCGGTGGGGCGAGCTTAGAGTTCCTAAGCGGCGCCCAGCTCCCCGGGCTGGCAGCGCTTCGCGGCGGAAGGCGGTAATGATGGGACGCACACCTACGATCGGCGGCAACTGGAAGATGCACCTCGACTTCGAGGCGGCCATGACGTTGGCATCCGACTTGCGCAACCGACTCGGCTCCGTCCGCGGCGTTGAGTCGATCGTGTTTCCCTCGTTCCCGTACCTGCGCCCGGCCAGCCAGCGTCTGCGCGAAAGCGCCATCGCCGTCGGCGCCCAGGACCTGCACGTCGAGGCCCAAGGCGCGTTCACCAGTGGTGTTTCGGCGGAGATGATTCGTTCGGTTGGCTGCACACACGTGCTGATTGGCCACTCGGAGCGCCGCAGCGTCTTTGGCGACGATGATGGGCTCGTCTCAAGGAAATTGAGCGTCGCGCTTGAGGCCGATCTCATCCCCGTGCTCTGCATTGGAGAGAGCCTCGCCGAGCGCGAGGCCGGCCAGACCTTCTCGGTGTTGGAGCGTCAGCTCAACTCCGCGCTTCGGGCGCACACGACGGGCGCTGTCGCGCGGATGATCCTCGCCTACGAGCCCGTCTGGGCCATCGGGACGGGGCTCACAGCGACGCCCGAACAAGCGCAGGAAGTCCACGCCTGGGTGCGCGGCCACGTCAGTGGTTTGCTCGGATCTGAGTACGCGGAGCAGCTGCGTATTCAATATGGCGGGAGCGTCAAGCCCAGCAACGCCGCTGGGCTGCTTCTTCAGCCGGATATTGACGGTGCCCTCGTCGGGGGCGCCAGCCTGAACGCCGAATCGTTCGCAGAGATCGTGCGGGCCGCCCGCTAGGGGCCCGCTTCCCTCGGCAACACCGCCGAGGCAGGAGAATTGAAAGTGCTGTACTACCTCGCCGTTGCGCTCTACGTGATCGTTTGTCTCTTTCTCACCATCGTCGTGCTGCTGCAGCCCGGCCGAGCTGACGGCATGGGCGCCGCGCTTGGTGGCGGCGGCACCTCCACCGGCTCGGTGTTCGGCGGCCGCGGTGCGTCCAGCGTGCTGACCCGCATGACGACCGGCGCTGCGGTGCTGTTCATGGTCCTGTCGATCGTGTTGGCCCGCGCGAGCGCTGACCATTCGGTGGTCGACGGGTCGGCCGTCAAGGCGCCCGCGGCATCCGCCGGTACCGAAGGCGCTGGCGATGGTGCCGTGCCTAAGAAGGTTGACGCCAAGCCTGCCGACAAGGCCGCGCCAGCTCCAGCAGTGGCGCCAGCAGCAGCACCAGCGGCACCAGCAGCACCAGCGGCACCAGCAGCAGAAGCGGCGCCAGCAGCGGCGCCAGCAGCGGCACCAGCAGCAGAAGCGCCAGCAGCTGCGGCGCCGGCCGCTCCGGCGGCGGCGAAGTAGGTTCCGCAGCACTGTAGCAGCTGTGGCGAGGCGGTCCTCGCCACCGAACAGCTCTCTCAGCGACGGAGATCTTCTATGAGCGACGCAAAGCTAGCTATTGAAGCCGCTTACGCCGACCGCACCTTGCTGTCGGGCGCCGACCGGACGTACATCGACGCCGTGCTCGACACCATCGAGCGGCTCGATCGCGGTGACCTCCGCGTCGCGGAAAAGCAGGGCGAAAGCTGGATCGTGCATGCCTGGGTCAAGCAGGCGATCCTCATGTATTTCGCTGTCGCTCAGATGAAGGTGCTCGAAGTCGGGCCGTTCGAGTTCCACG
The DNA here is from genome assembly GCA_937910235.1 of uncultured Myxococcales bacterium. Classification (GTDB taxonomy): domain Bacteria; phylum Myxococcota_A; class UBA9042; order UBA9042; family UBA9042; genus UBA9042. The sequence goes on along the minus strand of CALENB010000193.1, from coordinate 12,478 downwards.
ACAAGATCCCGCTCAAGCGCAATTTGGCTGGGCAGGGCGTGCGGGTCGTGCCGCCCGGTGTGGCGCGCTACGGCTCGTTCCTGGAGCCGGGCGCGATCCTGATGCCGGGCTACGTCAACATCGGCGCCCGCGTCGGCGCCGGCACCATGGTCGACACGTGGGCGACCGTTGGCTCGTGCGCGCAGATTGGGCGGCGGGTTCACCTCTCCGGCGGCGTCGGTATCGGCGGCGTGTTGGAGCCACCGGCGGCCACCCCCGTGATCATCGAGGATGGCGCGTTTGTGGGGTCTCGCTGCATCGTCGTCGAAGGCATGCACATCGGCGAACAGGCAGTCCTGGGCGCTGGCGTGGTGTTGACGAAATCCACGAAGATCTTGGACGTGAGCGGCCCAGAGCCGATCGAGCACGTTGGATTCGTCCCTGCGCGATCTGTTGTGATCCCGGGGACACGGATGAAGCGCTTTCCAGCCGGAGAGTTCGGGATCCCGTGTGCGCTCATCATCGGTCAGCGCAAAGCGTCAACGGACGAAAAGACGTCACTGAACGACGCCCTCCGAGATTTCGGCGTCGCGGTGTAGCGGTCGCGACCGCCTCTGCCCGTCACGTGGGCCAAGCCATTCGCCTCAGTCCGCAAGCGCTCGCGCCCAAATCACGCGCCGCAAGTCACACGTGCCGAACCCCGGGCTACGAGCGCGCGCGTCGGAGCGGTCGCGCTCATCCTTTGGACAAGATCTCAGTGAATGGCAGGTACGGCCGCAGCGCCGCTGGCATGCGGACGGAGCCATCGGCGCGTTGGTGGTTCTCCAGGATCGCGATCAGGGTCCGAGACAGGGCGACGGCGGTGCCGTTCAGGGTGTGCACAAACCGAGGTTTCGCCTTGGCTCCGGTGTCCGGCTTGGCTCGGATGCCGAGTCGCCGGGACTGAAAGTCGAGACAATTCGAGGTCGAGGTCACTTCGCCGTACATTCCGCGGCCCGGCATCCACGCCTCGATGTCGAATTTACGGAACGCCGGAGCTCCCAGGTCGCCTGTGCAAACGTCGACCACGCGATAGGGAATCTCCAGGCCCTGCAGCATCTGCTCTTCGATCGCGACCAGCTCGTCGTGGTAGTGCTCGCTCTCAGGTCGCCCGTCTGCCGCCACCGCGTCACCACAGAAGATGAACATCTCGACCTTCGTGAACTGGTGCACACGATAAAGCCCACGGGATTCGCGCCCCGCCGCGCCGGCCTCTGTGCGGAAGCAGTGCGAGATCCCGGCGAGCTTCAGCGGCAGTTGCGACTGCAGCAGCATTCGGTCGCGCAACATGCCACCAATCGCGATCTCCGCTGTGCCGATGAGGCACAGATCATGACCTTCGATGTTGTACACCTGGGTCTCTTCACCACGCGGATTGAAGCCGATGCCCTCCAGGATCTCCGGGCGCGCCAAATCTGGTGTCATCAGGGGCGTGTAACCGCGCGCGACAAGAATATCGATGGCGTAGCGCTGCAGCGCCAGGTCGAGCAACACCATCTCGTTGCGCAAGAAGTAGAACTTCTGTCCGGCGACGGCCGCGCCACCCTCAAAGTCGAGCAGATCGAGGCGTTGACCCAGCTCGACGTGATCCAGGGCCTCAAAGTCGAAAGCGGGCGGCACTCCCCACTTGCGGAGCTCTCGGTTGTCCTCGTCCGTGCGACCGATCGGCACGTCGGGATGGGTGAGATTGGGCAGCGTACGTAGCCGCTCGTCGACGTCGCGTCGCAACACCTCCGCGCGTGTATCGAGATCGGCGACGCGGGCTTTGAGGGTGCGGCCATGGACGATCTTCTCGTCGCGCTCCGCCGCCGACAGCTGCTGCTTCATCGAACGCGCGTTGGTGTTCATCTCTTGGCGTACAATCTCCATCTCGGTGATCGCGGTGTTGCGTTCGCGGTAGGCCGCCACCAACGTCTCGATGTCGGCCGGCATGAGCCGCTGCTCGCAGTTCAGAGCCACGGCGTCTGCATGGTTGATCACGTATTTGATGTCGAGCATGTCTTCTTTCCTCTCCAGCACGCCTTGCGTGTGCGTCGCGGGCGCGGGTGTACCTTAAGCGGCTACGGCGTCGCAACGGACATGGCGTCGCAACGGACATGGCGTCGCAACGGACATGGCGTCGCAACGGACACGGCGTGCCGGCGTGTACGGCCTGGCCAGTATCCTACGGGCCAACCGTAGGCATCACCGCGAACAGCCAACCTGCGAGCGAAGTTTGGGCTCGTCGATCGCTCGCGAGCAGGCGCGCCCCTCGCGCGTGACCTGGTCTGACTCGGACGGCGGCCAACGGCAGCCTGCCGGCCATCGTGAGGACGCCCGCGCCGCGTTCGTCGTCTGCACCAGCGATCCAGTACGTCTGGCGTCCCCGCAGCGCCGCCATCGCGTCGGCAACTCGGAACGTGCCAAGCCGGGCGGGCGCAGAAATCGACACGACGGCTAAGACGTCACGGCGTTCAGCGCCGAGCAGCGCTGCAGCTGCGCCACCGAGTCCTCCGCCAATCAGCGCGATGCCATCCACGGCGCGATCGAGGTGCTTGTGCGCCCACGTGAGCGCGGCCTCCAGGGTCTCGACGGCGCGAGTCGCCTCGACATGACCGGCTGCTTCGTGCGTCGTCGGCGGTGGCGTCAGGACGATCAGGTGGTAGTCGCGCGAGACCCGCAGCGTCCGCAGAATCGCAGCCCAGGCGTCGGGCGGGTCGTCGGCCTCACCCATGAAGACCAACAGCGGCGCGCGCTGCGCTGCAGCCCGAAACACCGTTCCGCTAGTCTCGCCGCCGCCCCGCATGGTCGCCAGGAAGCGCTGTCCGTGGGTCGGCTCTGCGCCAGGACGGAGACGCTCACCGGCTGGCTGCGCCGCGGCACCGCCGCCGTCCATGCCGACGACCGACGTCACCCCTGACGGGGCACTAGCCGCTTTCGCGCTCTCATCTGGCCGTCGCGGACCAAGTCGCTGGGCCTCGGCGCCCGGATCCTGAACCCGGCCTGCGCCCTGGACCTCGTCTGAAGGCTGAACCCGGGCCGCGCGCCACACGGCCATACCTGCGGCGACGCAGATCAGCAGCGCAACCATCGCCAAGCTCTTCTTTTCGCCGCTCATCGAGCTCCTCACCACTCACAGGTCGTCCTGCAACTGAGCAGGCGAACGGTGTAGATCCGTACGAGAATGAGCGCAATGCTGGACACCGGTTCTGCCAGGCGGCCGCAACGGTCGACAGCGTCGGTGTTGGCCTGTCCGGCCGCGGACGCCAGAATCTAGACTTATCGTCTTATTCTTCAAGTGTTGCAGCGATTCACCACAATTGACTTTGGTTTTGGGCGGATGCTAGGGTGCGTGGCTTGGAGCAGCTAACTGCCCACATACCGGAGCCCACCTCATGCACATCGCTTCGCATCGAACTTTGATCCTGTGTTCTCTCGTCGCGCTCGTGCTCCCCGCTTGCGGTGGCGACGAGGGTGGCGTCACGAAAGGGCCTGCGGCGGACACCGGCAGCGGCAACGAGGACACAGGTGGCGGTGAGGTGAGCGACGACAAGGACACGTCCGCCGACGCAGTGACGACCGATGCCGGGAGCACGGACGCAGGGACGGCGGATGCAGGTACCGCCGATGTTGGCACCATCGACGCTGGCACGATCGATGCGGGCGCGACGGACACAGGCACAGCGGACTCGGGCGGGGGCTGTCCCGGCGCGGACGGATGCACCTGCGCAGCGAACGGCGACTGCGGAAGCGGCATCTGCTTGGACACCCACGAGGGCAAACGATGCGCACAGAAATGCACAGATACCTGCGCGGCCGGTTACGAATGCAAGGATATCGGTGACGGGTCCCCGCTATTTTACTGCGTCTCCGCGCAGCTGACGCTCTGTTCGCCGTGCCAGTTTCACTCAGACTGCCAGATCAACGGTGTGGCCAGCCTCTGCCTGGACTATGGCACCGACGGCAAGTTCTGCGGCTCGCCTTGCACGGCCGACGCGGAGTGCCCAGGCGACTACGCGTGCGCGACCGTCAAGGATGGCGCGGGCAAGGACGTCAAGCAGTGCAAGCGCAAGGAGGAAGGCGGCAAACCCAAGGCGTGCGAGTGTTCGGACTGGGCCAAAGCCAAGGGGATTGAGACGGAGTGCGCCGTCACCAACGAATTCGGCACGTGCAAGGCGAAGCGCAAGTGCGACGCGAAAGGTTTGACGCAGTGCCTGGCGAAAGCGGCCGCTTCGGAGGTCTGCAACACACTCGACGACGACTGCGACGGCACGACCGACAATCTCCCAGCGGACTTTGCCTGCACAGTGAAGGCGTTCGAGGACGCCGGCAGCAAGACGACCTGCGCGGCTGACGGCGACTGTAGCGTCACCGGCGAGGCGTGCGACGTGTCCGACGGCAAGTGCAAGACCTTGGTGGGCGCTTGTCCCGGAAAGGCGGCTTGCAGCGACAAGGGCGCGCTGCTCTGCACCGGCGCCGCGACGCCCAAGCCGGAGGTCTGCAACGGCACCGACGATGACTGCGACGGAAAAGCCGACGAGGGCTTCGCTTGGGACGGCGGGGCAGCCGGCAAGATCGAGGTGGGTGACGCGTGCGGCACAGGCGCCTGTGCGGGCGGCAAGGTCGTCTGCGATGGTGCGACGAAATCAACGTGCGACAGCCTCGGCAAGGTAACGAACGAGACGTGCGACGGACTCGACAACGACTGTAACGGCAAGGCTGACGACGCGGCTTGTGAAGACAATGACGCCTGCACGGAAGACGTGTGTGACTCGGTCGCGAAGACGTGCACCAACAAGGCGAAGACGGACTGTGATGACAAGGACACCTGCACCGACGACAGCTGCGACAAAGTCACGGCAAAGTGTCTCAACGCGCCACACGTGGGTAGCTGTGATGACGGCAACGCCTGCTCGGTCGGCGACAAGTGCGGGACGCATCCGGACACCGCAAAGCACACGTGCCTGCCCGGCACCGAGCAACCCAAGTGCGACGACAGCAACCCGTGCACAGACGACATCTGCGACACGCAGAAGGGTTGTCAGAACAAGCCAAACTCAGGGACGCAGCCCTGCTACAGCGCCGATCCCAAGACGAAGGGAGTCGGCGAGTGCAAGGAGGGCAAGAGCTTCTGCAAGGACGGCAAGCTGCAGGGAACCTGTGAGGGCGAAGTCATCCCGGCAGTCAAGGAGCTCTGCGACGGTAAGGACCGCACGTGCAACGGGGTCAAGGACGAAGGCTGCGCACCCAAGGGTGTGACCGTGACGTTCGCAAACGCCCACATCGCCGGCCAGTCGGGTAAAATGGATGTGCAAATACTCGTCGGTCAGGCAGGTGTTGTCGGGTCGTCGTCAGACGCAAAGTACAATCTACATCTCGGCTTCCTCGCTTGGCTCACGGCGCTGACGAAGTAGACGGCTCCCGATAGTGGACGATTTGCGTCGGCCCAGGACAATGACTCGCCCATGTGGACCTATTCTCGCCTAGTGGCGCTGCTCGATGAGCGTGTACTCGTCATGGACGGCGCCATGGGCACCCAGCTCTACGAGCAGGGCTTCAGCTTTGAGCGCTCTTTGGATGAGCTGTGCCTCAGTCGGCCCTTGGCGGTGCGGCGTGTTCATCGCGATTATGTTGCGGCTGGCGCACAGGTCATCACGGCGAACACGTTCGGTGCGAATCGACTGCGGCTCGGCGGTGAGGCGCCTCCGGTCGCAGAAATCAACCGTGCGGCGATCGCCATCGCGCGTGACGCGGCCAGTGACCGGCCACCCCACAATCGGCCGCTGGTGGCCGCGAGTGTGGGACCAATCGGTCAGCCGCTCGCGCCGGTCGGCCGGATCCAGCAAGACGAAGCGTCCATGGTTTTTCGGGAGCAGCTCGAGGCGCTGATCGCCGCGGATCCGGACCTGATCATCTTTGAGACCTTCAGCGACCTGACGGAGCTGCTGCTGGCGATTCGAGCGCTGCGTGCGCTAAAGAACGACGCGGCGTTCATGGCGTTCGCCACCTTCACGGAAGAAGGCAAGACGCTGCTCGGCCACAAACCCGAGGAGGTCGTGCAGGCCGTTCTGGAGGCAGGTGCTGCCGCAGCGGGTGCGAACTGCAGCGTCGGCCCTCAGGGCATGGATGAGGTGTTTGAGCGCATGTGCCGCGTGAAGGGAGCCCGGCTCGCGTTTGTGCCCAACGCCGGGCTGCCGCGAGTCGTTGATGGCCGCCTGCACTACGTCAACTCACCGGACTACTTCGCGCAGTGGGCGGCGGATGCCGCCAGTCGCGGCGCGCGGGCCGTCGGCGGCTGTTGTGGCACCACGCCTGAGCACATCATGCGAGCGGTACAGACGGTGGGAAATCGCGCCCCAGTGGCGTTGCCGGGGAGCCCCGGGCAGGCCCTTAACGTCGTGCTGCGCGAGGAACGGACGTCTGACGAGAGCGCTCAGAACGCGACCCTTCAACAGGATTGGGACGAGTCGCCATTCGAGCGCAAGCTCATGGCCGGCGAGTTCGTCATCAGCGTGGAGCTAGACCCGCCTCGTGGCGTCAACGCTGAACGGCTTGTCCGCGGCGCCGTCGCATGCAGGCACGCGGGTGTAGACGCGATTAACATCGCCGACTCCCCGCTCGCGACCGCGCGGATGAGCCCGCTGGCGCTGGCCGTGTTGATTCAGCAGCAAGTCGACATCGAGATCCTCCTCCACGTCTCCTGCCGCGACCGCAATCTGCTCGGCTTGTTGAGCGAGACGATGGGAGCTCACGCGCTAGGTGTGAAGCACCTGCTCTGTGTGACGGGAGATCCGCCGTCGGTCGGCGACTATCCTGGCACCCGCGCCGTGTTTGAGGTCGACTCAATCGGGTTGCTCAGCGTGTTGGAAGGGCTCAACAACGGCCGGAACGCCAACGGAAAAGCTCGAAAACACCAGACGCAGTTTCGACTCTCCTGCGCCGTGAACCCGACCGCAGAAGACCTGGATCTTGAGATCGAGCGCTTTCACCGCAAGCAAGAGGCGGGGGCGCGTTACGCGCTCACGCAACCGATCTACGATGTGGAGATCTTGGAGCGCTTCATCGAGCGAGCAAAACCCAAGATTCCGTTGATGGTCGGGATCTTGCCGCTACGCAACGCACGCCACGCCAACTTCATCCACCACGAAGTGCCAGGCATGATGATCCCCGATCACATCCGCTCGCGGATGGACGTGGCTGGCGAAGCGGGTCCGGAGGTCGGAATCGCCATCGCGCGCGAGTTTCTGGCGGAGATCCGACCGAGTTGCGCTGGGGTCTACCTGATGCCGCCGTTCAACAAGTTCGAGATGGCGCTCGACCTGCTCAAAAACGACGACGACTAGCGGCGACCGTCGGTCGGTGTCACGGAAGGGAAGGAGCGCTCGGCCCGCAATCATGGGCTATAAGCGCGTCCACGCGGCTCGGTCACGGTTCGTCGGACCTAGAGCAGATCGACGCGCTCGCCTTCGACGGCAAACGACAGGTCGGTTCGGCCACCAAACAGCTTGGCCCCCAACGCGTCCATCTCGGCGTCGGTCCGAGACTGCTCATGGTGGAACAGAATCGTCCGCTTCACGCCGGCGGCGTCCGCGTGTCGAATCGCCTCTTCTTGCGTGGCGTGGCCCCAGCCCTTGCGCATCGGGCCGACCTTGCCCTGGTACTCGTCGTCGGTGTACGTCGCGTCCACGCTCAGCACGTCGGCGTCGCGGATGAACGCCACGAACTCCTCGTCCAGGCTGCCGTCTGCGGGTTGCTCCCAGTCAGACGCGTGCACAAAGACCTTGCCGCCGTACTCGAAACGATAACCGATGACGCCGCCAGGATGGTTGAGAAGGGCGGTCCGAATCGTGAGGTCACCAAACGGGAGCGCGTCGCCCGGCTCGAGGAAATCGAATGAGACCTCGGATTGGAACGCGTCCATCGAGATCGGAAACGCTGGCTGTGCCATCAGCTGCTTCAGCACGCCGAGGATGTTTCCGCCGTTGTGATGCCCCGAGTAGATGTGAAATTCGTTGCCCGGCACGAGGAATGGCGTGAAGAACGGAAAACCCTGCACGTGGTCCCAGTGCAGGTGGGTCATCAGGAAGGTGACCTGAACCGGGAGCCGACGGAGTAGATCTTGGCCGTACATGCGGACGCCCGTGCCTCCGTCAACGCAGAAGAGTTGGTCGCCGACCTGAACCTCGATACACGTCGTGTTCCCGCCATAGCGGGCTGTGTCGGGTCCTGGAGCGGGGATGCTGCCCCGGACGCCCCAGTAGCGGAAGTAGAAACCACCGTTGCTCATCTGTACCTGCTCACGGGGGAGGGTTAGAAACGCGCGCTTGCCACCCAAGGACCACGCCTTCAAAACGTTGAGAACATCGGACCCGCATGAGTCTAGCCGTGATTACGCCATCGCATCAAGTTTTCGGTGGACACGTCGGGGCGACGCGTCTCGTAGCCCGCTAGATCGCGCCATCGCCCGCGCGTGTCTGCGTGTCATTGCGGTCTTTATCCTCGACGATCGGAATCTGAACATGAACCGGCGCATGATCCCGTTGGACTCGAATGTCGAGCAGCGTCGCGGTTGGCAGCAGCTTGAACAGCGCCAGCATGTGTGTGGGACGCGAGATCTGCAGACCGTTGACGGAGACGAGCACGTCGCCGGGGTGAACGCCGTAGCGAAGCACCTCGGCGCTGTTATCGTGGATGCGAACGATCCGAAAGCCCCGAAAACGTCGTCGCGCATCGAATACTGGCGCCAGTGGAACCAGCTGCAGCAAGCGCCCGGGACCATCCTTCACCACCGCGTCGACAACGTAGCGAGGGATCCCGAGTGAGGCGTCCGATTGCGGGGTGCGTAGGTCGACACGGCGCGCGCCGGAAGAGGCACTCGGCGCCGCATCAGGCTGGTGCTTGGCGAGCGTTGAGCGACCATCGTCCGGTCGAATTAGCGGCGCATCACGGTGGGTCTGTGGCGCCGAGCAGGCGACGAGCCCCAGCGAGGTCGCGATGACCAGCACGCAGCTCGACCCGCGACGCAGGCCGCCCTTTGACTCTGCGCTTGGTATCAAGGCTTCACCGCGCAAAACTTGCACCCTGAACCGCCGGTCGCGCCCAAGCACTCCGTGGCCGTGTCGAACGCATCTGGCGCGACGCACGCCAAGCCATCACGACAACCCTGACCCGCCTCGCAACGCCGCATGCACCACGACGCTTCCGCCCCAAAGTCGACGCAGACACCCTCTTCCGGGCACTCGCCGGCCCGACAAGGGCTTCTCGTACAGTAGCCGTCTGGCGTCGATTGATCGCAGATCAGGCCAGTGCCACACGCGGTGCTGTTCTCGCACGCATCGCCAACGGTCGGGCCACAGCCGCCGGCGAAGACGACCACAAGCCAAAGGGCCGCGACCGACAGCGCCCCCCGCGATGCACGATGAGCGATCATGGCGTCGCCTCCAACGCTCGGCACGGCGTGCTGTACGCCTTCTCGACGACGCCTCGCGCCCAGATGGGGTCCTCGTCAGCGGCTGCTTTGAACGCCACACGAAACGCCGCGTCATCGGAGAACCCAACCCCAGCGTACAGCTTCGGATCGGGCGACAGCACGCCAATCATCACACACCTCGACTTCATAAAAACGCGCGCGAGCGAGCGCCGTCGTTGCGGCTTATCGGCCGCCGCGGCAGGCGTGAAGGGGTCGGCGGACGCGACGGGGCTCACCGCGGCGACTAGCGCCGTCGGAGCCTTCTTTTCAGCGCACGCACAGGCCAACAGGCACAACGCAGAGGTCAGCAGCAACAGCTTGAACATGGGCTCCCCTGACGCTCAGCGCGAGGTCGCGAACACGGTCCGCCCGGGATAATGCGCGCCCAATCCGAGCTCGTCCTCTATCCTGAGCAATCGGTTGTACTTGGCCGTCCGCTCCCCACGTGACAGCGATCCTGTCTTGATCTGCCCGACGCCAGTAGCCACAGCGATGTCGGCGATCGTCGTGTCCTCCGTCTCTCCCGAGCGATGAGAGATGACCGCGCCGTAGCCATTCGACAACGCGAGATCAATGGCCTGCAACGTCTCAGACAGCGTGCCAATCTGGTTGACCTTGACCAGGATGGCGTTGGCGACATTCTCATCGATTCCGCGCTGCAACCTGGCCGTATTCGTAACAAAGAGGTCGTCGCCCACCAACTGCGTCGTCGCGCCCACCGCTCTGGTCAGCTCACCCCAACCCGCCCAGTCATCCTCGTCCATGCCATCCTCGATGCTGGCGATCGGATAGCGACGCGCGAGATCGGCGAGATAGCCTGCGAACGCCGCGCCGTCGAGCTTGCGACCCTCGCTGGCCAGATCATACAAGCCCGTCTTGCTGTCGAAAAACTCGCTGCTCGCCACGTCGAGCGCCAGGCTGATCTGTTCGCCAGGCACATAGCCAGCTGCCTCGATGGCCTCCAGCAACAAGCCGAGTGCATCCTCATTTCGCTCCAACCGAGGGGCGAAACCGCCCTCGTCGCCCACGGTTGTTGGCAGGCCACGATCTGCGAGCATCTTCCTGAGATGTTGAAATGTCTCGGCGCCTGCCCGCAACGCCTCGCGATACGTGTCGAAGCCATGTGGCACGACCATGAACTCCTGAATGTCCAATCCGCCAGGCGCATGCGCGCCGCCGTTGATCAGATTCATCATCGGCACCGGTAAGACTCGCGCCCGAGCGCCGCCCAGATAGCGGTAGAGCGGCAATCCCACCGCTTCTGAGGCCGCACGTGCGACAGCGAGTGAAACACCCAGCATCGCGTTGGCCCCGAGGACCGCCTTGTTCGGGGTGCCGTCCATCGCCAGTAACTCTTCGTCGACTGCCCGCTGATCGAGCGCATCCATGCCGAGAATCGCGGGGCCGATGCGCTGGTCGACGTTCGCGACCGCGTTCAACACACCCTTGCCCAAGAAGCGGGGCCCCCCATCGCGCAGCTCGACGGCCTCGTGCACACCCGTGGACGCACCCGACGGCACGATCGCCAACCCGTGAGCGCCCGAGCCGAGACTCACCTCGACTTCGACGGTTGGGTTGCCGCGTGAATCCAACACCTCACGTCCTGTCACTGCTACAATTTGAGTGGGCATCTCGTACTCCTTTCGGCGGCCAAGGGCCGCGAACGGCGCGAAGCTACCCTTCCGGTGTCGCGCTGGTCAACGGACCCGGCCGCCACTTGCGAACGCTACCTGCATTCGTCATGGTTGCTCGACGCCGTGTCACGGCGCAGGGGGAGCATCATGAAGCGCACCAAGGTCGCCGTCGTTCAGCTTTGCTCCACCGAAGACATCCACCGGAACCTGCGTGAAGCCTCGGACCTCACAGCAGCGGCGGCCCAGGACGGCGCCACTTTTATCGCGCTTCCTGAGAATACGGGCTACCTGGTAACCGGGACTGAACGCGACGCCGGGGAACCGCTCGAGAGCAGCCGTATCGTTGCCCACTTCGGCGCCCTCGCCGCGGAACTCAACGTGGCCTTGCTCCTTGGCTCATTCCACCGCGCCGGACCAAGTACAACCAAGGCCTACAACACGTCCGTCCTTTTCGATCGGACGGGAGCCGTGGTGACCACGTACGACAAGGTCCATCTCTTCGATATCGACGTACCCGGCACCGTCACGTTCCGCGAGTCTGACGCCATTGCTGCTGGCGATACACCCGTCGTCACAGACGTCGACGGGATGCGGCTTGGGCTCAGCATCTGCTACGACCTGAGATTTCCGGAATACTACCGTCGACTCGTAGACGCCGGCGCCGAGGTTTTGGCCGTTCCAGCTGCCTTCACCGCCCAGACCGGCAAGGCCCACTGGGAGGTCCTGCTCCGCGCGCGCGCCATCGAAAACCAGTGTTTCGTGCTCGCGCCAGATCAGTGGGGTATCCACGGCGGAAAACGACACTCGCACGGCGACTCGATGATCATCGACCCTTGGGGACAAGTGATCGCGCGGGTGTCTGACGGCATCGGCTACGCGACGGCTTGGCTGGATCCAGCGCACCTTGCCCGTGTCCGCCGGGACCTACCGTGCGGTTCTCACCGACGATTCTGAGGTCCACCGGACGCCGGGAGTGGCCGCTCACTTGATCGCGCATGGCGATCTCCGTACCGTGGAGCGCGAGGCTGAGTCCATGCGGCCTCACGGAGGCTCCATGCCCGCCACAAAACTTTCGCACGATCCGCCCAATGAGCCGCGCAAAACGCGCCGAATGCTGCTCGAGTCGTTTCGCTGCGACCGCCGCCGACTAGATCTCCAGATGCACGAGTGCATGACGAGCTACGTCAACGCGAACGCGCTGCAGACCAAGGCGTCACCATGTTTCAACTGTCCGGTGGGGCAGGAGAATCGGACCGACTTTGCGAAGGCCGAATAGCGGCGACCGTGTTGTTTCAGGGACGTCGGACGACGCCCTCCTCACCAAAACCACGCACAAAAACGAAACAACCCCCGCAAGGCTTACACCTTGCAGGGGTCA